>JADJPR010000004.1:0-300000 GCA_016713135.1 Rhodanobacteraceae bacterium | reverse complement strand
CCGCGCCAGGACCAGAGCGTCGGGCAGCACGCGCAGACGCGAACCGAGCAGAATCAGGTCCGCGTGCGCCTTGGCCAGGTCCGCGCCCTGCCCCATCGCCGCGGACACCGCAGCGCGGCCGAGCACCGGCGCGTCGTTGACGCCGTCGCCGACCATCAATGCCGGACCTTGTCGCTGCAGGACTTCCAGCGCATCGATCTTGGCCTGCGGCGACTGTTCCGCCTGCCAGGCAGCGATGCCGACGCGCGCCGCCAGCGCTGCCACCCGCGGGGCGCTGTCGCCACTCAGCAGCGCGGTGCTGATGCCCGCGCCCTGCAAGCTGGCCACCGCGGCCGCAGCATCGCCGCGCAACTGGTCTTCCAGCGCAAAGGCGGCAATCTCCTGGCCCTCGACCGCCAGCAGGACATCGCCCGCGAGTGTCGCCGCGCGCCCCGGCAGCGCGAACGCCGGCCGGCCCAGGCGATGCAGCCGGCCGTCGATGCGCGCCTCGACGCCCTCGCCGGCGACCTGGCGCCGACTGTTGATCGCGGCTTCCATGGACCCAGCGCCGGCGAAGGCACGCGCGATCGGGTGGGTGGCCTCGCGCTCGAGCGCCGCGGCGAGCGCCAGCGCGTGCTCGCGCGAGACGCCCGGCGCCAGCGCGACTGCCGCGACGCGGATGCGCCCGTCGGTCAGCGTGCCGGTCTTGTCGAATACCACCTGGCGCACCTGCGCCAGGGTCTCCAGCGCTGCCGGGCGCACCACCATGACGCCCAGGCGCGCGAGGCCCTGGCTCGCCGCCGCCAGCGCGGTGGGCAGCGCCAACGACAACGCGCAGGGGCAGGACACCACCAGCACCGACAACGCCACCGCGAAGGCGCGCTCCGGCGCATACCAGGTCCAGAAAAGTCCGACGAGCACGCTCAGCACCAGCACGCGCGCGACGAACACCCGCGCGACGCGCTCGGCCATCGCCAGGCTGGCCGGCTTTTCCGCCTGCGCGCCATCCGCCATGCGCGCCAGCGAGGACAGCAGCGTGGCCGCGCCGGTGCGCTCGACGCGCAGGGTCAGCGGCCGCGACACCGCAACGCTGCCGGCGAGCACACTGTCGCCCACCTGCTTCGGCAGCGGGCGCGATTCCCCCGAGAGGATCGCCTCGTCGACTTCGCCCGCGGCCTCCAGCAGCGTGCCGTCGACCGGCACCGTGCTGCCCGCGGCCACCCGCACGGTGTCGCCCGGCGCGAGCTCCAGCGTGGCCACCTCGACCTCGCGACCGTCTTCGATCCGGCGCGCCAGCGGCGGCAGCCCGCTCGACAGCACGCCGAGGCTGACCTGCGCGCGATGGCGCACGTTCTGCTCGGCGAAACGCCCGAGCAGCAGGAAGAACACGAACATGGTCAGCGAGTCGAAATAGACCTCGGCGCCGCCGCGCATCGACTCGTAGATGCTGGCGACGAAGGCCAGCGCCAGCGCCAGCGCGACCGGCGTATCCATGCCCAGCCTGCGCGCCTGCCACTCGCGCCAGGCGCCGACAAAGAAGGACTGTCCGGCGTAGAACACCACCGGCGCGGCCACCGCCATGCTCACCCAGCGGAAGAAGTCGCGCACCGTCGGGTCCATGCCCTCGAAGGCGCCGGCGTACAGCGCCACGCCGTACATCATCGCCTGCATCATGCCGACGCCGGCCACCACCATGCGCTTGAGTGCGTCGCGGCGCTCGCGCTTGATCCGGTCGAGCACCAGGGTGGGGTCTGCCAGGTGCGGGGTGTAGCCGAGCGCCGCAAGGCGTCCGGCGAGGGTCGACAAGGCCACCTCGGCGACGCGCCAGCGCAGGCTCACGCGCTGGGTCAGCGCCTGCACCTTGACCCTGAGTACGCCTGCTTCAGCGCCCAGCGCGCGCTCGATCAGCCAGGTGCAGGCGGCGCAGCGCAGCCCGTCCAGCGCCAGGGTGATCTCGCAGATCCCGTCGACCGGGTCGCCGGCGTAGTAGCGCAGCACCGCCGGGCGATCGAACACGCTGTAGTCGGCGGCGCTGGCGCGCCCCGGGCCGAGGTCATCGCAGCGCAGACGGTAGAAGTCGCCGAGACCCTGGCCGTGGATCCACTCCACCGCCGCGCGACAGCCGGCGCAACAGACCTGCTGCTGGCGCGCCGGCGACGGTCACCGTCAGCACGCCGGTGGGCGGCAATGGCTCGCGGCAGTGGAAACAGCCAGCCATTGGATCAGGGCTGGAAAGTCAGCGCCAGGCCATCGGCGGACGCGGCGCTGCCGGGCAGCTCCCAACCCTGTTCCGGTGCAGTCAGTAGCGGCGTCAACCCGGCGGCGCCCTCCGGCCATGCGCCGCGATAGCTGCCGTCGTCACCGCGCGTCAGCGGCAGCATGAGGTCGCGCGAGGTTTCGGTCGGATGCCACAGGCGCAAGATCAGGGTCTGCGGCAGATCCTTGCCGGCCAGCGTGAGGACCACGCCATGCGCAACCGGATCGATCACCGCCTGACCCTGTATCCCGCGCTCGCGCGCCTGGGTCACTCCGATGTGCTCGCCGAACTGCACCGGCCCGGTGCGTGTGACCGTCTCCGGCAGCGGCTTGTCGCCGTACTTGATGGCAATCGCCAGCGTGGTCAGCCCAGCCACCACCGACGCCAGCACCGGCAGGAAGATCAGCCAGTGCCAGGGCAACCCGCCCTTCTTCTCCGCATCCGAATCGATCGCCACCGCAGCCACGCCCATGCCATTGCGTCCTTCAAGACTAATACGCGCAGTGTCGCCGCTTTGTTGCGCTGCGGTATTGATGCGGGTCAGAGGCGGGGCACGAGGGCACGAGGGCACGAGGGCACGAGGGCACGAAAAGGCTCGACATCCGCAAGCCAGGTGCAAGCAGCTGATGGTTTTTGCATTTCCCAACCGGAGCACGAGGTGCGCACTCGCGCGATGTCTTGCCGTGCCCTCGTGCCCTCGTGCCCTCCCGACACGCCCTTGTGCCCTCGCTCCACGCGGCTCAACGCACCGGATACAGCGGCGGCAACACGCTGCGCTCGCCGCGCTCGGATCCCTTGCGCAATTTCGGGCCGCTCTTGAACGCCGCACGCAGCCTGCCGCGGACATCCGCGTGGGCCTCGGTGCTGGCCCCGGACCAACGCAATCGCTGCAGCGCATCGAGCGCGGCGCGTTGCTCCGGGTCGTCGAGGCGTGCCCGCACCTCGCCGAGGTTCAGCGCCGGGGGATCGCAGGACTGGCGCAGGGCATCGCCGATGTCGCACAGATCGCCCTTGGCCAGCGCACTGCGCAGAGCGGCCGGGTCGACCTGCGCTGACTTCGCTCGGGGCATCCCTGCGGCCGGCCTGCGCTGGCCACGCCGCCAGCCCCACACCAGCGCAAGGGTGAGGGCCAACGACAGGATTGCGGTCGCCCACTGCCAGGGCCGCGCATTGGCGCCCGGCGCAGCAGTCGGCGCAAGCGGGACGGGCGCAGACACCGGCAATGACGGTGCAACCGGCACTGGCGCCATCAGCGTGGCGCCCGGTGCGACGTCCAGTTCGCTGGCTGGAATGACCGCAGCGTCTGCGCGATCGCTGGCGACGTTCCAGTAGCCGACCCGGACTTCGGGCAGTTCCAGGCTGCCTTCGCGCGAGGGCACGATGGCGCAGCGGCGCTTCAGCGTGGCCACCGGCTGGCCGTCGACGATGCTGTCCTGCTTCTGCGCTGGCTCCGGAAACACCTGGGCATTCGCCATCGGCGGCCATTCGAGGTCTGAGAGCTGACTCGCCAGCACGCCGTCCGCAGTCAGGGTCAGCTCCACCAGCACCGGCTCGCCCGCACGCGCGGACGCGGGCAGATCGCCGCGCACCAGGGCCACGCTGCGCGCGGCGAGCCAGCGCTGCGGTGCAGTCGCCGGCTGCGGGCGCACGTCCAGGGAGTACACCTTGCCGGCGGCGCTGACGTTCTGTGTGCGGCCGAAGAAGCCGCCACCGCCCCCCACTTGGGCGGCGCCGCGGAACCGTGCAGCCGGCAGCTCCATCGGCCCGCTCTGTTCCGGGATCAGCAGGTAACGCCGCTCGAACACACCGTAGCGCCGGCCATTGATTTCCTGCTGCCACTGCTTGTCTTCACCCAGCTGCTGCAGGCTGGCATTCGGTGGCGCGCTGGCGTTGATGTCTCCACTGGCGAGTTGCATGGCAAAGAACAAGCGCACGGTGTAGGTCACCGCCTGCTGCACATAGGGCGTGGTGGTCGACAGCTCGGTTTCCATGAAGAGCGGATCGCCGCCGGCCGCAGAGCCCTGCTGCACGGGCGTCACCGTCAACACCAGCGGCTCGGTCTGCGCACTGCCGATGCGGATCGCAGGCACAGTCAGCACGCCCTCCGCCTTGGGTTCGATTTCGACCATGTAGGTCGTGCGGGTGCTGCGCTGCCCGTTGACGAAGCTGGTCTGCATGCTGCTCGACTGCCCGCCGATGGCGAAGTCCTTTTCCAGCGCACTCAGGTCCGGCTGCACATTGATCTCATCGGTTTCGATGGTCAGTGTCGCGGTGTTGCCCAGGCTGATGCGCTCCGGCTGCACCTTGGCACGCGCTGCGGCGTGGGCCTGCGTGGCGGCCAGCAGGAGCCAGAAAAAACACGCCAGCCAGGCGGATTGCGCGCCCCGAAACGGACCCGCAAACAGGCCAATGCCGGATCGACCTTGCGTAGCCCGGAGTACCGCGCAGCGGTTCTCCGGGTGCTTGCCGCAAGTACCCGGAGGACGCGCCAGGCGCGTACTCCGGGCTACTTCGAAACCAGACTTGGCGCAAGGGCCCGGGGCCACGGAAGCGCTCATCGATCCTCTCCTTCCCTGATCCTGCGCTGGTACTCCAGTTCGAACTTGCGCCGCAGCAGCGCACCTGGATCGTCCGGCACCCGCCGCAGCAGTTGCTCATGGGCCTGGCGCTTTTCCATCTCGGCGCGCTGCTCTGGCGTCAGCTCGACCGCCTGCGCCGCCTCAGCGGTCGCTTCCTCGCCCTCGCGCGCTTCCAGTGCCTGCTGCATCTCGCGCCGGGCGGCCTCTTCGGCGGCCTGGCGGTCGGCGTCATCAGACTGCATCGCACCTTGCTGCTGCTCGCCCTGCTGCTGCTCGCCCTGCTGCTGCTCGCCCTGCTGCTGCTCGCCTTGCTGCTGCTCGCCCTGCTGCTGTTCGCCCTGCTGCTGCTCGCCTTGTTGCTGTTCGCCTTGCTGCTGTTCGCCCTGCTGCCGTTCGCCTTGCTTCTGTTCGCCCTGCTGCTGCTCGCCTTGCTGCTGCTCGCCTTGCTGCTGCTCGCCTTGCTGCTGCTCGCCTTGCTGCTGCTCGCCTTGCTGCTGCTCGCCTTGCTGCTGCTCGCCTTGCTGCTTCTGTCCATCCTGCTGGCCGGACTTCTGCGGCTGGGACTGCTGCTGTTTCAGCAGGTCTTCGACAGCCTTGCGGTTGGCGATCGCGTCTTCCATGCCCGGCGACTGCGCGAGCGCGGCGGCGTAGGCGTCCAGCGCCTCGTTCAGTTTGCCCGCCTGGGCCAGGGCGTTGCCGCGGTTGTAGTGCGCATCGGCGCTGTCGATGCCGGACCAGGAATCGGCGGCGGCGACATAGTCCTTCTCGCGGTACGCAGCCGCCGCCCGCAGACCCGCATCCGGCGCCAAGGCGCGGGCGGATGCGGCGTCGCCAGCTTGCAGCGCCGCGTGCGCGCGCTGGTCGGCGCGCCGCCACAGGGAATCCCAGAAGGAGCTGGTGTTGGTGTTGGTGTTGGTGTTGGTGTTGGCGTCGGCATACGCAGCGCGCGGTTCGCAGCTCAGTGCGAGCACCAGGGTCAGCGGGAGCAGCGCGAGCCAGCCGCGCCGGAATCCGGCCAGGACCAGCGGGAGCAGGACCAGCAACAGCCAGTAGCCGTCGTCGCTGCGCTGGTTGCCTGCGGACGCGGCATCACTGTCTTCCCCCTCGCCGCCGCCGGTCGCCATCGGAGCGCCATCGGTGTCGAGCACGCCCAGCCCTGCCAGATCGCTGTCGTCCGCGCTCAATGGCGCATAGCGGCCGCCACCGGCGGCGGCGAGTGCGGCCAGGCTGGCGGGATCCAGCCGCGCCAGCTGCGGCTGGCCGTCGGCGCCGACGATGAAGCCGTTGCGACCGCTGAGCGGCGCACCGGCCAGCGTGCCCACGCCAATGACCGACACGCGGAACCCGCCCACGCGGGCCTGCGCGGCAGCCTGCTCGCCGGCCGCATCGCTACGATCGCTGAGCAGCAGGATCTCGCCGCGCGTGGCGTCGGCGGCACGCAGCAACTTCAGCGCGTGCGCGATGGCCCGGTCCACCCGCTGGCCTTCGACCGGCATGACGTCCGGGCTCAGGCTGTCCAGCAGCGCCTGCACCGTGCGCGCGTCACGCGTGATCGGCGCCACGGTGAACGCATGCCCGGCGTAGGCCAGCAGGCCCACCTGCCCGCCGCTCCGCTGCGCCAGCAGGCGGTCGATCTTCGCGCGGGCCTGCGCCAGCCGGGAGGGTTTCAGATCGGTTGCGCGGATCGCCGCCGACAGGTCGAGCGCGATCACCAGCGGCGCCTCGCGCTGCCACAGCGGCTGCGGCTGGACGCGCCAGGAGGGACCCGCCAGCGCCATGATCGCAAGGGTCCCGACCAGCATCGCGAGCACCGATGGCAGGCGCGTGCCACGCACCTCGACCCGCTGCAGCAAGTGCGGCAACAGGTGCGGATCCACCGCGCGCTGCCAGGCACCCGGCTCGGCGCGCCGGTGCCGCCACACCCACAGCAGCAGGAGCAGCAGCGGCAGCGCCGCCAGCCACCATGGGCGCAGGAACTGGAATTCAGCCAGGTTCAGGTCCATGCGCGCACTTCCCGGCCCGCCAGGCGCGCCATTGCGCCGAACAACGCCAGCAACCACGCCGCACCCAAGGGCCACGCGTAGCGCTCGATGCGCGGCTGCAGCACCTCGCCGGGCTCGGCCGTGGGTTCGATGCGGTCCAGCTCGGCATAGATCCCGGCCAGCTCGGCGGTATCGCGGGCGCGGAAGTAGCGCCCGCCGGTGCCCTGTGCCACCCGCCGCAGCGTCGCTTCGTCGATTTCGGCAGGCCGTTGGATCTGCATGCCCATGAAGGTCTGGCCGCCGGTCCCGCCGAAGCCGATGGTATGCACCCGGATGCCGGCCGACTGCGCCAGTTGCAGGGCGCGGTCGGGTGCGATCACGCCGGCCGTGTTGACGCCGTCGGTCAGCAGGATCAGCACCCGCTCGCCTGCATCCGGCGCCGCCTGGTCGCGCTCGCCGAGGCGTTTGACCGCCAGCGCGATGGCATCGCCGATCGCGGTCTCCTGGCCGGCGAGGCCGACCACGCTGTCGAGCAGTTGTTCGCGCACGCTGTTGCGGTCGAGCGTCAGCGGCGTGACCGCGTAGGCGCGCTGTCCAAAGAGCAGCAGGCCCAGGCGATCGCCCTCGCGGCGGTCGAGGAAGTCCGCGAGCACTGCCTTGGCCGCAGTCAGACGGTCGACAATCCGCCCGCCGAGCTGCATGTCCTCGGCCGCCATGCTGCCGGACAGGTCCACCGCGAGCAGCAAGTTGCGACCGCTGTGCGGTGGCTGCAGCGGCTCCCCGAGTTGCTGCGGGCGCGCAGCCGCGACGCACAACAGGATCCAGGCCAGCGTGGTGGCGAGGCCTATGCGCAGGCGCCGATCGCGCCCTGCCCCACCCGCCAGTGCACCGACTTCAGCGGCGAACGGCACCTTGAGTGCCGCATCCAGCTGCGACGGTGCCGGCGGCAACAGCCTCGCCGCCAGCCATGGCAGCGGCAACGCCAGTAGCAGCCAGGGCCAGGCGAGCTGCCAGTCGACCAGGGATTCGATCATGGCCGGCCCACCAGGTACCAGTAACAGCGGCGCGCCGGCTCCAGCAGCGCGTTGACCGCGGCAGCGTTGAGATCCTTGCGATACAGTCCATCGACCAGCAAATGGCCGGGGCCGCGGGTGAACGGCGCCTCGCCGGGCGCGGACTGATCAAGGAAGCTGAGCCAGGCAGCGCCGGTCAGGCCCGCCGCGGCGGGATCGCGCAGGCGCGCCGCCCGTCGCAGCAGCGCCGAGAGCGCCGCCAGCCGCGCATGCGGATCATCCTGGCGCAGCACCTGTTCGAATTCGGCCTGCATTGCGCGCCGCCGCTGGCGCGCGCGCCAATGACGCAGCGCCCAGCGCGCGGCATACCCGACCGCCAGTGCCGCCATCAGCGCCAGCAGCCACCAGCCCGGCGCCGGCGGCCACCACGAGGGCTCCGGCGGCAGGTGAATGTCGCGCAGTTGCAGCTCGGGGTTCATGCGGCCTCGCGCCGGAACGGCAGCACCGCGGTCAACACCCGCTCGGCTGACTCGTCGGTACGCAGCGGCAACACCCGCCAGCCCAGGCGTGCGAGGCGCTGGCTGGCGGCTTCGAAGCGCTCGCCAAAGGCCAGCGCCCAGCGCTTGCGCGCATCCGCGCCGCGCAGGTCCAGCTCCACCCGCGACAGCGCGCCGGCGAAGGCCAACTGCGCGGACGGCGGTGCGAGTTCCAGCGGATCGGTCAGCAGCACCGCGATCGCATCGTGATGCGCCGCGAGCGCGGTGAAGCGCGCGTCGGCCACTTCGTCGACGCTGCGCGGATCGATCAGCGCCAGCACCCGCGAGCCCGGCTTGCTGATGCGTGCGAGGGTCTGCAGGGCGGTGTCGAGACCGGCATCCTCGGCCGGCGGCGAGCGATACCAGCGGCACAGCGCGTCCAGTGCCCGCAGCGCCCCGCGGTTGCCGCCCGCCGGCGGCAGCGCGGCCTCGGCGCGACTGCCGCGCAGCGCGCCGATACGGTCGCCGCTGCGCTGCGCCGCCCACGCCGTCAGCGCGCCGACTTCCGCCGCGAGCACCGACTTGAAGCAACGGCGCGTACCGAAATACAGGGTGGACGCGGTATCAGCCACGATCCAGGTCACCCGGTCGCGCTCGGCATGGAACACCTTGGTGTGGGTCTTGCCCGTGCGCGCCGTGACCCGCCAGTCGATATGCCGCGCGTCGTCCCCCGGCACATACAGCCGCGACTCGGCGTAGTCCATCCCGCGCCCGCGCAGCGGCGAAGTCGCCGGCCCCGCCGCACTCCCGCGGGCCCGCTGCGGCGGCGGCCACGCCAGCACCCGCTGGCGCAAGGCGATCAGCGTGGGGAGGTCGGGGTGGATGGCGTGGGTCGGCGCGTTCGACATCTTTCGGGGAGGAAGGTTGTGGGTTCTGGGTTGTGGGTTGTGGGCGGCCAAAGCTCGCTCCGGGCGTCAGGTTGCGGGAATGCAGGCCTTGCTGCCCACAACCCACAACCCACAACCCACAACCCGCTCTCAGGGCAACGGCACCCTCTGCAGCAACTCCGTCACCAGCCGCCCGCCGTCCCAGCCTTCCGCGGTGGCCTCGTAGCTCGGCAACACGCGGTGGCGCAGCACGTCGGGGGCGATGGCGTGGATGTCTTCGGGGGTCACGTAGTCGCGGCCGGCGAGCCAGGCGCGGGCGCGGGCGCAGCGTTCCAGAGCGATCGATCCGCGCGGGCTGGCGCCCCAGGCGATGCGCCGCGCGAGCGCGGCGTCGTAGGGGCGCGCGTCGCGCGAGGCGAGCACCAGCTCCACCAGGTAGCGCTCCAGCTCGGGCGCAAAGTGCAGATCGAGTACCGCCTCGCGCGCGGCAAACACCTCGGCCTGCGAAAGCTCCTGCGGCGCGGCCGGCGGCGCCCGCAGCGCGCTGCGCGCCTGCTCGCGCACCAGGCGCAGGATCGCGGTCTCGGCGGCCGCCTCGGGGTAGCCCACCCGCACATGCATCAGGAAGCGGTCGAGCTGCGCCTCGGGCAGCGGATAGGTGCCTTCCTGCTCGATCGGGTTCTGCGTGGCCATCACCAGGAACAGCTGCGGCAGCGCATAGGTGCGCCCGCCGACCGTGATCTGGCGCTCGCCCATCGCCTCCAGCAACGCCGATTGCACCTTGGCCGGCGCGCGGTTGATCTCGTCCGCCAGCAGCAGGTTGTGGAACAGCGGCCCCGGCTGAAACTCGAAGCGCCCATCGGTCTGGCGCCAGATGTCGGTGCCGGTGAGGTCGGAGGGCAGCAGGTCCGGAGTGAACTGCACCCGCTGGAAATTGGCCTCGACGCGCGTCGCCAGTGCCTTCACCGCGGTGGTCTTGGCCAGCCCCGGCGCGCCTTCGACCAAGAGGTGACCATCCGCCAGCAGCGCGATCAGCAGGCGCTCGACCAGGTCTGCCTGACCGATCACCTGGGTGGCGAGCTCCTCGCGCAGGGCGCGGAAGCGGTCATGCAGGGCAGCCTGGGCCGCATCGTCAGCAAGGGTCTGCGCGGTGGATCCTTCCATGCGATCTGGATGCCTGGTCTGCGGGCCGCATCAGACCGCGCCCCGTTGGAAAAGTTCACGGCGTCTGCGCTGCCGGGGGACTGGCGCGTGCCGTGAGCAGAAGCCGAACGCAGAGAACGCAGAGGAGAAGCAGAGAGAACACAGAGAAAGCAGAGGAAGCATGATGAGAGTCCCGGTCGCCCCTGGCGGTGCGCTTGTTCGCGCATCGAACCGTGACTCTCGCAAGATCGCGGACTGTGTTTTTGGACGCAAAGGACGCAAAGGACGCAAAGGAAATCAAACGCGATACAGCGCTGGGGTATCCCCGGCCCTTGCTGTCTTTGCGTCCTTTGCGTCCTTTGCGTACTCAATCACAGGGTCGTCGTTTCGCAGGGGATGAAAGTATGAAATTCAACACCTTGGCGCATGTTCGGCGAGAGCGCAGAAGCGGTGCTGGAAAAGCTGTAAGAGTCCCGGTCACCCCTGCCGGTGCGCTCATTCGCGCATCGAACTGTGACTCTCGCAAGATCGCGGACTGTGTTCTTGGACGCAAAGGACGCAAAGGAAATCAAACGCGATACAGCGCTGGGGTATCCCCGGCACTTGCTGTCTTTGCGTCCTTTGCGTCCCTTGCGTACTCAATCACGGGGTCGTCGTTTCGCACGAGCTGAAAATGTATGAAATTCAACGCCTTGGCGCATGTTCGGTGAGAGAGTCCTTGAACACGAGATCCGGCCTCAAAGTCAGAACAACCCCTTGGGTGATGCGCCGGACGCATGGCCGTCAGGATCGCGTTGAATTTCTCGGCTTTTCCTCTGCGTTCTCTGCGTCCCGCTTCTGGCCACAGCGCACGACAGGGCATCAAGCCCTCATGTCATTCGCCTTCTCCGCGTTCTCTCTGCTTTTCCTCTGCGTTCTTTGCGTTCCGCTTCTGGTCGCGGAATGCGACAAGCCTCACGCCAGAGCGAACGGAAACGCAAGCAGCCGGTCGATGCGTGGCTCGCGGAGCGCCCAGCCGAGGAGGCGTTCGAGGCCGACGGCGACGCCGGCGCAGTCGGGCATCGTCGGCAGCGCGGCCAGCAGGTGTTCGTCGAGGGCGGGTTCGGTGCTGCCGCGGGCGCGTCTGGTTTTTAGGTTGCGTTCGAAACGGGCACGCTGCTCTCACGCGTTACCAAGTTCGTGGTAGCCGTTGGCGATTTCGCTGCCGCCGAGGTACAACTCGAAGCGACGCGCCACGCGCGGATCGTCCGGGTCGATCCGGGCCAGGGAGGCCTGGCTGGCCGGGAAGGCGTGGATGAACACCGCTGGCTCGCGCGCCAGCGCGGGCTCTACGATGTGGCTGCGGATCAGGTCGAGCGCGTCGTCGCGCCCCAACCCTTCCCGGTCGATGCCGAAGCCGGCGAGCGCCAGCCACAGGGAGTCCTCATCCGCTTCGAGCGGATCGACGCTGGCGAACTCGACGAAGGCCTGCCGGAAGCTCAGCCGGCGCGCGGAGCCGGGCGTGCGCCCGAATGCGGCCGCCACGGCCGCTACCAGCGCCTCGACTTCGTCCATCAGGACATGATGGTCGAAGCCGACCCGGTACCACTCCAGCAGGGTGAATTCCGGGTTGTGCCGCGCGCCGCATTCGCCGTCGCGGAACACCGAGGCGATCTCGTAAATATCGCCGCTGCCGGCCGCCAGCAGCCGCTTGTGGAAGTACTCGGGCGAGGTGCGCAGCCAGCGCTGTGGCGGGCCACCGGCCTGCGGCCCGCGGTAGTGCGTGGTGAAACTCTCGATGTTCGGATCGGTGTTGCCGGCCTGCGACAACACCGGCGTGGTCACTTCGAGCACACCGCGGGCGCGGAAGAACTCGCGGATGGTGTCGCCAAGCAGCGCGCGACGCTCGAGCAGACCGCGCAGATCGTGGCTCACGACACCCACGCGTAGCCCGTAGTGGGCGCGCAGCGCCTGCCCCGGGTACTTGCCGCAAGTACCCGGAGGACCGCACTCCGGGCTGCGCGCGAGGCTCCGCACTCACCCCATGTCCCCATGCTGCGCCAGCAAGGCCAGCAACGCCGCCTCGTCCAGCACCGGCACGCCCAATTCCTGCGCCTTGGTGAGCTTCGACCCCGCCTCGCTGCCGGCGACCACGAAACTGGTCTTCTTCGACACGCTGCCGGACACTTTCGCGCCGAGCGCCTCCAGCCGCGCGCCGGCCTGGTCGCGGGTCAGGCTGTCGAGCGTGCCGGTCAACACCACGGTCTGACCCTTCAGCGGGCCGTCGACGCGCTGCGCCGGGTCGGTCTCGGGCCAGTGCACACCCGCCTGGCGCATCTCGCCGATGATGCGCAAATTGCGCTCGTCGCTGTAGAAGCTGCACAAACGCTCGGCGACCACCGGTCCGATGTCGGGCACTGCGATCAGCGGCTCGGCGGCAAAGGCTTTCTTCGTCTCCGCCTGTTTCAGAGCCGCCGGGTCGGCGAAGTACGGCGCGAGGCGCCGGCTGGCGTCGATGATCCGGTCCAGGCTGCCGAAGTGCTTGGCCAGCGCCTTCGCGGTGGATTCGCCCACATCACGGATACCCAGCGAAAACAGGAAACGCTCCAGGGTGGTCGACTTGCTGCGTTCCAGCTCGGCCAGGATGTTGGCCGCCGAGCGCTCGCCCATGCGGTCCAGCCCAGCGAGCGTGGCCAGGTCCAGCTTGTAGAGATCCGAGATATCGCTCACCAGGCCGGCATCGATGAGTTGCTCGGCCAGCTTGTCGCCGATGCCCTCGATGTTCATCACCCGGCGCGAGGCGAAGAAACGGATCGCCTCCTTGCGCTGCGCCGGGCACACCAGTCCACCGGTGCAGCGGATCGCCGCCTCACCCTCCTCGCGGCGCGCCGGAGAACCGCACTCGGGGCAGGTCTGCGGCAGCGGCGCTGGCTGCGCGTCCGCCGGGCGCCGTTCGAGCACCGGGCCAACGACCTCCGGAATCACGTCGCCCGCACGGCGCACGATCACCGTATCGCCCGGCCGCAGATCCTTGCGCGCAACCTCATCGAAATTGTGCAGGGTCGCATTCGACACGGTGGTGCCACCGACAAACACCGGCTCCAGCCGCGCCACCGGGGTCAGCGCGCCGGTGCGCCCGACCTGCAGCTCGATCGCGAGCAACCGCGTCAGAGCCTCCTCGGCCGGGAACTTGTGCGCGATCGCCCAGCGCGGTGCGCGCGACGAAACCGAGCTCCCGCTGCCAGTCGATGCGGTTGACTTTGTAGACCACGCCGTCGATGTCGTAGGGCAACTGCGGCCGGCGCGCACCGATGCGCTCGAAATAGGCCAGACAGCCCTCCGCGCAGACCGCGACATCGATCTCCGGCGACAGCGGCAACCCGAACGCGCGCAGCCGCGCCAGCAATCCGGTGTGGGTGTCTGCCAGCGCACCGCCAGCGACCTCGCCCAGGCCGTAGGCATAGAAGGCCAGCGGGCGCGCGGCAGCCAGCCGCGGATCCTTCTGGCGCACGCTGCCCGCGGCGGCATTGCGCGGATTGACCAGCTCCTTGTCGCCGCGCTCGCGCGCGCGCCGGTTGAACTCGTGGAAACCGGCGCGCGGCATGTAGACCTCGCCACGCACCTCGAGCACCGCCGGCCAGCCGCTGCCCGGCGCCAGCACCAGCGGCACGGCCTTGATCGTGCGCACGCTGTGGCTGACATCCTCGCCAGTCACACCGTCGCCGCGGGTCGCGGCATAGGCCAGGCGCCCGTTTTCGTAGCGCAGGCTGATCGCCAGGCCGTCCAGCTTCGGTTCGACCGAGAACTCGATGTCGCGCTGCCCAAGCGCCTGTTCGATGCGCGCGACGAACTCCAACACGTCCTCGCGGCTGAAAGCGTTGCCCAGGGAGAGCATCGGCAGCACGTGGGCGATCGCCGGGAAGTCGCCATCGATGGGCGCCGCGCCGACCCGCCGGGTCGGCGAATCGGCACTCGCGAACTCCGGGTGCGCCTCCTCGAGCCGCCGCAGTTCGTGGAACAGCGAGTCGTACTCGGCGTCCGGGATGGTCGGCGCGTCGAGCACGTGGTAGCGGTAGTCGTGGCCGCGGATCTCGTCGCGCAGCCAGGCGATGCGGTCCGCAATCTGAGCTTCGCTGGACATGCGCGGGGCCTACCAGCCGGGCTTGATCTGCAACTGCTCGCGCTTGCGGTCGTACGCGCGCAACTCGTCGCGCAGCGCCGCGATCCGCTGGCGTCCCAGCGGCGTGCGCTGGTCGTCCAGCAACTGCGCGCCGAGCAGGTCGGAGAAGCGCTGCGCCGCCGGCAGCATGGTGTCCCAGGCATCCAGCGCCGACAGTGGCCCGGGCAGGGTCAGGAACAGGACCACGCCCGGCGTGCTGAAACTGTCCATCTGGGCAAGGTCGAACACGCCCGGGCGCACCATGTTGGCCATGCTGAAGATCGGCCCCAGCTCGGGCTTGCTGTCGACCAGGCGATGGAAGATGCCGAGGTCGCCGTGCACCAACCCGGCCTTTTCCGCCGCGACCACCAGTTCCGGTCCGTGCAGGGTGTAGCCGTCCTGCGCCACCACGTACAGGCTGATGATGCGGTCGTGCGGCGCGGCCTCGCGGTGGCCGACCCGCTGGGCCGACGGCTCCGGTCGGTCCTCGCGCTCACTGAGGCCGTCGATCTCGAATGCAGGCAGGTCGTGACTGGCGCCGTCGCGGTGCCAGGGCTCATCCCCAAGGGCGGAAAACGGGGCTCGGCATCGCTGCCGTCGCCAAGTACCGGTTCGCGCCGCGCGTGTTCGGCGCGCGCCTCACTGGCCATCCGCCGCGCCGGCCGCCCGTACCAGTAGATGACCCCGAGCACGACGAGGCCGAGGATCAGCAGGACTACGCGCAATTCTGTGGCGGACATGGCAGCGATCGGTGGATATCTTCGCGCAGCATACGCAACGACGGCGCACAGGCGAAACGCAGGGTGACGCAGACTCAATCCGGGCTTGCGGCGACCGCGGCGCCCGTTATCATGATCCTTGGTTCTGACTTGGCGACGGCGCGTGTCCTTTCTCGAACGACTCAAGCGCGAAGCTGACCAGCAACGGCTGCAAGCCGAGCAGGTGGCGCGCGAACGCGAGGCGCTTGAGACGCGCTACCGCACCCAGATCGAGCCGCGGATGAAGGCGCTGACCCAGTACCTGAGGGCCTTGCGGCCACCTTGCTGGAGGTCCGTCCTGCATTTGTGGTGCAGATGCCCATCCAGGGCTATGGCGAGCTGTGCACCGTGCCGTTTTTCGACTACAAGGTCGAGCACGAACGCCGTCACCGCAGCTTTGGTCACCATGACCTGGTCGCTGCGAGTCGATCCCGAGCGCACACCGGCGGTTCGAGCGGACAACGTCACCCGTGTGCGTACCCTGACCAGCCTGTTCCGCCAGTACCACCTGGGTGGCATCAAGGAGAAGCGCACCGCAGGGCGAGCTCTCGGCGGCGACTTTCCACGCCCGCGGCTACATCAAGGCGCGCCTGCAGGCGCAGATTTCCGCCGAGGATCCGGTATTGCGCATGGTGCTGGACAATGCGAGTTGGCTCGGAGCAGCCGCAAGCAAGTTCCCTGGGAGCGCATCGACGACGCCTTGTTTGACCGCATCGCCCGCTTTGTCGTGCGCGAGGACGATTCACTGTTTTCCTGAGGAACTGCCGGAGGAACTGAAGCAGAAGCTGCGCCGCGAGCAGCCCGCTGCTGCAGCGACGCCCGCGCCAGCGGCAGCCGATCCGGTCATCCTGGCGACGGCGCATTCGCCCGCGCCGCCGGAGGTGCAACCGCCCGTGGCGCAGACCTTGCCGGGGCCCAGTGTCCGCGCCACCAGAGCCTGAACCGCCTTCGCTCGCCACCGCGACCTTCGTGCCTGGGGTGATTCCGGCACCAGCGCCCGTCAGTGCCGTGGATGTCATCGAGTTCGACGAGAGCAAGCTCGGACTGGACCGGTTCGAAGACGCGGACGAGTCGATCGACGGGTTTCCGTTCGGCTCGCCCAGATCGTTGACGCCGGTCACGCCCCCGCGGCGCAGTGCCCCGGTCCCATCGCCCGCCGTCCCTGCGCCCCAGGTCGCCTCGGGACCCGCGCCGGCGGTTGCGCCCAGGCAGTCAACGGCGCGCCCGGCAACCCAGCCACCCCTGCCCGCTGCGCCAGTTCCTGGCCCGACCGCCGCTGCCGCGCGGGCCCCCGCCGCGCCTGCTGCCCCATTGCCACCGCGCCCGGCTGCTGCGCCGGCGGTTCCCGTCGCGGCTCCGCTGCCTCCGGCACAGGACGCGATGCCTGTTGCGCCGGAACCAGACTCCGCGCAATCCGCCGACGCCGAGCGCGAAGCGGCGCGCTGTTTCGCCTCAAGGTCCGCGCCATGCTTGCGCGCATGCGCACCAACGAAGAGCCTGGCAAGAGCTGACGCGCGCCCCGATTCTCGGGGCCGCGGACGTGGCACCCTCAGATCAGCTTGATCTCGCGCAGCCGCTGCATCAGGTAGTCATTCGCCGTGATCGGCTGCGGATAGCGATTCGGATTGTCCGGCGTGATGCACTGCGGCAGGGTCTCGATCAGGAAATCCGGGTTCGGGTGCAGGAAGAACGGCGTCGAGTAGCGCGGCTGGCGCGCCTGCTCGCCCGGCGGGTTGACCACGCGGTGGGTGGTCGACGGGTACACGTGGTTGGTCAGGCGCTGCAGCATGTCGCCGATGTTGACCACGATGGCATCGCCGGAGGTAGTGACCGGCAGCCAGTCGCCCTGGCGCGTCAGCACCTGCAGCCCCTCTGCGCTGGCGCCCACCAGCAGCGTGATCAGGTTGATGTCCTCGTGCGCGCCGGCGCGCTCGTTCGGGATCTCGTCTTCAGTGATCGGCGGATAGTGGATCGGGCGCAGGATCGAGTTGCCGAAATGGGTCTTGTCGGCGAACCAGTCCTGCGGCAAGCCGATATGCAGCGCCAGCGCGGCCAGCACCCGCGAGCCCAGGTCGTCCAGCGCCTGGTACAGCGCATAACCCAGCGTGCGGAACTCGGGCACCTCTTCGGGCCAGAGGTTCTCGCCCATGATCGTGGCGTACTGCGAATCACGCGCGATCTCGCGGCCGATGTGCCAGAACTCCTTCAGATCCGCGTGCTTGGAGTCCTTCGCCGTCTCCACCTTGTAGGGCGTGTAGCCGCGCGCACCGCCGCCGCCGGCCACGTGATAACGGCGCTTGACCGCATCCGGCAGGTCGAAGAAACGCTCGAAGGCCGCATAGGCACCGTCGATCAGGGAGGCCGGGATGCCGTGGCCACTGATGCCGCAAAAGCCGTACTCGCGGTAGGCGCGGCCCAGGTCGGCGACGAAGGCGTCGCGGTCGGAATCGAAGCGGCTGATGTCGAGAGTGGGGACGCCAATGGCCGTGGACTCGCGTGAGGAGATGCGCGGAGTCTAGTTGCGGCGCCTTGAGTGGTGGGTCAGGTCCAAGTCGGAAGTGAAACGTGAAACGTAAAACGTCAACCGGAGCGCGCGCCGATTGACGTTTTACGTTTCACGTTTCACCGGCGCGACGCCGCATTGCGCGACGCAACGAAGGCTCCGCCCCGCGCCTCAGCGCGTCAGCCACACCATCGCGTATGCCAGCGCCGCACTGACCGGAATGGTGAACACCCAAGCCCACAGGATGCGTTCGACCACGGTCCAGCGCAGCGCGTTGGCGCGCTTGGCGAAGCCCACGCCCATGATCGCGGTGGAGATGCTGTGGGTGGTCGAGACCGGCATGCCCAGGGTCGCCGCCGCCGACAGGATGGTCGCCGACGCGGTCTCCGCGGCGAAGCCGTGGATCGGGTGCAGCTTGACCATCTTGTGGCCGAGGGTCTTGATGATGCGCCAGCCGCCGGCGGCGGTACCGGCCGCCATCACCAGCGCACAGGTGATCTTGATCCAGGTGTCGATGCCTTCCTTGTCATGGTCCGGATGCAGGAAGGCGAGCATGTCCGGCAGTCCGTCCAGGGTGCCGGTGGCCTGTGCGCCGATCAGCGCCAGCGCGATGATGCCCATGGTCTTCTGCGCGTCATTCAGGCCGTGGGCGAAACCCATGTACGCGGCCGACACCAGCTGCGCCTTGCCGAAGAAGGCGTTGACCCAGCGCGGTCGCGCCAGCCGAGCGAGCCAGCCGCCGCTCCTGGCCATCAACGCCACCAGCGCGAACAGCAGGCCCATGATCATCATGCCGAGCAGGAAACCGGCGATCGGCGACGAGATCATCGGCACCACGACCTTGTAGAGCAGGCCGCCGCCCTTGTACCAGGGCTCGGCCGACTGCGCCCAGATCAGCGCATCGGTATTGCCGGCCGCAGCGGCCAGCGCGGCGCCGCACAGGCCGCCGATCAGCGCGTGACTGGAACTCGATGGCAAACCCCACCACCAGGTGATCAGGTTCCACACGATCGCCGCCAGCAGCGCGCACAGCAGCACGCCGGAGGTGATCGTCACCACATTGGCATCGACCAGGCCGCTGGAAATGGTCTTGGCCACCGCCTCGCCGGCCAGCGCGCCGATCAGGTTCATGCTGGCGGCCAGGCCCACCGCCTGCATCGGCGTCAGCACCTTGGTGGCGACCACGGTGGCGATCGAGTTGGCGGTGTCGTGGAAGCCGTTGATGAACTCGAAGACCAGCGCCACCACAATCAGCAGCAGGAGCAGCGTCAGTGCCACGGCGACCTCAGCTGTTCTTGAGCACGATCTGGTAGGTCACCACGCCCGCCTCGCGGCAGCGGTCGATGGCCTTTTCGAGGATCTCGTAGAAATCGTGGACCATGAAGGTCTGGATCGGGTCGTACTTGCCGGCATACAGCTCGCGGTACAGCTCCAGCATCAGGCGATCGGCCTCGACCTCGATGGCGCGCAAACGGTCGGACAGCGCCTTCATCGGTTCCAGCTTCATGCCCTTGAGCTCGCTGACCATCTTCAGCACCACCTCGGCCGCGTCCACCAGCATCTTCGCCCGCGGCACGAAGTCCACGCCGTGGATGCGCTCGCCCGCCAGGGCATAGCGCTCGGCGAATTTTTCCACCGTCTTCGGGATGCGGTACAGCGCATTGCCCAGGGTCTCGATGTCCTCACGCTCGAGCACGGTGACGAAGGTGTGCACCAGCTCCGTGCGGATCTCCTCGGCGACCTTGCGCTCGCGCTCGCGCGCCAGGCGGAATTCCTCCAGCGAGGGCTGGTTGGCCTTGCGTTCGACCAGCGCCAGCAGTGCGCGGGTGGCGTCCAGCGCGGCAGCGGCGCTGTCCTGCAGCAATGCGAAGAAGCGATCGCCCTTGCCGAAGATCGTTTGCAGCGAAAACATGGGAACCCCGTCGACTGGCGCATGTGAAGGAAAGATGACAGCGCGCGGATGCTCGCTCAGTCGGGGGTGTCGACGCCAGTGGGCAACTGGAGTCCGACCTCGATGAATTCGCGGATCAAGCTGGTCGCGTAGGCGCCCGGCGGGAGAGTGAAGCGCAGGCGCAAAGCCTGGGGCACGGGGCACGGGGCATGGGGCACGGGAGGCTCCTGCGTGGGCGCCTCGCCAGGCGTGCCGTCGAGCCACTCCCAGACGAGCGACTCCGGGATCATGCGCAACGCGCGCCGCTCCGGTTCCATGCCGACGGACTCCAGGCCGGCGACCAGATCAGCGAATTCGGCCGCGCAATCCTGTTCGAGCGCGGCACAGGCGTCCGCGCACGGCGGCGCCGGCGCGCCCCACAACGGGCCGGTCGGATGGATTTCGCCCTCGGCACAACGCCGCGCCAGGGTCTCGTCCGGTATCGCCGGCCCGAACCAGGCGCGTTTGCCGGCCAGGTTGCACAAATCGCCGGCGACCACCCGGTTCCAGCTGCCCTCGCGCACGCGGCGGTCAAGCACCGCGTTGAAGATCGCGCTGCGCGCCGCGGAGAGCGCGAAGGCACGGTCGCTGCGACCGAGCGACTCGCCGGCGAACAGCCGCCGCGCCAGCGCCAGGTTGCCGTCGGCGTGGCCGAAGCGCTGGGTGCCGAAGTAGTTGGGCGCGCCGGCCGTGCGCAGCGTGGCGAGGATCGCTTCGGCGCGTTCGCGGTCGCCCTCGATGCCGCGCAGGGTCAGTTCGAAGCCGTTGCCGACCAGCGCACCGCGCTTGAGCTTGCGCGAATGGCGCGCGACGTCGAGCACGCGCACGCCGCGCATGTCGAGCAACGACCAGTCGACGCTGCGCCCCGGCAACTGCACGGTGAAATGCTGGCGCGCCACCGCGTGGCGATCCTTCAGCCCGGCGAAGCCCACCGCCACCTGCGGCACCTTGGCGAATCGCGCCAGCCCACGCGCGACCCATTCAGTATTCGCGCCGCGCTTCTCGATGCGCAGCAAATCGTGTTCGCCCTGCCCGTCCGCCTGGATACTGAGGGTCTCCTCGACGATGAAATCCTCCGGGCTGGCCTTGAGCTCGCCCGTCAGCGGCGGCCCACCATGCGCGCAGGCCAGCGTCATGCCGGCACCAGCAGCGCCACCGCCTGCGCGGCGATGCCCTCTTCGCGGCCGGTAAAGCCGAGCTTCTCCGAGGTGGTGGCCTTGACGCTGACGCAGTCCGCCTCGCACTCCAGGTCCTCGGCGATCCGCTCGCGCATCAGCGCCACGTGCGGCGCCAGCTTCGGCCGCTCGCAAACCACCACAATGTCGCAGTTACCGACCGCATAGCCACGCGCCCCGACCAGAGCGCGGCAATGCCGCAGCAGCGCGCGGCTGTCCGCCCCGCGCCAGCGCTCATCCGACGGCGGGAAGTGCTTGCCGATGTCGCCCAGCGCCAGCGCGCCGAGCAGCGCATCGCACAGCGCGTGCAGCGCCACATCGCCATCCGAATGCGCCAACAGCCCACGTCCATGCGCGATCCGCACGCCGCCCAGCATCACATGGTCGCCCGGCCCGAAGGCGTGGACGTCGTAACCGGTGCCGATGCGCGGGTGCAGGGTCATGGTCTGGCAGATTCGTTTTGGAGTGATGTGCAAGTAGAGGAAAAAGTGAAACGGGAAAAGCAAGAACCGGAGCTCGGTTCCGCAACATTCGACTGGAGCGGAGGGATGGCCACAACGCCGGTGGACTCCGGCTCGCCCGAAAGCAGCTCCTCCCTTTCACTTTTCACCTTTCCCTTTTTACCGCTTCTCCAAGCAACCACTCCGCCAGCGCCAAGTCTCGCGCCGTGGTCACCTTGAGGTTGTCCTCGGCGCCTTCGACCAGCAGCGGCCGGCCACCGGCCCATTCGATCGCCTGCGCTTCGTCGGTCGGCTGGCGGTCTTGGGCGATTGCGCCCTCCAGCGCACGCACGAGCGCGCCGCGGCGGAACATCTGCGGAGTGAGGGCGCGCCAGAGTTCGCTGCGGGGCACGGTCTGCTCGACTGCCCTGCCATCGGTCGAACGCTTGAGGGTGTCGCGCACGGGCGCCGCGAGCAGGCCGCCGTCGGCAGCGCCCGCGAGCCGGGTCAGGCGTTCGATGTCGTCCGGCCGCACGCAGGGCCTTGCCGCGTCGTGGACCAGCACAAAATCGTTGTCTCCGACCACCGCGGGCAGCGCGCGCAGGCCGGAGAGCACCGAATCGGCACGCTCGGCGCCGCCGATGGCGGTCAACAGCGGTTTGCCGGATATCGCATCCCAGCCCGGCCAGTGCGGATCGTCGGCGGCCAGCACCACCATCAGCCCGCTGAGCTGCGGCACCGCCGCCAGGCGTTCCAGGGTCCAGCGCAGCAGCGGCCGGCCGTCGATCAGCGCGTACTGTTTGGGCAGCTCCGCGCCGAAACGGCGGCCGCTGCCGGCGGCCGGCACCACCGCCCAGATCACTCGATCGGCTCCTCGCTGCGCGCAGCCGCAGCCGCAGCCGCGCGGCTGGGCTCGGCCACCTGGATCAGCTTCTCGCCCTGCTTGATCATGCCGAGTTCCGAGCGCGCGCGTTCCTCGATCGCATCGCGCCCGGTCTTCAGGTCCTCGACCTCCGCCGCCAGCGCCTCGTTGCGCTGACGCAGCTTTTCGTTCTCCAAACGCTGCACTTCCAGCGCCTTCTCCAGTTCCCAGACGTCGTTCATGCCACCGCGGAACCACAGTTGGTACTGCAGCGCGACGAGCAGGAGCAACAGCAGGAGCAGCAGCCAGCGCATCCGGGAATCAGCGCCTCAGCGGCCGAAGCGGAAGGCGCCGCGACCGGCGTAGCGCGCCGCCGCGCCGAGCGCTTCCTCGATGCGCAGCAACTGGTTGTACTTGGCCACGCGGTCGGTGCGGCACAGCGAGCCGGTCTTGATCTGGGTCGCGGTGGTGGCCACCGACAGGTCGGCGATGGTGGTGTCCTCGGTCTCGCCCGATCGGTGCGACACGATCGCCGCATAGCCCGAGCGGTCCGCCAGCGCGATCGCGGCCAGTGTCTCGCTGAGCGTCCCGATCTGGTTCAGCTTGATCAGGATCGCGTTGGCGATGCCCTGGTCGATACCCTGCTGGAAAATCTTGGTGTTGGTGACGTAGAGGTCGTCGCCGACCAGCTGGCAGCGGGTACCGACGCGCTCGGTCAGCAGCTTCCAGCCAGCCCAGTCGCTCTCGCCCATGCCATCCTCGATGGTCACGATCGGGAACTGGCGCACCCAGGATTCGAGGTAGTCGACGAACTGCTCGCTGGTCAGCCAGCGGTCCTCGGAAGCGAGGTTGTAGCGGCCGTCCTTGTGGAATTCGCTGGAGGCGACGTCCAGGCCCAGCAGCACATCCTCGCCGGCGCGGTAGCCGGCCTTGCCGATGGCCTCGAGGATGACCTCGATGGCCTCCTCGTTGGAGCGCAGGTCCGGCGCGAATCCGCCCTCGTCGCCCACCGCGGTGGCGAGGCCGCGACCTCTCAGCACACCTTTCAGCGCGTGGAAGATCTCGGTGCCGCAGCGCAGTGCCTCGGAGAAGCTCTGCACGCCCACCGGCAGCACCATGAATTCCTGCATGTCGACATTGTTGTCGGCATGCGCGCCACCGTTGATGATGTTCATCATCGGCACCGGCAGCATCGGCGAACGCTCGCCGGCGACGAGTTGCCACAGGCCCTGACCGCGGCTCGCCGCCAGCGCGTGCGCATTCGCAAGCGACACGCCGAGCAGCGCGTTGGCGCCCAGGCGCGCCTTGTTCTCGGTGCCGTCCAGCGCGATCAGCCTGTCGTCCAGTCCTTGCTGGTCGGCCGCATCCAGGCCCACCACCGCCTCGGCGATCGCGCCGTTGACGTTGGCCACTGCCTTGCGCACGCCCTTGCCCAGGTAGCGCGTCTTGTCGCCGTCGCGCAGTTCGATCGCCTCGCGCGAGCCAGTGGAGGCGCCGCTTGGCACCGCGGCACGGCCGCGGTGGCCGGAGGACAGGGTGACTTCGGCTTCGAGCGTCGGGTTGCCGCGCGAATCGAGGATCTCGCGGGCGTGGACCTGGGTGATGGTGGTCATTTCGGATTGGAAAAGGGAAAAGGGAAAAGGAAAAGGGAAGCGCCATTGGGGCTTCCGGGGTGCGCAAGGATAGCCGGATGTGGGCGAGTGAGGGCTCGGGCGATTGGCGGGCAGCGTGCGCCAGCGTCAACCCGGGGCGTGTGACCGCGTTGCAGTTCCCGGCGCATCATCCGTGCGCGCCCTTCGTCGATCCAGGTATAGCCATGCGCCGCTGGTTGCTCGCCCTGCTCCTGCTGCTGTCCACGCCGCTGTCGGCGACGGTCGAATCCGGCCTGTGGTACGACCGCACCCGCGAGGGCCATGGCCTCGATCTGCACCGCTTCGGCGAGGTGTTTTTCGGCACCTTCTACACCTTCGACCAGACCGGCAAGGTGCAGTGGCTGTGGATCCAGACCAGCGACAGCCCGGCGCCGCAAAGCACGCTGGGGCGCTACACCCGCGGCAGCAACGGGGTGGTCAGCGGGCGCGAGGTGGGTGAGATCCGCTTCACCCCGGTGACCGCCTGCCCGGATGGCTTCGCGCGCGAGGGTGCGCGGGCTCTGGTGCGGCTGGACTTCGTGCTCGACGGGCGTGCCGCGACCTGGTGCATCGAGCCGCTGCTCCCGCCCGCCCCGCCGGCAATGGCAGTCACCAACGGGGCCTGGTACGCGCCCGATGACTCCGGCTGGGGCCTGATGTCGCACGCCTATGCGCTACCCGATGGCAGCACCCAGGCCTTCCGCATCCTGTATTTCCACGACCAGGCCGGCCAGCCGCGTTGGGCGTACAGCTATGCCAGCGGCCCGGCACTGGAGCAGGACGCGGTGTTCTACACACCCTATGTGGAATGCACCGATTGCCCGACCTCGCTGATCCTGACCACCCGCATCGGCAGCGGCCGCATCCGCCTCAGCCAGCCGCTGGTGGATGCAGATGGGACACGCAACCATATCGAGGTGAATGTGGCGATCGACGGGGAGCCGCCTTTCGTCAAGTCCAAGGCGCTCGGCATCCTGTCGACGCCCTTGCGCGTGCCAGCGGCGGCAGCAACCAGTGAAGGTCCGGTGGCTGGCAGCATGCTGGCTGAGGGCATCGAACGCTTCGTGAATATCCCTTACGTGCAGCCGCCCACCGGCCCGTTGCGTTGGCGCGCGCCGCAGGCACTGGCCCCGAGCGTCAGCGTGCGCACCGCGCGCGAGCCGGGTGCGCTGTGTCCGCAGCCCGAGGCGGGGCTCGGCGCGCAGGACGAGGACTGCCTGCAGCTCAACGTGTGGCGCCCGGCCGCCCCCGGCCCGCATCCGGTGATGGTCTGGATCCACGGTGGTGGGCATACCCAGGGCTCGGCGGTGCAGGTTCAGGACGGGGCGCTGTTCTACGACGGCACGCCCTTCGCCAGCCGGGGCGTGGTTTTCGTCTCGATCAACTACCGCCTCGGTTTGCTCGGCTACCTGGCACAGCGCGATTTCGTCGCCGAGGCGCCCGACTTCACGCAGGCCGGCAACTACGGCCTGCTCGACCAGATCGCGGCGCTGCGCTGGGTCCAGCGCAACATCGCGTCCTTTGGCGGCGACCCGACGACGGTCACGATCTTCGGCGAGTCGGCCGGCGGGGTCAGCACCTGCGCCTTGATGGCCGCGCCGGCGGCGCGCGCTGTTCCAGCGGGCGATCGTCCAAAGCGGCAACTGCCTGTGGAGCCCGCCCTCACTCGCCACCGGGCTGGCACAGGGCGACCGCGTGACCAGCGCCACTGGCTGCGCCAGCGCGGCGGACAAGCGCGCCTGCCTGCGCAACCTCAGCCCGGGCCAGTTGATGGCCGCGGTGCCGCCGGTGATCGACCCGGCCGGCATGAGCGATGGCGAGAGTTTTGGCCCGATGCTCGACGGCGGCGCGCTGACCGAGGCGCCCGGGCGCGCCATCGCCAATGGCACGGCCGCGCCGGTGCCGCTGCTGATCGGCGTGACCGACGACGAAACCACCACCCTGGTCCCGGCGAACACGCTCCCGGCGACCGCCGCCGGCTACGAGGCGGCCATCCGGGCGCGCTTCCCGGCTATCGCCGAACCGATCCTGCAGCAGTACCCGGCCGCCGCCTACCCAAGCCCTCAACGCGCCTACCAGGACCTGCTCGACGACGCACTGTTCACCTGCGCTGCGCGCCGAGCTGCCAGCGACCAGGCCAGCCGCGGCATCCCCACCTTCCACTATGTGCTGACCGAGACGCTGCCGCAGCCCGGCGTGGCCGCGCTGGAGTCCTTCCATGGCCTCGACGTGGTGCTGCTGTTCGCGCCGGCCGAGCGTCTGGCCGAGTACCCGCTGGCCGAGCGCATGCAGCGCGCCTGGGTGGAGTTCGCCAGCGGTGCGACGCCGGGCAGCGGCGAGGTCCAGCCCTGGCCGTTGTACCAGGCCGCATCCCGACTATCGCGGGAACTGAATGGCGCGCGCAGCAGCAACCTCGTCGACTATCACCGCGACGCCTGCAATTTCTGGGATCGCTACCTGTTTCCCTGAGCCGGACCTGTCCCGCAGACCACATACGGCGGCGAATGGTGGCGTCCCCCACTTCGCATTTGCCTCCGAGATGCGCAGACTCCGCACCTTCGAGACTCGCCCCGGAACCGCCGGCGGGTCCGTCCTGAGGGAGTCCTGCAGATGAGTGACCGGCAGCCATTGCGACTACACGTGCCCGAGCCCAAAGCGCGCCCGGGCCAATCCCACGATTTCAGCGAGATCGTGATCCCGCCAGCGGGCAGCCTGCGCCGCCCGGCCATCGACGAGCCGGACCATGCGATGCGCGAGCACGCCTTCGGCATGATCCGCGTGCTCGACGAGCAGGGAAAAGCAGTTGGTGAATGGGATCCGAAGCTGCCGCCCGAGGTGCTGATCCAGGGCCTGCGGCACATGCTCACCACGCGGATCTACGACGAGCGCATGATGCGCGTGCAGCGTCAGGGCAAGACCTCGTTCTACATGAAGTGCACCGGCGAGGAAGCGGTCGCGGTGGCCCAGGCGATGGCGCTGGACCCGGCCGACATGCTGTTCCCCAGCTACCGCCAGCAGGGTCTGCTGATCGCGCGCGGCTGGTCCCTGGTGGACATGATGTGCCAGGTCTACAACAACACCAAGGACCGCCTGAAAGGCCGCCAGCTGCCGATCATGTACTCGGTCAAGGACGTCGGCTTCTTCTCGATTTCCGGCAACCTCGGCACCCAGTTCCCGCAGGCGGTGGGCTGGGCGATGGCCTCGGCGCTCAAGGGCGACACCCGCATCGCCGCCAGCTGGGTGGGCGACGGCACCACCGCGGAAGCCGACTTCCACTACGCGCTGACCTTCGCAACGGTCTACCGCGCGCCGGCAATCCTCAATGTGGTCAACAACCAGTGGGCGATCAGCAGCTTCCAGGGCATCGCGGGCGGCGAGCAGACCACTTTCGCCGCGCGCGCCGTGGGCTACGGCCTGCCTGGCCTGCGTGTCGACGGCAACGATTTCCTCGCGGTCTACGCCGCTACCCAGTGGGCCGCCGAGCGCGCGCGGAGCAACCATGGCGCCACCCTGATCGAGTTCTATACCTACCGCGCGGCGCCGCACTCCACCAGCGACGACCCCTCCGCCTACCGCCCGGATGAGGAGGCGCAGCGCTGGCCGCTGGGCGATCCGGTCAACCGCCTGAAGCAGCACCTGATCGCGATCGGCGCGTGGAGCGAGGAGCAGCACGAGGCGCTGAACCAGGAACTGGACGAGTACGTCCGCGCGGCGCAGAAGGAGGCCGAGAGCTACGGCACCCTGGGCGTCAAGCCGACCAGCGCGGCGAGCATGTTCGAGGACGTCTTCAAGGAGGTGCCACAGCACCTGATCCGTCAACGCCAGGAATCGGGAGTCTGATCATGGCCCGCATGAACATGATTCAGGCAATCAACTCGGCCATGGACATCATGCTCGAGCGCGACAACAACACCGTCGTGTTCGGCGAGGACGTCGGCTACTTCGGCGGCGTGTTCCGCTGCACTGCCGGGCTGCAGAAGAAATACGGCAAGCACCGCGTGTTCGACACCCCGATCGCCGAGGGCGGCATCCTCGCCACCGCGGTCGGCATGGGCGTGTACGGCTTGCGCCCGGTGGTCGAGATCCAGTTCGCCGACTACATCTACCCGGCCTTCGACCAGCTGGTGTCGGAAGCCGCGCGCCTGCGCTACCGCTCCGGCGGCGAGTTCTGGGCGCCGATCACGGTGCGCTCGCCCTGCGGCGGCGGCATCTTCGGCGGCCAGACCCACAGCCAGAGCCCGGAGGCGATCTTCACCCACGTCGCCGGCCTGAAGACGGTGATCCCGTCCAACCCGATCGACGCCAAGGGCCTGCTGATCGCCGCCATCGAGGACGACGACCCGGTGGTGTTCTTCGAGCCCAAGCGTATCTACAACGGCCCCTTCGAGGGCTACCACGACCGCCCGCTGGTGCCGTGGTCCAAGCATGACCTCGGCGAAGTGCCGGAAGGCTACTACCGGGTCGAACTGGGCAAGGCCAACATCGTGCGCCCCGGCAGCGAAGTCACCGTGCTCGCCTACGGCACCATGGTGCACGTCGCGCTGGCCGGTGTGGCCGAGGCCGGGGTGGACGCCGAGGTGATCGATCTGCGCACCCTGCTGCCGCTCGACATCGACTGCATCGTCGAGTCGGTCAAGAAGACCGGGCGCTGCGTGATCGTGCACGAGGCCACCCGCACCGGCGGCTACGGCGCGGAACTGTCGGCCCAGGTGCAGGAGAACTGCTTCATGCACCTGGAAGCGCAGATCGTGCGCGTGGCCGGCTGGGACACGCCCTACCCGCACGCTTTCGAATGGGAATATTTCCCCGGTCCGGCGCGCATCAAGCGCGCGCTCCTGCAGGTCATGGAGAACTGAGATGGGACGCTACGTATTCAAGCTGCCGGACGTGGGCGAAGGCATCGCCGAGAGCGAAATCGCCGAATGGCGGGTCAAGGTCGGCGACGTGGTCAAGGAAGACCAGCCGCTGGTCGATATGCTCACCGACAAGGCCTCGGTCGAGATCTCCTCGCCAGTCGCCGGCAAGATCATCGAACTCTGCGGCAAGGCCGGCGACATGGCCGCCGTCGGCGGACCTCTGGTGATCCTGGAGGTTGAAGGTGCCGGGACGCCGGGCGCCGACGAGGTGGTCGCATCGCGTGCGGCCGCAGCGGCGGCTCCCGCCCCTGCTGCTGCGCCTGCGCCGCCCCCCGCTGCAACACCAACACCCACACCAGCACCGACGCCCGCGCCGGCGCCGGTCGCACAGTCGACGGCCGCCCCGGCCCTCCCGCGTCAGCCCGGCGAAAAGCCCCTCGCCTCGCCCGCCGTGCGCCGCCGCGCGCAGGATCTCGGGATCAAGCTGCAGTACGTGCCCGGCACTGGCCCGGCCGGGCAGATCCGCCATGAGGATCTGGATGCCTACATCGCGCGCGGCAACGCGCCGGCCGCGGTCGCCGCGCCGGCCGGCCGGGCCAAGCGCGAGAGCGTCGAGGCGATCAAGGTCATCGGCGTGCGGCGCAAGATCGCCGAGGCGATGCAGCGCGCCAAGCAGCGCATCCCGCACTTCGCCTATGTCGAGGAAGTGGACTGCACCGAGCTTGAGAACCTGCGCAAGCACCTCAACGAGGTCCACGGCAAGACCCGAGGCAAGTTGACCCTGCTGCCCTTCCTGGTGCGCGCACTGGCCAATTCGATCGTCAAGTTCCCGCAGGTCAACGTCACCTACGACGACGAAGCCGGAATCGCCTACCGCCACGCCGGCCTGCACTGCGGTATCGCCACCCAGACTCCGAGCGGCCTGATGGTGCCGGTGGTGCGCCACGCCGAGGCGCTGGACCTGTGGCAGACCGGCGCGGAGATCCGCCGCCTGGCCGAGGCCGCGCGCAGCGGCAAGGCCAAGCGCGAGGAGCTGACCGGCTCGACCATCACCATCACCAGCCTCGGCGCGCTGGGCGGCATCGTCACCACCCCGGTCATCAATGCGCCGGAAGTGGCGATCATCGGCGTCAACAAGATGGTCGAGCGACCGATGGTCCGCAACGGCCAGATCGTCATCCGCCAGATGATGAACCTGTCCACCTGCTGCGACCACCGCATGGTCGACGGCATGGACGCCGCCGAGTTCGTCCAGCACCTGCGGGCGCAGCTGGAGAATCCGGCGACGTTGTTCATCGACTGAGAAACGGTGAGTGGTGAGTGGGGAGTGGTGAGTGGCGAGCGCATCGGAACCCGGAATACCGCGCGCTGGACGTTGCCGGGAAGGAGTCCACTACCGCCGCAATTCCACGCACTGGCGAGCTTCTGCCACTTACCACTTACGGCTCTCACCACTTACCGCTGTTGCTGTTGATGATGATCTGGTGGGTTCGGACCTTGTCCGAACGCTGTTGCTGTTGATGTTGACCTGGTGGGTTCGGACCTTGTCCGAACGCTGTTGCCCCCAAAGCGTCCGGACAAGGTCCGGACCCACCAAAGCCCAATACCCGAGGACTCACCGCCATGCCCGAATCCATCCAAACCCAGGTCCTCGTCGTCGGTGGCGGTCCCGGCGGCTACGTCGCCGCGATCCGCTGCGGCCAGCTGGGACTCAAGACCACCATCGTCGAGGCCGACCGCCTGGGCGGCACCTGCCTGATCCGCGGCTGCATCCCGAGCAAGGCGCTGATCCATGTCGCCGGCAAGTTCGAAGCGATGCGCGAGCATGTCGGCGCCGGCAAGCTCGGGATCAAGCTCGACAGCCCGCCGTCCTTTGACCTGGGCGGCGCGGTGGACTGGAAGGAAACCGTGGTCGACCGCCTGAACGGCGGCGTCGCGGCGCTGCTGAAGAAGGCCAAGGTGCGCGCAGTGCACGGCAAGGCGGTGTTCTCCGACGCCAAGAACTGCACCGTCGCGACCACCGACGGCGAGGTCTCGATCAGCGCCGAGCACGTGATCCTGGCCACCGGCTCGGTGGTCGCCGGGATCCCGTCGATCCCCTACGGCGAGCACGTGATGTCCTCCACCGAGGCGCTGCTGCAGCGCGAGCTGCCCAAGCGCCTGGTGGTGATCGGCGCCGGCTACATCGGCATGGAACTCGGCATCGCCTACGCGAAGATGGGCAGCGAGGTGGTGTTCGTCGAGGCGCTGGACCGCATCCTGACCCTGTTCGATCGCCCGCTGGTCAAGCCGGTCGAGGCCTGGCTGAAGCAGCACAAGGTCGCGGTGCACCTGTCGACCAAGGCGATCGGGCTGGTCGAGGACGCCAACGGCCGCGCGCTCGAAGTGGAAGCCGTCGATGGCACGCGCCAGCGGCTGGAATGCGACAAGGTGCTGGTCGCGGTCGGCCGGCGCCCGGCCACCCAGGGCTGGGGCCTGGAAAAGATGGCGGTCACGATGAACGGCCCCTTCGTCAAGGTCGACGAGCAGTGCCGCACCTCGATGCGCAACGTCTGGGCGATCGGCGACCTGATCGGCGAGCCGATGCTGGCGCACAAGGCCTCGGCGCAGGGCGAGATGGTCGCCGAGCTGATCGCCGGCCACCGCCGCAGCTTCAACCCGGTGGCGATCGCCGCGGTGTGCTTCACCGAGCCGGAACTGGTCGGCTGCGGCATGTCGCCCGAGGAAGCGAAGGCCAAGGGCATCGAGGTGGTGGTCGGCCAGTTCCCGTTTGCCGCCAACGGCCGCTCGCTGGCGATGCAGGCGGGTCACGACGGCGGCTTCGTGCGGGTCACCGCGCGCGCCGACAACCACCTGGTGCTCGGCATCCACGCGGTCGGCGCGCATGTGTCGGAGCTGTCCGGCGAATTCGCGCTGGCGCTGGAGATGGGCGCGCGGCTGGAAGACCTGTCCGGCACCATCCACGTGCACCCGACCATGACCGAAACCCTGCCGGAAGCCGCGCTCGCAGCGCTGGGGCACGCGATTCACGCCTGAACCCGCGCCGCCTGCCGCTGCGCGCGGCAGGCGGGTCCCGCCAGCTTGCGGCGGATCTCGCCAGCTTCAGTCGGTGGTGCGGTGGTCGTAGCTCAGCACCCGGCTCAGGCGCCACTGCCCATCCGCGCCGAACTGCCACAGGTTGGCGAAGCGCCCGGTTTCGACCAGTCGCTCGGGCTTGCCGGGTTCCAGCATGTAGAAGCGGTGCACGCCCGTATGCAATGCCCCATAGCCCTGCATCGGGTACACCTGCGAGGTCCCGGCGACCAGTTCGCGGCGGGCGCGGTAGTCCTCGCCGGTGGCCTGGCGCGCGCACATGCCAGCGATCGTCTCGACAAACTGTGTGCCGCTGGACGCCGTCTGGCCGTGCTTGTCGTGGAAGAACTCGAGATCGTCGGCCACCAGTGGGCGCAGGGCCTCGCTGTCGCAGTGGTCGAAGATCGCGCCGAACAGGGTCTGGTCCAGTTGGCTGATGCTCGCCGTCAGCTCCGCGGTTTGCGCCGGCCCGGGCCGCGCCTGGTGCGGTTCGCGGTCAGGCGTGCCGGGCTCGGCGGCACCGGCCCATTGGGCGAAGAACAGCAAGATCAGGATCGGGCGCATGCAAGTTTCCGGTGTGGGATGGCCGCGGCGTCCACGCAAGCGCTGTGCCAGCCGGACAACCTGACAGCTGTCATCCCGACGCACTGACAGCCCGCACTGCGCGCGGGCCCCGGTCATTGCGATTCTGGACTCCCCACCACGGAGTCACGACATGGCCGAAGTTTCGATCGCTGCGCTGCTCGGCGCCAGCAAGCGCTACGGCAGCCTGCAGGCGCTGCAACCCACCGACCTGGCCATCCGTGCCGGCGAGGTGCTGGCACTGTTGGGGCCGAACGGCGCCGGCAAGACCACCGCGCTTGGGCTGCTGACAGGCCGGCTGAGCCCGGACGGCGGTCGCGCCTTGCTGTTCGGCCAGGATCCGCGCGAGTTCGCCGCGCGGCGGCGAATCGGCGTGATGCTGCAGGAAGCCAGGCTGCCGGAGACCCTGACGGTAGCCGAACTGATCTCGCTGCAGTCGGGTTACTACGCGAAGGCGCGTCCGCTGGCGCAGACGCTGGAACTGGCCGGGCTGGAAGACCTCGCGCAACGCCGCTACGGGCGTCTCTCGGGCGGCCAGCAGCGCCGCGTGCAGTTCGCGCTGGCCATCTGCGGCCAGCCGCCGCTGCTGTTCGTCGATGAGCCCACGGTGGGGCTGGATGTCGAGGCGCGCCGCAACTTCTGGCAGGTGCTGCGCCAGTTGCGCAGCGACGGCGCCAGCATCGTGCTGACCACCCACTACCTCGAGGAAGCCGACGCGCTGGCCGATCGCATGGTTTTGCTCGGCGGTGGGCGGGTGCTGGCAGAGGACACGCCCGCCGGCATCAAGGCGCGCGCTGCAGGCAAGCGCGTGCGCCTGGCGACACGCCTGCCCTTAGCCATGATCGCCAGCTGGCCGGAGGCACAGGAGGTGCGCATGGACGGCGAACGCTGCGAGATCTGCTCGGGACAGCCGGAAGCACTGTTGCGCCGCTTGTTCGCCGCCGACGCCAGCGCCTGCGACCTGGAAGTGCTGCCGCTGAGCCTGGAAGAAGCCCTGCTGACCCTGACTGCCGATGCCCAGAAACGCCCGGAGGCTGCATGAATACCCTGACCCAGAACGACACGCTGCGCGCCCCCGGCCTGGCCGGGATCTACCTGCGCGAAGCCGGCTACGAATTCCTGCACCAGTGGCGCACGCCGATGGTGGCGGTGCCCACGCTCGCCTTCCCGCTGGTGTTCTACATCCTGTTCGGCCTGGTCCTGCCCGGCAAATGGGGCCAGTACGACAAGTCCGCCTACCTGCTGGCCACCTATGGCGTGTTCGGCGTGATCGGCCCGGCGCTGTTCGGCTTCGGCGTCGGCATGGCGCTGGACCGCGCCAACGGCCTGCTCGAACTCAAGCGGGTGTCGCCGATGCCGATCGGCGCCTACTTCTTCGGCAAGATCGCGATGAGCCTGATCTTCGGCCTGATCGTGGTGCTCCTGCTGTCGATTGCCGCGATCGGCTTCGGCGGGGTGCGCATCGATCCGCTCACCTGGCTCAAGCTGACCGGCGTCCTGCTGCTCGGCACCCTGCCCTTCTGCGCCCTGGGGCTGTGGGTCGGCAGCCTGGTGCACGGCCAGGCGGCGGTCGCAGTGATCAACCTGGTGTACCTGCCGATGTCGGTGCTGTCGGGCCTGTGGATGCCGCTGTTCGTATTCCCCACGGTGCTGCAGAAGCTGGCGGTGGTGTGGCCGGCGTTCCACCTGAGCCAGCTGGCGCTGGGCACCATCGGCCAGATCCAGGGCGTCCCGCTCGGGCTGCATGCCGGCGTGCTGTTGCTGACCACGCTGTTGTTCCTCAGCCTGGCGGCGCTGCGCCTGCGCGAGCGCTGAGGCTCAGGAGGCGACCACTTCGCGCTCACCACGGTACTGGCCGGGGGTGCGCGCAAAGCGCTCGCGGAAGCACTTGGTGAAATAGGCCACGCTGCCGAAGCCCACCGCATAGGCGATCTCGCCGATCGGGCCGGCCCGCTCTCGCAGCAGCTCCGCGGCGCGTTCCAGGCGGAGCTCGCGGATCAGGTCGCTCGGGGCCTGGCCGGTGCACTCGCGCACCCGGCGGAACAGGTGGCTGCGATCCTGGCGCATGGCATCGGCGAGGTCGCTGACCTTGAAGTCCTCGTCCGCCATGTGGGCGCGGATGGTCGCAATCAGGCGCGCGCGGTAACCGGCGTCGTCGTCGCCCGCGGCCGCGACCGCCACCTCGGCGACCGCCCGCCGCGCGCACTCGCCCGCTTGCGCAAACCGCTCGCGCAGGCGCCGGCGCATGGCGATCAGGTTGTCCACCCGTGCGCGCAGCTCGGCGCCCTCGAAGGGCTTGGTGAGGTAATCGTCCGCTGCCGCGCGCAGGCCCTCCAGGCGGTGGTCGAGGCCGGCGCGCGCGGTGAGCAGGATCACCGGCAGGCCTTCGAGCTCGGCATCGCCGCGGATCTGCGCGCACAACTCATAGCCGTCGAGCCCGGGCATGCTGATGTCGGCCACCACCAGATCCGGCAGGCGCTCGCGCGCCAAGGCCAGGGCGGCCAGTCCGTCGCCAGCTTCGAGCACCCGGTAGGCCGGTGCCAGCTGCGCGCGCACATGGGCACGGATCTCGGCGTGGTCGTCCACCACCAGCACCGTGGTGCGATCAGGATCGCCATCCTCGGCCCCGGCGCCCGCCGCATCCGGCGCTGGCATCACCGCGGCGGACAGCTCCTCCGCGCGGTCGCCCGCCGGCAATGCCGTGCCCGGCGCCAGCGGCAGCAGCACCTCGAACACCGTGCCTTCGCCGGGCGCGCTGCGCACCACCAGGCGGCCATCGTGCAGCCGCGTCAGGTCGTGCACCAGGGCGAGGCCGATACCCGTCCCGGGCTGCAGCCGGGCATCGGCGCCATCGCTGTGGAAGAAGCGCTCGAACACATGCGCCAGATGCTCGGCGGCGATCCCGGGGCCGGTATCGGCCACCTCGATCCGCGCATGGCCGTCCGCCGTCGCCGCCACCGAAAGCTCCACCCGTCCGCCCGGCGGGGTGAACTTGAAGGCATTCGACAGCAGGTTGTCGACGATCTTGCCCGCGTGCCGCCGATCCAGGCTGACGACCAGCGCCTCGCCGGGCGCGCGCCAGTGGAATCCGATGCCGCGCGACCGCGCCAGTGGCTGGAAACGCTCGGCGCTGGCGCGCAGCAGCGCGACCAGGTCCTCGGGGCGTCGCTCCAGGCCCAGCTTGCCCGCTTCCAGGCGGGCCAGGTCGAGCAACTGGTTGGTCAGGTCGAGCAGCACCTCGCCATTGCGGATGGCGCCATCGATGGCCGGCTGCGGGTTGGCGAGGCGCGCATCGCGGATATCCTTGAGCGGCCCCAGGATCAGCGTCAGCGGCGTGCGCAACTCGTGCGCGAGGTCGTCGAAAAAGCGCGACTTCTGGCGATCCAGTTCGCGCAACTGCTCGGCCTGGGCGGCGATCAGCAGCGAGGCCTGCTCGGCCGACGCCTTGCCGCGCGCGAGTTCTTCGGTACGCGCATCGACCTGGCGCTGCAGCTGGCGCCGCTGCGCCTCCAGCCAGCCGACGCGCGCGCGGAAACCCAGCCACATCAGCAGCAACGCGATCCCGCCGAGCAGGACCTTGAACCCGGCGGTCTCGCTCGGGAACGGCTGCACCGTCAGGGCCAGGCGTGCTCCCGGCGCGACCCAGGCGCCACCCGACCAGGCCTGCAGCGCGAATTCATAGGCGCCGGGCGGCACCCGGCTGTAATCGGCGCCACGCCGCGCGCCCGCCTCGATCCAGTCGTCGTCATGGCCCACCAGCCGGTAGCGCAGCCGCGCCTGGTCCGGATCCAGTTGCCGCAATTCGGCGAACTCCACGCTGAAGCTGCGCTCGGCGGCGGCCAAAGTCAGCGGCGCGCCGGCCGGCCACTGGCGGTCGCCGCTGCGCACACGGTCGATCGCAGGGCGCACCGCCGGCGCCAGCAGGGGCGATGCCGGATCGACCACCGCCACCCCATCCTGGGTTGCGAACCATAACTGACCGGTCGTGCTGCGCAGCGCGGCGGTCTGCACGCCACCGTTGGCCTCGCGGTTGCGCAGGCCCGCGGACTCGCGATAGACGTCGATCGCCAGCGGCGCTGGCGTCTCGCCGCGCTCCAGCGCGTCCGCCGCGGCGTCGAGTTCCTGCTGGCGCACGCGGAAGATCCCGTGGTTGCTGCTCATCCAGAACCAGCCGCGATCGGCCAGGATCGCATGCACGCCGTCGCTGAGCAGGCCGTGGGCGGCGCGGATCGAGACGCTGCGCGGCGGCCGCGCCGGCCCATCGGGCCAGCGCATGCGGGCGATGCCGCGGTCCTCGCTGGCCAGCCAGACGATGCCGCCAGGCAGCGGCAGGACATCGCGGATGAAATCGCTGGCGTTGCTGCGGGCGTCGTAGCGCTCCGGCGTCGGCGCCAGGCGCAAGGCGCCGCAGCGGTTGGTCGCCAGCCAGAGCACATCGTCGGGGGCCTCCCGGATCGCACGCACGCTGCAGCCGGCCACCGCATTGCTGCCCGGGTGGCGCACCCAGGCATCACCGGTCCGCTGGTACAGGCCGGCATCGGTGCCCGCCCAGAAGCGGTCCTCGCGATCGAGGAACAGCGAGCCGATGCGCGCCTGGGCCGGGCCCGGCGAGGTCGCGGCCACGAAGTTCCCGGCGTCCGCCTGGCGGAACAGCCCGGCTTCGTAGGTCGCCACCCACAGCGTTCCCGCGGCGTCGTGGGCGATCGCGCGGATGTTGTCGTCGCGCAGCCCCGCCCCCGCGCCGAAACTCGCGACGAGGCCGTCGGCGTAGCGGTTGAGCCCGCCCTTCTGGGTGCCGATCCAGATCGCCCCGTGCGCATCCTGGTGCAGCGGATAGACCTCGCGGGCGGACAGTCCCTGGGCTTCGGACAGCGCGCGGAAAGGCACCGGGCGCAATCGGTGCAGGCCCGCGCCGGAAGTACCCAGCCAGAGCGACCCGTTGTGGTCGAGCAGCCCCTGGGTGATGCGCGTCGCCTCCAGGTCCGGCAGGCGCAGCTGCAAGGCCGGCGCGGGGCCGCCGGTGCGGAACACGGCCGATGCCGAGATGCGCCAGGACGGATCGCCCGCAGTCGCCTGATCCTGCTGCGGCGCGCGGCGCGGGTCGGCGGGGTCCACCTGGTGCAGGCGCCCGTCGCGGTACTCGTGCACGCCATTTTCGCTGCCGACCAGCAAGCCGCCCGCGCCATCGGGCGCGAAGCCGATGGTGGTCTGCAACCAGTCCTGGTCGCCGTCGCGCAGGCGCCGCGCGCCCGCGGGGCCGACCAGCACGACGCCGGCTTCGCCGCCCACCCAGAGCGTGCCATCCGCGGCGGTCGCCAACGCATGGACATGGCCCACGTCCACCTGCGCTGCGCTGGCCACCGCCTGCAACTGCCCGGCCTGCCAGCGCCAGATCCCGGCATCCACCGCCGCCAGCCAGATCGTCGCGCCGGAGAAGCCCATGGCCTCCACCTGCAGCTCGGGCAAGGGCGCAACCGTGAACACTTCGAGCTGGTCGTCCTCGACCCGGCCGAGACCCGGTTGCAGGCTGGCCCACACGCTGCCATCGGGCGCGGCCCAGGTGCGCAGCTCACGGCCGGTCGGCACGGTCCACAGATGGCGCACCTGCGCGGTCGCCGGGTCGAAGGCTTGCAGGGTGCCGACCTCGCTCGCCAGCAGCAGCAAGCCGCTGCGGGTCTCGCGCACGTCGCGCAGGCGGTTGTGCGCGAAGCCCGGCGTGTTGCTGCTGTTGTAGGTGCGAAAGGCGCTGCCGTCGAAGCGCACCAGGCCGTCGAAGGTCCCGAGCCAGAGATAGCCGCTGCGCGACTGCAGCATCTCGCTGATCGAGTTCACCGGCAGGCCGTCGCGCACGCTCCAGGATTCGTGCAGGTAGGCCTCGGCGGCTGGCGCGGCCGTCACCGGCGCGGCCAGCCACCCGGACAGCATGAGCGCCGCCCACCCGGCGGAGGCGCGCGCTGCAGTCGCGTGGATGGAGGGTCGGCGTGCTTCCATGGGCCGGCATCATAGCCAGCGCCGGGGGTCATGATCCGCGCATGACAGCTGTCATGCCGCGGCGCTGACAGCCGCTACTGTGCCCGGCGCGCGCCAACCGCGAATCTCGCCACATCCCCCGCCGAGGTTCCGCCGCAATGAACCGATTGCACTGGCTGGCGCTGGCCAGCGCCGCCCTGCTCGCCTGGCTACTCTGGCAGGCCGTTCCGCAAGCCTCGCGACCAGCCGCCGGGCCGGCCCGGCCGGCGCCCGAGAGCCTGCTGATCCGCGGCGCGCGCGTCTTCGATGGCGAGCGCACCTGGCCGCGCGCCGATGTGCTGGTGCAGGGCGGGCAGATCGCGGCGATCGCCGAGTCGCTGGCGGTGCCCGCCGGTGCCGACGTCATCGATGCCGCGGGGCAGACCCTGCTGCCGGGACTGATCGATGCGCATGTGCACAGCTGGGGCGAGGCGCGCCGCCAGATGCTGCGCTTCGGCGTGACCAGCGCGCTCGACATGTTCTCCTCGCCGGACACGCTGCAGGCGCAACGCGCCGAGCGCGCGGCGCTGGCGCCGACCGACCGCGCGGACTTGTGGTCCGCCGGCGCGATGCTGACCGCGAAGGGCGGCCATGGCACCCAGTTCGGACTGCCGCTGGACACGCTCGACGATCCTGCGGACGCAGTGCGGATGGTCGATGCACGGGTGGATGCCGGTTCCGACTACATCAAGTTCGTGCTCGACAGCGGCCGCGCCTACCGCCTGCCGCGCGCGCTGCCGACCCTGGATGGGGCGCGCATCGATGCGCTGATGGCGGCCGCGCATGCGCGCGGGGTGATGGCAGTGGCGCATGTGGCCGACACCGAGGCGGTGCGCCAGGTGCTCGCCGCAGGCGCCGATGGCCTGGTGCACGTCTGGAGCGACGAGGTCGCCGAGCCCGCCCTGGTGCAGGACCTGGCGCAGCGCAAGGTGTTCGTGATCCCGACCTTCTCGGTGATGGCGGGCCTGTCCGGCGACGGCCGCTCGCGCGAACTGGCGCAGGCGCCGGAGTTCGCTGCCAGCCTGGACGCCGGACAGCGCGCCTCGCTGCAGCAGGAATTCCCGGCACTCTGGCGCAATCCGGCGCACCTCGTGCATGCCCGGGAAACCGTGCGCCGGCTGCACGCGGCCGGAGTGGACATCCTGGCCGGCACCGACGCTGGCAACCCCGGCACCGCGCACGGCGCCAGCCTGCACGGCGAGCTCGAGTTCCTGACCGAGGCCGGGCTGACTCCCGAGCAGGCGCTGCGCGCGGCCACCTCGTTGCCGGCGCGCCGCTTCGGCATCGGCGACCGCGGTCGCATCGCGGCAGGCCTGCGCGCCGACTTGCTGCTGGTGGATGGCGACCCGACCCGCGACATCCGCACCACCCGCCGCATCGTGCGGGTGTGGAAGAACGGCGCGCCGATCGACCGCAATGCGCCGGCCGCAAAGGCGCCGGGCGGCCGCTTCGCGAGCATCCACAGCGATTTCGACGACCCGCAGCACCTGCTCGCCGCCAGCCACGGCGTGGATTGGCAGGCGACCACCGACCAGATGACCGGCGGCGCCTCGCAAGTCCGCCTGGAGACGGCCGGCGGCGCCTCGGGCAGTCGCGGCGCGCTCGCACTGCGCGGTACGATCGCTCCCGGTGCGCCCTACCCATGGTCCGGAGCCATGCTGTTCATGACCGATCCCCCGATGTCGCCGGTACAGGCGCCCGCAGGCCTCACCTTGCGCTTCCAGGCGCGCGGCGATGGCCGCCGCTACAACGTGCTGCTGTTCTCCGGCGCGCAAGCCGGCGGCGTACCGGTGGGGCGCAGCTTCACGAGCACCGCGGACTGGCAGGCGCATACGTTCGCGCTCGCGGACTTCTCCGGCGCGGACCTCGATCAGCTGCGTGCCATCGCGATCACCGCCAGCGCGCCGGATGGCAACTTCGAAGTGCTGATCGACGAGGTTTCGCTGCAGTGACCCACCGCGCGCAGGATGACGCCCCGGCCACCGGCCAGCGCGCGATCGAACTGGACCTGTTCCAGCGGCCGGGCATCGGATTGTTCTACCTGTTCTTCGTGTTCCTGCCGCTGATGTTCCCGCCGGAGGTGAGTCCGCGGGCGATCCTGCTCAGTGTGCTCGCCTGCGGCCTGTTCCTGCCGGCGTACTACGCCTCCTTCCGGCCAGGCACCGGCTGGTGGCCGGCCGCTGCCAGCGCAGTGCTGGGCTATGCGCTGATCCCGTTCAACCCGGGCGGCAACACCTTCATCATCTATGCGATGGCGATGGCGGCGCACCGCCTGCCGCCGCGCGCGGCCATCGGCATGTCGGCCGGGATGCTGCTGGTGATGGGTATCGAGTTCCTGTGGCTGACGCGAGAGCCCTTGGGCGCAATCGGTTTCATCGCGGTGGTCGCGGTGATCGGGACCATGGTGGTCGCCGGAACGCTGTATTCGCGCATGCAACACCGGCGGATGGCCGAGCTCAAGCTGTCGCACGACGAGGTGCGCCGGCTGGCCGCGCTGGCCGAGCGCGAACGCATCGCGCGCGATCTGCACGATCTGCTCGGGCACACGCTGTCCGTGGTGGTGCTGAAGAGCGAACTCGCCGGCAAGCTGATCGGGCGCCAGCCGGATGCGGCCCGCGCGCAGATCGCTGAGGTGGAACAGGTGGCGCGCCAGGCCCTGCGCGAGGTGCGCGAGGCAGTCACCGGCTTCCGCAGCGGCGATCTGAACGCGGAACTGGCGGCCGCAAGGCTGGTGCTGGCCGGCGCCGACATCGAGCTGGATCACGCCGTTGGCGATGTCTCGATCCCGCCGCCGCAGGAGGCCGCGCTGGCACTGGGCCTGCGCGAGGCCATCACCAATGTCCTGCGGCACGCCGGCGCCAGCCGGGTGCAGGTGCGGCTGACCGAGGAGGGCGAGCGGATCTGCCTGCACATCAGCGACAACGGCCGCGGCGGCGACCATGTGCACGGCAACGGCCTGCGCGGGATGCACGAACGCCTGGCCGCGCTCGGCGGCGGCCTGGAAATCGCGCACGGGCATGCTCGCGGCACCCACCTGCGGCTGACACTGCCGCGCGGCGATGCCGCGCTGCCGGCCAGGAGCGCCGCATGATCCGGATCGTGCTTGCAGAGGACCAGGCCATGGTGCGCGGCGCGCTCGCGGCGCTGCTCGGGCTGGAACCGGATGTCGCGGTGGTCGCCGAAGCGGGCGACGGGCTGCAGGCGTGGAAGCTGATCGCCGAGCACTCGCCCGATGTGTTGCTGACCGACATCGAAATGCCGGGCCTGACGGGCCTCGACCTCGCGGTACGCCTCAGGAGGCGCAGTCGCCCACGCGCGTGGTGATCCTGACCACCTTTGGCCGCGCCGGCTATCTCCGCCGCGCGCTGGACGCCGGGGGTGCGCGGCTATTTGCTGAAGGATGCGCCGAGCGAGCAACTCGCCAGCGCCCTGCGCCAGGTCATGCGCGGCGTGCGCGTGATCGACCCGCAGCTCGCGGTTGCCGCCTGGGGCGAGGAAGACCCGCTGACCGAACGCGAGCGCGCCGTGCTGCGCCTTGCCGGCGAAGGCGCCAGCAGCGCCCAGATCGCCGAACGCCTGCATTTGTCGCAGGGCACCGTGCGCAACTACCTGTCGGAGGCGATCGGCAAGCTCGGCGCGGCCAATCGCATCGAGGCGTTCCGGACGGCCAGGCAGAAGGGGTGGTTGTGAGGGGAGCCGTAAAAAGTGAAAAGTGAAAAGTGAAAAGCGAAAAGCCAGTGCGGCTCGGTGCCCCTTGAGCTACTGGGACCCTACGACAGCCGGTGTTCCAGTCGTACCTGAGCCGCTCTTCCTTTCACTTTTCACTTTTCACTTTTTGCTGCCCCCTACATCCCCTCCTCATCGAACGGCCGCGCCTTCACCGCGCGGTCGATGATCTGCAGGGTCTCCAGCAACGCGGCCATGCGCGGCAGCGGCCAGGCGTTCGGGCCATCGGACAGGGCCTTGGCCGGGTCCGGATGGGTCTCCATGAACAGGCCGGAGACGCCGGTGGCGACCGCCGCGCGGGCGAGCGCGGGGACGAACTCGCGCTGGCCGCCCGAACTGCTGCCCTGCCCGCCCGGCAACTGCACCGAGTGGGTGGCATCGAACACCACCGGCGCGCGGGTCTCGCGCATCACCACCAGCGAGCGCATGTCGGACACCAGGTTGTTGTAGCCGAAGCTGACGCCGCGCTCGCAGACCATGATCTGTTCATTGCCGGCATCGCGCGCCTTCTGCGCCACGTGCTTCATGTCCCAGGGCGCGAGGAACTGGCCCTTCTTGATGTTCACCGGCTTGCCGGCGCGCGCGACGTTCTGGATGAAATCGGTCTGGCGGCACAGGAAGGCCGGCGTCTGCAGCACATCGACCACGCTCGCGACCTCGTCCATCGGCGTGTACTCGTGCACATCGGTCAACACGGGCACCCCGATCTGGCGCCGTACCTCCGCCAGCACCTTCAACCCCTCCTCCATCCCCGGCCCGCGGAAACTGGCGCCCGACGAGCGATTCGCCTTGTCGAACGAGGACTTGAAGATGAACGGGATCCCCAGGCGCCCGGTGATTTCCTTGAGCTGGCCGGCGACATCGAGCTGCAACTGCAACGACTCGATGACGCAGGGGCCGGCGATCAGGAAGAAGGGACGGGTGAGGCCGATTTCGAAGCCGCAGAGGTGCATGTTCTTGGAGAGTTGTGGGTTGTGGGTTGTGAGTTGTGGGTCAAAGCGGCAGTCAATGGGGGGCTGGCGATGCGGTCGATGCTGCCCACAACCCACAACCCAGAACCCACAACCCGCCTCTCAGGCCAACGCCGCCCCTTTCGCCCCCGCCAGCCGCGCCGCCTTGTGCGCACGCGCGGCGCGCACGAAGCCTTCGAACAGCGGGTGGCCGTCGCGCGGGGTGGAGGTGAATTCGGGGTGGAACTGGCAGGCGAGATACCAGGGGTGGTCGGGTAGCTCGACGATCTCGACCAGCAGGTCGTCGATCGAGCGGCCGGAGATCACCAGGCCCAGCTGTTCCAGTTGCTGGCGGTAGAAATTGTTGAATTCGTAGCGATGGCGGTGACGCTCGCGGATGATCTCGGCGCCGTACAACTGGCGCGCGAGGGTGCCGGGCTTGAGGCGGCATTCCTGGGCGCCCAGGCGCATCGTGCCGCCGAGGTCGCTGGTGGCGGTGCGGCGCTCGACCTCACCGCTGCTGGTGCGCCATTCGGTGATCAGCGCGATCACCGGATGCACGCAGTCGCGCGCGTTCTCGGTGCTGTTGGCGCCGTCCAGGCCGGCGATCGAGCGGGCGAAATCGACCACCGCCGCCTGCATGCCATAGCAGATGCCGAAGTACGGGATCTGGTTCAGGCGTGCGTGGCGCGCGGCGAGCACTTTGCCCTCGAAGCCGCGCTCGCCGAAGCCACCCGGCACCAGGATCGCGTCGGCGCCTTCCAGAACTTCGGCGCCGAGGCGCTCGACATGCTCCGATTCCACCCAGCGCAGCTTCACCCGGGTGTCCTGGCGCAGGCCGCCGTGGCGCAGCGCCTCGGACAGCGACTTGTAGGCGTCCGAGTGCTCGACATACTTGCCGGCAATGACGATCTCGACCTCGTCCTCGGGGAACTCGCTGGCGCGCACCACCGCCTGCCATTCCGACAGATCCGCCGGACCCGCCTTCAGGCGCAGGCGATCGACCACGATCTGGTCGAGGCGCTGCTGGTGCAGCCACATCATCAGCTTGTAGATCACGTCGACGTCGATCGCCGAGATCACCGCGTCCACCGGCACATTGGTGAACAGCGCGATCTTGCGTCGCTCGGAGTCGGGCAACTCGGTCTCCGAGCGGCACAACAGCACATCCGGCTGGATGCCGATCGAGCGCAGTTCCTTGACCGAGTGCTGCGTGGGCTTGGTCTTGATCTCGCCGGCCGACTTGATGAACGGCACCAGCGTGAGGTGAATGAACAGCGCATGCTCCGGGCCGCGCTCGATGCGCACCTGGCGGATCGCCTCCAGGAACGGCAAGGATTCGATGTCGCCGACCGTGCCGCCGACCTCGACCAGCGCCACATCGTAGCCCTGGGTGGCTTCGTCGATGCAGCGCTTGATCTCGTCGGTGATGTGCGGAATCACCTGCACGGTGGCGCCGAGGTAGTCGCCGCGCCGCTCGCGCCGGATCACGTTCTCGTAGATGCGGCCGGTGGTCACGCTGTTCTTGCGCGTCATCCGCGTGCGCAGGAAGCGCTCGTAGTGGCCGAGGTCCAGGTCAGTCTCGGCACCATCATCGGTGACATAGACCTCGCCGTGCTGGAACGGGCTCATGGTGCCCGGATCCACGTTGATGTAGGGATCGAGCTTCATCATGGTCACACGCAGGCCGCGCGACTCGAGGATGGCGGCGAGCGACGCCGATGCGATGCCTTTGCCCAGGGAGGACACGACACCGCCGGTGACGAAGATCAGGGGAGTCATCGGGGGATCCGGTTGCTGCAAACCGGGGCCGTAGTCTACCCGCTCCGACACGGCCGCGCCGAGTGCCGGTTCAGCGTCGGGCCATGTAGGGGCGGATGGTTGTCGCCTTCTTGGCAGTTGATAGTTGATAGTTGGTACTTGGTTGTTGGTTCCCGGCAGCATGGCACGCCTGCCGCGACTCCGCTGGGAGCGGACTCTGTGCGCGATCTTTCCGGCGGCCGCCAGTAAACGATCGCGGCTGCAGCCGCTCCCACCGAATACGCGCCAAGGTGTTGGATTTCCTACATTTTCATCCCGTGCGGAACGACGACCTTGTGATTGAGTACGCAAACGGACGCAAAGACAGCAAGTGCCGGGATACCCCAGCGCTGTATCGCGTTTGATCTTCTTTGCATCCTTTGCATCCTTTGCGTCCAGAAACACAGTCCGCGATCTTGCGAGAGTCACGATTCGATGCGCGAATGAGCGCACCGGCAGGGGCGACCCGAACTCCCACGGACGCCCGGCATGCCGGCACTTGCGGCCGGCAGACAACCGACAATCAGCACTCGAAGCGCGCCCGCGTGGGAGCTCGCTCTGTCGGATACTTGTTGGACGGTTGTTGCCTGGTGGCGGCAGGACCACGCCTGCCGCGACTCTTGCAGGAGCAGCTTCAGCTGCGATCTTTCCGGCGGCCGCCAGGAAAGGATCGCGGCTGAAGCCGCGTCCGCAGGCAGCCGGCAAATGCTCCCGACAATCGACAACCAGCCCAGCGGCTTGCCCGCGCTGAGCCAACTTACGCCCCCGACCCACAACGAGTTTCCGCTTGTCCTGGCTGGCGCGCTTCAAACCCTATCGATTCACTGGCGAATCGCGGCCTTGCGTGCTGTGCGGCAGCCGGGAACGCAGCGTGGTCGGGAAGCGCGACCGCTACGGGATGCCGTTGCGCAACGCGCTCTGCAGCGGTTGCGGGCTGGTGTTCCTCGATCCGATGCCGACGGCCGATGAGATCGAGCGCTACTACCGCGAGGAGTACCGCCGGCATTACCACGGGGACTCGAAGCCACGGGCCAAGGCGCTGCTGCGTGACGAGCGCGGTGCGCGCGAGCGGGTGGCGCTGATGGCGCCGCTGCTGTGCGCGGGCGACCGGGTGCTCGACATTGGCGCCGGCACGGGTGCCTTCGTCGCCGCGGCGAATGCCGCCGGGTGGCAGGCGGAGGGCGTCGAGCCCAACCAGGGCTTCGCCGCGTTCGCCGCCGAGCACTATCACGCGCGCATACACCCCACCCTGCTGGAGGATGCGCCGCTGGCGCCCGGCAGTTTCGACCTCTGCACCAGTTCGCACGTGTTCGAACACCTGCGCACCCCGGACGAAGCCTTCGCGCGCGTCCACGCGCTGCTCAAGCCGGGCGGGCATTTCCACATCCAGGTACCGGACATTTCTGACCCGCGCCGCACGCCTGCAACACGCTGGCACTTCGGCCATGTGCACGGCTTCACCCGCAAGACCTTGTCCATGCTGGCGTGGAAGAGTGGCTTCGAGGTATTGACCGAATCGCCCCCCGAAGGCCCGCACCTGTTGCTCCTGCGCCTGGACCAAGCAGTCGCCGACTGGCAGCGCCATCCGGGACACGCCGAGGAGATGCGCCGCTTCTTCGCCGAGCACACCAGTTGGCGGCACTTCACCTCGGCCACGCCCTATCAGCGCTTCTTCCGACGCATGGCCCGCTTCCGCCGCGAGAAGCGCGTCCTGCGCGGGCGCTGACGTCCCGCCGGCTTCCCCGCTATCCTCCGCGGCCTTTGCAGACAGCGGAGCACCCCGATGCAACTCGACCAGGTCAAGGCAGCGATCACCGGCGGCGCGTCCGGGCTAGGCCTCGCCGTCGCCGAGCGCCTGATCCGCGAGGGCGCCCGCGTGGCACTGCTCGATGTGCAGGACGACAAGGGCGCCGCCGCGGTGTCCTTCCTGGGCGAGCGCGCCTGCTACCTGCGCACCGACGTGACCAGCGAAGAGGGCGTCGCAGGCAGCATCGCCGCGGCCGCGCAGACGATGGACGGCCTGAACGCCGTGATCAACTGCGCCGGCATCCTCGGCGCCGGGCGCGTGCTCGGCAAGCAGGGGCCGATGCCACTGTCGCAGTTCGAGACCACCATCCGGGTCAACCTGGTCGGCAGCTTCAATGTGGCCAAGGCCGGCGCGCAGATCATGCAGGGCCTCACATCCGGTGCCGACGGCGAGCGCGGCGTGATCGTCAACACCGCGTCGGTGGCGGCCTTCGAAGGCCAGATCGGCCAGGCGGCCTATTCGGCCAGCAAGGGCGGCATCGTCGGCATGACCCTGCCGATGGCGCGCGAACTGGCACGCGTCGGCATCCGCGTGGTCACCATCGCCCCGGGCATCTTCATGACCCCGATGGCCGGCGGCATGCCGCCCGAGGTCAAGGCCAGCCTGGAAGCGATGGTCCCCTTCCCCTCGCGCCTGGGCGATCCCGCCGAGTTCGCCGATGCGGTCTGTTTCGTGCTGCAGAACCGCTACATGAACGGCACCACGCTGCGGCTGGACGGCGCGGTGCGGATGCAGCCGAAGTAGCAGTGAAAGGTGAAAAGTGAAAAGTGAAAGGAAGGCCGCGTCCCATCCCTTCGCCCACTTCACGCTTACACCCATTCACCTGCCTCTCCCTTTTCACTTTTCACTTTTCACCTTTCCCCGCCCCTTATGAAAGCCACCGACATCAAACGCGGCACCGTCGTCGAATACCAGGGCAAGTACTGGATGATCCGCGACGTCGAACGCAGCGCGCCCACCGGGCGTGGCGGCAACACCACCTTCCGCTTCGTGATGTACCAGGTCGGGGTCGACAACAAGATCGACATCAGCCTGCGTGCGGACGATGAACTGAGCGAGGCGGAACTGGTGCGGCGCGAAGCGACCTTCTCGTACATGGACGGCGAGAACTACGTGTTCATGGACGCCGAGGACTACACCCAGTACACCCTGTCGCCGGCGATGGTGGGCGATCTGCCGCTGTACTCCGCCGATGGCGCGCTGGAAGGTGTGCAACTTCTGCTCATCGATGGTGAACCGGTGGGTCTGAAACTGCCGCAGGTGGTCGAACTGGAAGTCGTCGACACCGCTCCATACGTCAAGGGTGCAAGTGCGACCGGACGCGCCAAGCCGGCAAAGCTGTCGACTGGTCTGGAAATTGCAGTGCCCGAATACATCGAGAATGGCACCCGCGTGCGGGTGAGCACCGAAACCGGGGAGTTTGGCGGTCGCGCCTGAGTCCAGGCGAACCGCCTCCCGGATCTGGAGGCGGACATGGCGATTGCAGCGAGAATCATGCCGGTGAGTGGAGCGGACAGTCTGGAACTGAAGATCCCGCCGCTGGCGGTCGTGCTCGTCGCCGCCGGCCTGATGCTGCTGATGCGCTGGCTCACCTCGACCTTGTCGCTGTCGCTGGACCTCGATCTGCGCATGTGGGCGGCCTTGCCGGTGCTGCTGGCCGGTGTCGCCATCGCGGTCGCTGGCGTGGTCCAGTTCCGGCGCGCGCACACCACGGTCAATCCGATGACGCCGGAACGCAGTTCCACCCTGGTCGCGAATGGCATTTATCGCTACACCCGCAACCCGATGTATGTCGGCATGCTGCTGTCGTTGCTGGCTTTCGCCATCGTGTTGGCCAACCCCGCCTCGCTGCTGATCCTGCCCGCTTTCGTGGTCTACATGAACCGCTTCCAGATCATGCCGGAGGAGCGCGAACTGGCACGTCGGTTCGGCGCGGAATTCCAGGCCTTCACGGCGCGCGTTCGTCGCTGGCTTTGACCTGCTGGCGAGGAATCGCCGCGTAGACTGCGGCGATGGACTCACTGACACAGATCGCACTGGGCGGCACCCTCGCGGCAGCACTGGTGCCAGCCGGCCACCGCCGCCGGGCTTTGGTGTATGGCGCCGCACTCGGTACCCTGCCCGACCTCGACGTGCTGATCCGCTACGGCGATCCGGTCGCCGATTTCACCTATCACCGCAGTTTCAGCCACTCGCTGTTCGTGCTCAGCCTGCTGGCGCCGCTGCTGTGGCTGGTTTGCCGGCGTTTCGACACCGCCATCCGCGCCGAGCCCCGGCGCTGGCTGTGGGCCTTCTGGCTGGCACTGGTCACTCATCCGCTGCTGGATGCGATGACGATCTACGGCACGCAGTTGCTGTGGCCGCTGGATCCCACGCCCTATGGCGTCGGCAGCGTGTTCATCATCGATCCGCTGTACACCCTGCCGCTGCTGGTGGCGATGACCTGGATCTGGCGCAAGCCGCTGTCGCGAGGCGCCAGCGCCGGGCTGACGCTGTCGCTGGTGCTCTCGACCGCCTACCTCGGCTGGAGCGTGCTGGCGCAGCGCCATGTGGAGGCACATGCGCGTGCCGCGCTGGGCGCCGCGCCGGAGGCCAGGCTGCTGGCCCTTCCGAGTGCCTTCAACACCCTGTTGTGGCGCGTGCTGGTGCGCGAACCAGGCGGCTATCGCGAGGCCTATCTGTCCCTGCTGGTCGACGAGCAGCCAGGGCCCTGGCGCCGTTTCCGCAGCGCGGACGACTTGATCCCGCAACTCGCGGGCCACTGGGCCTTCGACCGGCTGCAATGGTTCACCCACGGCTACTACGCGGTTCGTCGCGAAGGCTCGGCGGTGACCGTCACCGATTTGCGGATGGGCTCGGAGCCGGCATATGTTTTCAGCTTCGAAGTCGCCCGCGAGATCGATGGCCGGCTGGCGTTTGTAGACACCACGCAACGACCCGGGCTGCGACCCGTCGCCGCCGCCATCGGCTGGCTGGTGTCCCGTGTGGTGACGCCGGGGCATGCGATGCCGCCGCCCGACGAGGTGCTGGCTACACCGCAATCGGCGCCTTGATCGCCGGGTGCGACTGGTAACCGACGATCTCGATGTCGTCGAAACGGAAATCCTCGATCCGCTTGCGCCCGGGGTTGAGCTTCAGCGTCGGCAGCGGGTAAGGCTCACGCGTCAGCTGCAACTCGGCCTGCTCGATGTGGTTCAGGTACAGGTGCGCGTCGCCGAGCGTGTGCACGAAATCGCCCGGCTCAAGCTCGCAGACCTGGGCGACCATCGCTGTCAGCAACGCGTAGGAGGCGATGTTGAACGGCACGCCGAGGAACACGTCAGCGCTGCGCTGGTACAACTGGCAGGACAGTCGGCCGTCGGCCACGTAGAACTGGAACAGCGCATGGCAGGGCGCCAGCGCCATCGCCGGCAGGTCCGCCGGATTCCACGCGCTGACGATCAGCCGCCGCGAATCGGGCGTGCGCCGGATCTGCTCGATCACCTGCGCCAGCTGGTCGATCGCTCCGCCGCCCGGCGTCGCCCAGGAGCGCCACTGCTTGCCGTACACCGGCCCGAGGTTGCCGTCCGCATCCGCCCACTCATCCCAGATCGTCACCCCGTGATCGCGCAGGTAACCGATGTTGGTGTCGCCGGCAATGAACCACAGCAGCTCATGGATGATCGAACGCAGGTGCAGCTTCTTGGTCGTCACCAGCGGGAAACCCTGGGCCAGGTCGAAGCGCATCTGCCACCCGAACACCGAGCGCGTGCCGGTGCCGGTGCGGTCCGTCTTCAGGGCGCCGTGATCGAGGATGTGGCGCAGGAGGGAATGGTATTGGTGCATGGGAAATTTGGAGCGGCGAAGCGGATGACTGGACTGGGCACCGGCTGGCACTTCGCAAGCAGGAGTGAAACGTCAAACGTGAAACGTCAATCTTGCCTCGCGCCAGTTGACGTCTTACGTTTTACGTCTCACTGCTGCCGCGAGCCAATCGGCGAGCAGGGGTAAAACGTTAAACGCAAAAACGTCAATCCACCCCCTGGCCCGTTGACGTTTTACGTTTTACGTTTCACTGCTGCCACCAGCAGCAACCCCACCCCCAGCACCACCATCGGCGCCGACAGCACCTGCCCCATCGTGAGCCAGCCCCAGGCGAGATAGCCGATGTGGGCATCGGGCTCGCGCACGAACTCGACCAGGATGCGGCCGACGGCATAGACGATCAGGAAGACGCCGGAGGTGGCCATCAGCGGCCGCTCGCGGCGCGAGAACCACCAGACGATGGCGAACAGCACCACGCCTTCCCAGAAGGCCTGGTACAGCTGCGAGGGATGACGTGCCTCGCCGAGCAACTGGCCCTGCGCAACCAGTGCCTGGACCTCGGCCACGCTCAGCGGCGGGCCCGGCAAGGCATGCGGGAAGATCACGCCCCAGGGCAAATCGGTCTTGTGTCCCCACAGCTCGCCACCGATCCAGTTGCCGATGCGCCCTAGGCCAAGGCCGATCGGCACCACTGGCGCGATGAAATCGTACATCTGGAAGACCGGACGCCCGGTCCTGCGCGCATACCAGCCGAGCGCCACCAGCACCCCAAGCAAGCCGCCATGGAAGCTCATGCCGCCTTCCCACACCCGCACCAGCATCAACGGATCCTTGAGGAAATCGCCGAAGTGATAGAACAGCACCGAGCCCAGTCGGCCGCCGACGATCACGCCGACCATGCCGTAGAAGATGATGTCCTCGATCTCGCTGCGCTTGAACCCGCGCCACAACTCGTCCGCGCGCCTGCGCGCCAGCACGAAGGCTGCGATGCCGCCCGTGAGGTACATCAGCCCGTACCAGCGGATTGCCAGCGGGCCGATCTCAAGGGCGACGGGGTCGATGGCGTGGACGTAGGGCATGCGGTGGGTTGTGGGTTGTGGGTTGTGGGTTGTGGGTTGTGGGTTGTGGGCAGCGAGGCGCGCACACCTCGAACCTGTGGGAGCGGCTTCAGCCGCGATCTCTGTTCACGAGGACAGTCCTGGCTCGCAGGCCGACCCTGCTCCCACAGACCCGGTCGCGGCTCAGCGAAGTGCGCATGCTAAAGGCTCGCCATCGGGTTGTCGCCGGGCGCGCGTTGCGGCTGCCCACAACCCGGAACCCACAACCCACAACCGCCCTCACCGCCGAACCTCAGCCAGGTAACCCTTCAGATACTCCGTCTCCGGCATCGCCGGGTGCAGCGGGTGGTCCGTCGACTGCGCCAGGCGCTTGAGCACGCGCAGGCGCAGGCCGAGGGCGCGGGCGGCGCGGTTCATCGCGTCCAGCAGGGCTTCAGCGGTGAAGTGATGGCTGCAGGAGCAGCAGGCGACGAGGCCACCGTCGGCGACCAGGCGCATGCCGGCCTCGAAGATGCGGCGGTAGGCCAGCGCGCCCTGCTCGGCATCCTTGCGGCGTTTGATGAAGGCGGGCGGATCGACCACCACGATGTCGAAGCGCTCGCCGCGCTCGCGCATGGCCTTGCACGCGTCGAATGCGTCTGCCTGCAGCACCGATACGCGACTTGCGACTGCGCTGGCGGCCGCATTGCGCTCGACGCTCGCCAGCGCTGCGGCCAAGCTGTCGACGCATAGCGCGCTGGTCGCCCCGTGCACCGCTGAACAGACGCCCCAGCCGCCACCGTAGCTGAACAGGTCGAGCACGCGTGCACCGGAGACGAAGGGCATCAGCGCCGCGCGGTTGTCGCGCTGATCATAGAACCAGCCGGTCTTCTGCCCGGTCAACGGGGAGATCCCGAAGCGCGCACCGTTTTCGTCGATCCACACCGGCTCGACCACCTCGCCGAAGCCGACTGTCACCTCGCGCGGCAGGCCTTCCAGCTCGCGCCCGGCGGCATCGCCGCGCCAGACCAGGGTCTCGACACCGGGCAGCGCACCCAGCGCATCGGCGACCTGCGCGGCCAGGCGCTGCATTCCAGCGGTGCCTAGCTGGACCGACAGCAGCGGGCCATAGCGGTCGACCACCAGGCCCGGCAGACCGTCGCTCTCGCCTAAGATGAGGCGTCCGTACTCGGCCACGCGCAGGCGCTGGCGCAGGGCCACGGCGGCATCGATGCGCCCGCGCAACCAGGCGCCGGGATCGAATCCGTCCGCCTGCGCGTCGAGCAGGCGCCCGGCGATCAGTACATTCGAGTTGACATAGGCCACGCCGTGGCTGATGCCCTTGGCGCTGACCAGTTCGACCAACTGCCCGGTTTCCAGCCCCAGCGCGCCGAGCTTGCCCTCGAATTCGTTGGCGTAGACCCATGCGTGGCCGAGGCGCAGGCGGCGCTCGGCGTCGGGCTTGAGGCGCAGGCTGCGCAGCGTGGACATCGGCGGACCCCTGGGCAGGCGGGCGACACCGTGGCGGCTGGCCCAAGGCTGCGCAAACTACGGCAAAATCCCGCGCTCCGGGAAAGCAGCGCCTGAATACGATTGCACCGGCCGGCGCCAGCGCCAGCCAGTTCCTACACTGCGCCGCATGTCCCGATCCCTGTTCCCCCGCTGGCTGACACTGTTGGTGCTGGCGCTTGCCGGATGGCCCGGGAGCGCGCCGGCCGAGGCGATCCTGCACGCCTTCAACTGGCGCTACGACGAGATCGAGGCGCGCGCGGCGGACATCGCGGCGCGCGGTTACGGCGCGGTGCTGGTCGCGCCGCCGCTGAAGTCCGAGGGCAGCGCCTGGTGGGCGCGCTACCAACCGCAGGACTATCGCGTCATCGACCACCCGCTCGGCAACACCGAGAGCCTGCGCGCGCTGGCCAACCGGCTGCGACCGCTCGGTGTGAAGCTGTATGCCGACATCGTCATCAACCATATGGCCAACGAAGCAGCGCAACGGCCCGACCTCGACTACCCCGGCCAGCGCGTGCTGTCGCAGTACGCCGCGAGACCGTCTGATTTCGAGCGCCAGCGACTGTTCGGCGACCTCGGCACCAACCTGCTGGCGGCGGCTGATTTCCATCCGGCGGGCTGTATCCAGGACTATTTCGACCTACGCCAGGTGCAGACATTGCGCCTGTGCGGCGGTGGCGGAGATCCGGGCTTGCCCGATCTCAACGATCACGACCGCGTGGTCGCCGCGCAGCGCGCCTACCTGCTGGCGCTGAAGCAGATCGGCATCAGCGGATTCCGCATCGACGCCGCCAAGCACATGGGCGAGAAGCATCTGGTCCGGGTGCTGGACGGCGTCATCGACGGCGGCGACTTCGTGTTCGGCGAGCTGATCACCGGCGGCGGCGCGGGCGATCGCGAATACGCACTGTTCCTCGAGCCGTGGCTGTCGCGCACCGAATGGGCCGCCTACGACTTCCCCCTGCACGCGATGCTGCGGCGCGGCTTCGGTTTCGGCGGCGACCTGTCGATCCTGGCGGATCCGCTGGCCGGCGGCCAGGAGCTCCCGGGGGCGCGCGCCGTCACCTTCGCCGTTACCCACGACATTCCCAACAACCAGGGCTTCCGCGGCCTGCTGCTGGATCCGGTCGACGAGACCCTGGCCTATGCCTACCTGTTCGGCCGGGGCGGTGGCTCACCACTGGTCTACAGCGACCACAACGAGAGCGGCGACGGACGCTGGGTGGATGCCTACCGGCGCGAGGACCTGACCGCAATGATCCGCTTCCACAATGCAGTCGCCGGGGAGGCGGAGCAGCGCACGCTGGCCAGCGGCGCGTGCTTCCTCGCCTTCCGCCGAGGATCGCTGGGGCTGGTGGCGATCAACAAGTGCGGGCACAGCGTGGAGTTCGAGGTCGAGGCAGGTGGCGACAAGCTGTGGCAACAAACGCCCTATCGCGATGTGCTCAGCGGCGACACACTGGTGCTGCAGTCACGCCGCCAGCGACTGATGCTGCCGGCGCGCAGCGCGCGCATGTGGTTGCGCGAACCGGGAAGCGAACTGCGCCAGCCGCAGTCGGGTTTGCCGCGCTGACACCCGGACGAATCGCGCGGCAACCGCTACACTCGCTGCCCATGCGCAGCCCGGACAGTTCACCCGGGCACGCCGATGATCGCGAAGGGCTTTACGCCGGGATCGAGGCGTGAGGAGGAGGAAGGGTGGTTCCATTGCGACGACGAGCAAAGTGGAGCCCGGCGCAAGGAGCGAGCGAGCGCCGCGTGAGCGAGGAAATGGCAGCGGACAGCCCGTTGTCTCGTCGCGGCGATCATTCGCGCCAGGCTGGCGAAAACGAGCCATTTCCTCGCGGCCGCGTGCAATGTCCCGGCTAGAGCGTCCGCACCTGCTGCGTTTCGTCGTTTATGTCTGCCTGTATGTGGCGGCGACGGAGTTTGCGGTTTTGTTCATCAGCCTGCCGTCGGACGTCACATTGATCTGGCCGCCGGCGGGTGTGGCCTACGCCGCGCTGGTGTTCCACGGCGTGCGCTGGTGGCCGGTGATTCCGGTTTCGCTGGTCATGACCCATATGCTGGTGACCCCGGCGCCCTGGGCCTTCATTCCATTTTCTCTGGCCAGCAATACCGTAGGCACTTTGCTGGCCGTGCTGTGGGTTTCCCGGATCGCCGGCAAGGACGCGGTAACCCTGCGCGTGGCCAGCGGATTCGTGCTGCTGGTGGGTGGTGTCCTGAGCGCTGTGGTCAGCGGGGTCATCGGGATCAGCGGAATGGTGGTGGCGGCGATGATCCCGCCGCAGGAGTTTCTGCCCGCGCTGGGCAAATGGGTCAGTGGCGACGTGTTCGGCATCGTCGCGGTGACCCCGTTCATGTTGATGGTGCTGCGCGCCATCGAACGACGGCGCTTGACCGACTCCGACCTCAGCTTCGCCGGACGCCCGGAGAAGTTCCTGTGGCTGCTTGCCAGCGTCGCCGGGATCTACATCATCGCCGAGGCCAGCATGGCCAGCCCGGCGTACGCACTGGGCCTGAGCTTCCTGCCACTGGCCTTCCTGCTGTGGAGCGCACTGCGCTTCGAACCGATCTTCACCGCGGGCGCGACGATGGCGTTTGCCTTCATCGTGGTTTCGCTGATCGGGCTGGGTATCGGCGGCTTCCGCGCCCCGACCGATCTGCTCGAGACATTCATCCTGCTGTCGCTGCTGTCGGTGATGGCCATCGTGCCGCAACTGGTGTCGGCGGCGAATTACCGCCTGCGCGCATCGGCCGCCGAAATGCTGCGGCGGGCGCGCACCGACCACCTGACCGGGCTGCCGAGCCGGACGCGATTCGAGGAAGAACTGGCGCAGACGCTGGCGCAGCGGCCGGAGATTGCGCGCGGCGGCGCCGTCGCCTATGTCGACATCGACGAGTTCAAACTGGTCAACGACACCGCCAGCCACGCGGCCGGCGATGAAGCCATCCGCCAGCTCGCCAGCGTCTTGCGCGCCAACTTGCCCGGGGAAGTGCTGCTGGCACGCCTGGGCGCCGACGAGTTCGGCGTGCTGTGGGCGCACGCGGACACCGCGCGCGCCGAGGAAGATGCGCGCCAACTGCGGCTGGCCGTCTCCGAATTCCGTTTCGCGCACGCGGACCATGTGTTCGCGCTGACCGCGAGCATCGGCCTGGTGCCCTTCCCGCCGCGGCGCAGCTCGGTGGCCGAGTTGCTGGCGCAGGCGGACACCGCCTGCTACGCGGCGAAGGGACTCGGCGGCAACCGGGTGCAGTTGCAGTCGCCCGACAATGCCGCGGTGGTCGAACGCACCGCGGCCATGGGCTGGGTGGTACGCATCAACGACGCGCTCGAGAACGATCGCTTCGAGCTCTACGGCCAGCGCATCCTGCCGTTCAAGCCCGAGCCCTTCGAGACCTTCGAGATCCTGCTGCGGCTGCGCGACGACCGCGACGAAGCGCTGCTGCCCGGGCGCTTCATCCCGGCGGCGGAGCGCTTCCAGCTGGCCAGCCGGATCGACCGCCACGTGCTCGACCGCGCCATCCGCTGGCTCGAGACCGACCCGCGCGCGCGCGGCGTGCATCTCAACATCAACCTCTCGGCCTCCACCCTGGCCGACGAGGACTATGCCCAGTTCCTGCGCCAGCGCCTGAAGCAGAGCAGCATCGATCCGGGACAGCTGTGCCTGGAGATCACCGAGACCAGCGCGGTGCGCGACCTGGACCGTGCGCGCCAGTTGATCGCCCAGTTCAAGGCGCTCGGCGTCCGCTTTGCCCTGGATGACTTCGGCACCGGCTTCTGTTCTTTCGGCTATCTCAAGGAGCTGGACGTCGACACCTTCAAGATCGACGGCAGCTTCGTGCGCGATTTCGAACACAACGAGCTGTCGCTGGCCATCGTGCGCGCCATCGTCGAGATCGCCCGCGTGCTCGGCAAACGCACCGTGGCCGAGTCGGTCGAGGACATCCGTCTCGGCCGCAGCCTGCAGGAGATCGGCGTCGACGCGGTGCAGGGCTATGCCTACCACCGGCCGGAGCCTCTGCGGCTGTTGCTGGCGCATGCGGCGTGACGGGAAAGCGCTTGGCGCGTGAGGCGTAGCCCGTTGTGCCGCGCAGCGGCTCAGGGGGCACTTGCCGCAAGCACCCGGGGAACGCGCTGCGCGCGTACCACCGGGCTACGCGATGCAGATCTCCCTCCATGCGCTTGGCGACATGAGGACCGCGGTTGCTCGCCCACCGGATCAACCCTCATTCCCCTTGCCGAGGTCCTTCCGACCCGAGCCCTCGCTTCTCCCATTTTCCCTTTTCCTTTTTCCCGCAACCGAGGAACTTCCGCGCGCCGCCGGCCACTAAGCCCGGGCATGCCTGCAACCCCGTCCAATCCTGATCGTCTGGTCCTCGACTTCCTGCGGCGCAACCGCTGGGACGAATGGCGTGCGCGCGGTGCGGAGTCACTGTTCGTGGCGCTGGCCTCGGCTGTTTTCGCCGGCTTCGCGCTGTGGCTGGCCGATCCGCTGTGGTCGCGCCTGCTGGCGCCCGATTCGCCGTGGATGCGGACCGCGCCGGCATTGCTGCTGGCGCTGGCGACCGCCCTGGCGCTGATGTGGAGCGCGCATCGACGGCACCTTGCATTGGCGCAGGCGCAGCGGGACGACTGGCTGGCGGCGATGCCGATTGCACCGGCCGCGCGCGCACAGGCGCGACGGCGGGTGGCCGCGCTGGCCTCCGCCACCACGTCCGCGGGAATCCTGCTGCTGCTCGGCTGGGTCAGTCTGCGCATTGGCGAAGTGGTGCTGCCGGTGGCGTCGATGGCGGTCGCGGCCGTGGCCGGCGGCGTGCTCGCCGCAGTCCTTCCCGCGGCACGGGTACGGCAAGCCGATCCGGGCCGGACATCCGCTCGCGCGGTCGCGGTCGCGGTGCCGCCGGGCACCCGCGGGCTGGCACTGCTCGGCGCGGCGCTGGAGCCGGTCGCCGCGCGCCTGCCACGCAGCGCGCCCTGGGTCGCGCTGGCCTTCATGCTGTTCCCGCCGTCGACCCCATTGATCGCGGTATTCGGCCTGATGTTGCTGTTCACTTCGCTGACACTGGCGCTCGACCTGATCGCCCACTGGCGCGCACGCTACCTCGCGGATGCCGCCTGGCTCGCCGCACTGCCGCTGGCGCCGCGTCGTTTGCTCGGCGCCTACCGGCGTCCGCTGCTGCGTCGCGGCGGCACCCTGGTGCTGTTGTTCGGCGCCTGCATGCATGCGCTAGGCGCGCCTGCCCTGTTTGCGTCGGCGCTGGCAGCGCTGCTCGCGGCAGTCATGCTCGACGCGGTGTTGTGCGCCCATGCCACCCGCCCGCAGCCGTCGCGCTATCCGCTGCTGCTGATGCTGCACGGCGCCTGCGTCTTCGCCACCGTCCAGGTGCTGCCGCCGGCGGCACCACTGATCTACGCGGCCTGCCTGGGGCAGGCATGGCGCAAGGGAAATTCATGACCGCGGATGTCCTGCTCGAAATCGCATCGCTGCAGCTGGCCTTTGGCACGACGCACGTGCTGCAGGGCGTGGACCTCTCGATCTCCCACGGCCAGTTGCTCGGGCTGGTCGGTCCGAATGGCTCGGGCAAGACCAGCCTGATCCGCGCCATCGTCGGGCTGCTGCCGACCACCTCCGGGCGCGTCCGCATCGATGGCGTCGATATCTCCACCGACCCACTTGCGGCGCGTACCCGGTTCGGATTCGCGCCGGACCCGGCGCGACTGCCCGCCGCCTTGACCGGGCGCCAGGCGCTGGCGGTCACCGCCGCCGCGCGCGGGCTGGCGGAGCCCCCCGCGAGTACCTGGTGCTGTGCGAACGCCTCGGCGCCAGTCGCTGGCTGGACCAGCGCATCGAAGCCTGCTCGCTCGGCACCCGGCAGAAGTTCGCAATCCTGATCGGCCTGCTCGGCGATCCGCCGCTGCTGGTGCTCGATGAGGTCATGAACGGCCTCGACCCGATCTCCAGCCACGAACTCAAGCTGGAACTGATCGAACGCTGCGAGCGCGGTTGCGGGGTGCTGCTGGCCACCCACGGCCTGGAAATCGCGCCGACCCTGCTGACCGATGCCGCGCTGCTGCACGAGGGCCGCATCCGTCATCGCTGGGGGAGCAAGGAACTCGGCCAATGGCGGCATGCCGATCCGGGTGCCTTCGAACGCGCCGTCGTCACGGCGCTGCGCGGGGAGGTTGCGGTAGCCTAGGCTGACCGGACCGCATGGCCGTCCGGGAAGGACTGGCATGGCCAACGATCACGAGATCCGCATCCGCCTCGAGACGCTGAACGAGATCGGCCAGGCACTGTCCTCGGTGCGCGATTTCGACCACCTGATGGAGCGCATCGCCGAGGCCGCGCGCGCTTTCACCCAGGCCGATGGCGTGACCTTCTACCGCATCCGCGAGAATCGCCTCGCCTTCGACCTGCTGCGCAACCTCTCGCTCGGGCTGTACAAGGGCGGCAGCGCGGGCGAACCGGTGGACCTGCCGGAGATTCCCCTGCATCACGCGGACGGCAACCCCAACCATTCGTTGGTGGTGGCGCATGCGGCGCTGACCGGCAACACGGTCAATGTGCTCGACGCCTACAGCGAGCCCGGCTTCGACTTTTCCGGCACGCGTGCGTTCGACGCGCGCACCGGCTATCGCTCGCAGTCCTTCCTCACGGTGCCGATGAAGGATCATGTCGGCGAAGTGATCGGCGTGCTGCAACTGATCAATGCCGGCGGACCGGATCCGGGCGTGCGCGCCTTCACCGACGCCGACCAGGAACTGGTCGAGTCGCTCGCCTCGCAGGCGTCCATCGCGCTCAACAACCGTTGTCTGCTGGAGCAGATGGCCGAGTTGTTCGAATCCCTGATCAAGCTGATCAACACCGCGCTCGACGAGAAATCGCCCTACACCGGCGGCCACTGCGAACGCGTGCCCGAACTGACGATGATGCTGGCCGAGGCTGCAGTGAGCATCGAGGAAGGTCCGCTGGCGGACTTCACGATGAGCGAGGCGGATCGCTACGAGCTGAAGATCGCCGGCCTGCTGCACGATTGCGGCAAGATCACCACGCCGGTCCACGTGGTCGACAAGGCGACCAAGCTGGAGACCCTGTTCGACCGCATCCATCTGGTCGATACGCGGATCGAGATCCTGCTGCGCGACAACCAGATCGCGCACCTGAAGGGTGAGATCGACGCCGCGACGCTGGCGGAGCGGACCCGGCAACTTGCGGCCGACCGCGCCTTTCTGCGCCGCGCCAACATCGGCGGCGAGTTCATGAGCGATGGCGACATCGCCCAGGTGCAGCGCATCGCCAGCCAAGCCTGGAACGATCTCGACGGCAGTCCACGCACGCTGCTCAGCGACGAGGAGGCGATGAATCTCTCGATCCGCCGCGGCACGCTGAACGCCGCCGAGCGCGAGGTGATCAACAACCACATCGTCATGACCATCCGCATGCTCGAGGCGCTGCCCTGGCCGCCGCATTTGCGCAATGTGCCCGAGTACGCTGGCGGCCACCACGAACGGATGGATGGCAAGGGTTATCCGCGCGGCCTGAAACGCGAGCAGATGAGCGTGCAGGCGCGGGTCATGGGCATCGCCGACGTATTCGAGGCGCTGACCGCGCCGGACCGGCCCTACAAGAGCGCCAAGACGCTGTCGGAATCGATCCACATCCTCGGCAACATGAAGCTCGGCAACCACATCGACCCGGACCTGTTCGACGTGTTCCTGCGCGAGCGCGTGTACCTCAGGTATGCCCAGCGCTTTCTCGATCCGAAGCAGATCGACACGATCGACTGGCACCGCGTCCCGGGCGTCAGCGCGGAGCTGGCGGCTTTCCTGAGCGCGAGTGAGGCGCAAGAGTGAACTGCATTTCTGTCCGCAAAGGACGCAAAGGACGCAAAGGACGCGAAGAAATGCGGAGCAAGCCGCTGGGACCGTTGCCGCTGCAGTTGCTTATCCCAGCGCTATTGCTGGAGTCCCTGGATTCGCTGGCCCAGACGCCTTCCTTTGCGTCCTTTGCGTCCTTTGCGGACTGATGAACAGCCTGCACGTTTCCAACGGAATATCCGCAACGGTCGGCCTGCAGCCCGACATCCTCTGCATCGGCTCGGTCCTGTGGGACATCATCGGCCGTGCGCACATGCACATGGCACCGGGCGCCGATGTGCCGGGGCGGATCACGCGCCGGCCGGGCGGCGTGGCGATGAACATCGCGATGACGCTGGCGCGCTTCGGGTTGCGCCCGGCGCTGCTGTCGGCGGTAGGCCGCGACGAGGAAGGCGAGGAACTGGTCGCCGTGGCGCAGCGCATGGGTCTCGATTGCAGCCATGTCTACCGCTCGCAGGACCTGCCGACGGATCGCTACCTCGCGATCGAGGCCGCCAATGGCCTGGTCGCGGCGGTGGCGGATGCCTATTCGCTGGAAGCTGCGGGCGAACGGATCCTGAAGCCGCTGGGCGACGGCCGCCTCGGCAGCTTCGACGCGCCCTGGGCGGGGCCGGTGGCACTCGACGGCAACCTGACCGAGGCGCTGCTGGCGCAGATCGCGCATTCGCCGCTGTTCGCCTTGGCCGATTTGCGGGTCGCCCCGGCCAGCCCCGGCAAGGCCGAGCGCCTGCTGCCCTTGCTGCGCCGTCCGCGCACCACGCTCTACCTGAACCTGGAAGAGGCCGGCATCCTGTGCCAGGACCGCTTCGAGGACGCACCCGCCGCCGCGGCGGCGCTGATCGAACGCGGCGCGCACCGGGTGCTGGTCACCGACGGTCCGCGCGCCGCGGCCTGCGGCGCCGCCGACGGCGTGATCCACCAGGTGCCGCCGCCGGTGCTGCAGACGCGCGTCACCGGCGCCGGCGATACCTTCATGGCCGCCCACTGGGTGGCCGAGCGCCGCGGCGCCGGGCGCGAGGCCGCGCTGGCCGCCGCGCTGCAGGCCGCCGCGCGCCACGTCTCCGGAGAACTCCCCGCATGATCCCGCTGCACTACTCGCCCGAGGTCCGCGCCGCGCGCGACGCCGGCGCGCCGCTGGTGGCGCTCGAATCCACCATCATCACGCATGGCATGCCGTGGCCGCAGAACCGTGACACTGCGCTCGGCGTCGAGGCCGAGGTACGCGCAGCCGGCGCCACGCCGGCCACCATCGCGGTGATGGACGGGCAGATCCAGGTGGGACTGGACGGCGCGCAGCTCGACCGCCTGGCGCAGGCGCAGGGCGTGATGAAGCTCTCGCGCGCCGATCTTGCCGCCTGCCTCGCGCAGCGACGCACCGGCGCGACCACGGTGGCCGCGACCATGATCTGCGCCCACCTGGCCGGCATCGGCGTGTTCGCCACCGGCGGCATCGGCGGGGTGCACCGTGGCGCCGAGACCAGCTTCGACATCTCGGCCGATCTGCAGGAACTTGCGACAACACCGGTCACGGTGGTCGCCGCCGGCGCCAAGGCGATCCTCGACTTGCCCAAGACCCTGGAAGTGCTGGAAACGCTCGGCGTGCCGGTGATCGCGGTCGGCCAGGACGCCTTCCCCGCGTTCTGGTCGCGCGACTCCGGACTGCGCGCCCCGCTGCGGATGGACTCCCCGGCGGAGATTGCCGCGGCCCACCGCATGCGTCGCACTTTGGGCCTGGCCGGCGGCCAACTGGTCGCCAACCCGATCCCGGCCGGGGCCGAGATCCCGCGCCAGGAGATCGACCCGGTGATCGCCCGTGCACTCGCCGAGGTGCAGGCGCAGGGCATCGCCGCCAAGGCCGTGACGCCGTTCCTGCTCGCACGCATCTTCGAGCTGACCCAGGGACGATCGCTCGCGGCCAACATCGCCCTGGTGAAGAACAACGCGCGCCTGGCCGCGGCGATCGCCCGCGAACTCGCCAGGTAGCCCGGGGTACGCGCCCGGCGCGTTCCCCGGGCACTTGCCGCAATGCGGCAGCTGCTGACCGACCAGCTCAGGACCAGTGCGTCCCTGGTCGCCCCGACTTGTGCGCTTGTTCGCGCATCGAACTGTCGCATACGCGTGCCTGCTTTATTGTCCGCAAAGGACGCAAAGGACGCAAAGAAGGCAAGAGCGTCTTGGGTTGCGCAGCATCCCCATGCCCCGCATATCCGGCAAACGATTTGGCTCTACTTTGCGTCCTTTGCGTCCTTTGCGGAAAAATGTCTTTCATATTCATTCCGCAGGGAAAGATCGCCGACGGAGTCGGCTCCACAGATTCCCGGCGTGCGAGCCTCGCTGCCAACAACCAAGAACCAACAACCAACAACCAAACTCGGCCCACACAACGCCTCCATGCCGCCCATCCTCGAACTCGACAACCTCAGCAAGACCTACGCCTCGGGCCTGCAGGCGCTCAAGCCGACATCGCTGACCATCCGCGAGGGCGAGATCTTCGCCCTGCTGGGACCGAATGGCGCGGGCAAGACCACCCTGATCGGGCTGGTCTGCGGATTGCTCCGCGCCAGCGGTGGCAGCGTGCGGGTGGCCGGGCATGACATCGTGCGCGACTACCGTGCGGCGCGCGCGCTGATCGGCCTGGTGCCGCAAGAGCTGGCCACCGAGATGTTCGAGACGCCGCAGGCGGCGATGAATTTCAGCCGCGGCCTGTTCGGGCGCGCGCCGGATCCGGTGCTGGTCGAGCGCCTGCTGCGCGGGCTGACCCTGTGGGACAAGCGCAAGGATCGGATCCAGACGCTGTCCGGCGGCATGAAGCGGCGCGTGATGATCGCCAAGGCGCTGGCGCACGAGCCGCGCCTGCTGTTCCTCGACGAGCCCACCGCCGGAGTGGATGTGGAGCTCCGGCGCGACATGTGGGCGCTGGTGCGCTCGCTGCGCGACGATGGCGTGACCATCATCCTGACCACGCATTACATCGAGGAAGCCGAGGAGATGGCCGATCGCATCGGCGTGATCAACAAGGGCGAGCTGATCCTCGTCGAGGAGAAATCGCGCCTGATGGCCAAGCTCGGCAGCAAGACCCTGACCCTGCAGTTGCAGGATCCGCTCGCGGCGCTGCCCGCCGAACTGGCCTCGTGGCAGCTGCAACTGAAGGACGACGGCCACCTGATCGAATACCGCTTCGACATCCGCGCCGAGGAGAACGGCATCCCCGGACTGCTGCGGCGACTGCACGAACTCGGCATCGGCTTTCGCGACCTCAACACCGAGCAGAGTTCGCTGGAGGACATCTTCGTCAGCCTGACCGGCAAGCAGGGAGCAGCCGCATGAGCGCGCACCCGGCGGTACCGGCATTCAACGCGCGTGCGGTGTGGGCGATCTACCGCTTCGAGATGGCGCGCTTCATGCGCACCGTCGGCCAGAGCCTGCTGACGCCGGTGATCACCACCTCGCTGTACTTCGTGGTGTTCGGTGCGGCCATCGGCGGGCGCATGGGCGAGATCGACGGCGTGAGCTACGGCGCCTTCATCGTACCCGGCCTGATCATGCTGTCGGTGCTGACCGAGAGCATCAACAACGCCGCCTTCGGCATCTACTTCCCGCGCTGGACCGGGACCAGCTACGAGCTCCTGTCGGCCCCGGTGTCGCCCTTCGAGATCATCTGCGGATACGTCGGCGCCGCAGCGACCAAGTCGATCATCCTGGGCCTGGTGATCCTGCTCACCGCCAGCCTGTTCGTCACCCTGCAAGTGAAGCATCCGGTTTGGATGTTCGGCTTCCTGGTGCTGACCGCGCTGACCTTCTGCCTGTTCGGATTCATCATCGGCATCTGGGCGCAGAGCTGGGAGCAGTTGCAGGTGATCCCGATGCTGGTGATCACCCCGTTGACCTTCCTCGGCGGCGCCTTCTACTCGATCAACATGCTGCCCGGCATCTGGCAAACCATCGCGCTGGCCAACCCGATCGTCTACCTCGTCAGCGGCTTCCGCTGGGCCTTCTACGGAACCGCGGACGTCGCCGTGGGCCTGAGCCTGGCGGCGACAGCCGGCTTCCTCGCCGTGTGCCTGGGCGTGGTGTGGTGGATATTCAGGACAGGGTACCGGTTGAAGCAGTAGAGGTTCCGGGTTTCGGGCTCTGGATTGCCGGTTGTGGGTTGTGGGTTCTGGGTTGTGGGCAGCCAGTCAAAAGCGTTTGGCCAGAACCCGCCGGAAGCCGCTGTTGCCGCCCACAACTCACAACCCACAACCCACAACTGCGCCTCACCGCCTCTGCCCCCAGAACCGCTCCATCGCGAGGTAAGTGAAGGACGCCGACCAGCTGACCAGCACGAAGCCGGCGAGCGATTCGGCGGCGGCCATGAAGCGCAGCGCGCCGACGGGCGCGAGGTCGCCGTAGCCCACCGTGGTGTAGGTGATCGCGGAGAAGTACCAGACATCGAGCAATCGAATGTGGCCGTGCTCGCCGATGCCGCCAATGCTGCCAGCGGCGGGTATGTAGTCGGCGACCGCGTAACCGCAGGCGAACAGCAGGATTTCTGTCGCGTGCATCGCCAGCACGCCGACGATGCCGAACAGCACGCGCAAACGGCGTGGGCCGAGGTGCGCATGGCCGAGGTTGCGCTGCAGCAGCATCAGGCCTTCGTATTGCAGCAGCACGCACAACAGGATCACGACCAGGGTGATCGCCACCACGGCTGCCGTCGCCTCCAGCGTGGAGACCGGGACAGCGGACAAGGCTGGCGTCGCCGCGAGCAGCCCGCTCGCTGCGACCGGACTCCAGCGCAAGCTCGGCAGGACGCTCAGCGCCCTTTCACCGAAAACGCGCGCTGCAGCAACTCACCGGAAAACTCAGGCGCATTGACGTGTCCGACGGCATAGCGGTAGAGCGCGGCCGAGTAGATCCCGGCCAGCGCCGACTGCAGCAGCGCCAGGATCAGCGAGGCAAGGAAGCCGAGCACGATCACGGTCACCACCAGGCCTACGCTCTTGGTCGCGACCATCGCGACCGCGAGAAAGCCGACCAGCGCCCACAGGCCGAACTGGATCAGCCCGAAGATCAGCCCGACCCCGCCCTGCCCGATCAGGTTCTCGCCCCAGGTTTCCTTGAGCAGCTTGGCGCTCTCCTTGACCGCATCCATCGGGCCGATGTCGCGGTGCACCAGGATCGGCACGACCATGAAGGTCACCACCGTCCAGGCCGCGCCGAGCAGGCCGGCCACCCACTTGCCGATCCAGCCGGCGCGTTCTTCGATGGCACGCAGAATCATGCCGACGGTCGCCGCGATCGCTGCATAGCCGAGTATGGTGCCGACCTTGGACCAGGCGATCCGCAGGCCGTCGGCCACCGTCGGGTCACCGCCTTCGAGGCGGATCGACGCCGCGCCCACCAGTGCGGTGTTGAAAAAGAAGATCACGAAGTACTGGGTCATGTAGAAGGCGAAGGCCCACACATACCAGACCGGCGAGAGTTCCTTCGACTCGAAGGCGTCTGGATTCCCCTGGATCATCAGGAACAGCGGCGCCAGGAAGCTCGCCGCCACGATGATCGCCGCCACCGAAGACACCGCAGGGAACACCAGCAGTTCCTTGTCCTTCTGCAGCACCGATGCACTCGCCTTGATCAAGGCCCAACTGCGGGAGAAACGCTCGAACATCGGGAACTCCTGGGTACTCGGCGTGGTCCTGCAGGTTAGCGCCGTGTTGCCTTGGGGTGAAGAGCGCCGACTTGAATTTCGGCGCCCCCATCCCCATTCGCGACGCGCGCAACCCGCGTTGCCAATCCATCCATCGGTCCCGTCCGGGCATCCCGGCCAACCACTCTCGTGCCATAAGAAAATGATAGAAATCAAGAATTTGACGAAGAGATACGGGGATCTGCTGGCAGTCGACAAGGTGAGTTTCACCGTCGGCCCCGGCGAAGTCCTGGGTTTCCTCGGCCCCAACGGGGCTGGCAAATCCACGACGATGAAGATGATCGCCGGCTTCCTGACCCCCACCGAGGGCAGCATCAGCGTATGCGGCTTCGATGTCGAAGCGCAGTCGCTGGAGGCCAAGCGCTGCATCGGCTACCTGCCCGAGGGCGCGCCGGCCTACGGCGAAATGACCCCGGCGGGCTTCCTGTCGTTCATCGCCGACATCCGCGGCATCGCGCCCGGGGTGAAGGACCAGCGCATCCGCGAGGTGGTGTCCCGCCTCGGTCTGGAGCGCGTGTTCGAGCAGCCGATCGAGACCCTGTCGAAGGGCTTCAAGCGCCGCGTGGGCCTGGCCCAGGCGATCCTGCACGACCCCGAGGTCCTGATCCTGGACGAGCCCACCGACGGCCTCGATCCGAACCAGAAGCACGAAGTGCGCACCCTGATCCAGGGCCTGGCCAAGGACAAGATCGTGATCGTGTCCACCCACATCCTGGAAGAAGTCCACGCGGTGTGCACGCGCGCGATCATCATCGCCAACGGACGCGTGGTTGCCGATGCGACGCCGGACGAGCTGGAAGCGCGCTCGCGCTACCACCAGGCGGTCACCGTGCGCGCCGACGACCTCGAAGCGATGAAGGCGGCGCTGACCGGCCTGCAGGGCGTCGAGGAGGTTGTGATCGACACCGAGGACAAGGTGGTCACCGCCTTCCCGCGCAAGGGCCAGGCGATCTTCGGCCCGATCACCCGCCTGATCCAGGACCGCAAGCTGGCCGTCAACGAGGTCATGCTCGAGCGCGGTCGCCTGGATGAAGTCTTCCGTACCATCACCCAGACCGGAGCCCGCTCATGAATCCCGTCTCCGTGATCTTCAAGCGCGAGCTGAAGGCCTATTTCGCCACGCCCGTGGCCTATGTGTTCATCGTGATCTTCCTGGTGCTGGCGAATGCCTTCGCCTTCCAGCTCGGCGGGTTGTTCGAGCGCGGCCAGGCGGACCTGCGTCCCTTCTTCGACTTCCATCCCTGGCTGTACCTGTTCCTGGTGCCCGCGGTGGCCATGCGCCTGTGGGCCGAGGAGCGCAACACCGGCTCGATCGAACTCCTGCTGACGCTGCCGGTGACCCAGAACCAGGCCGTGGTAGGCAAGTTCCTGGCGGCCTGGGCCTTCGTCGGCATCGCGCTGGCGCTGACCTTCCCGATCTGGATCACCGTCAACTACCTCGGCAATCCGGACAACGGCGTGATCATTGCCAGCTACATCGGCAGCCTGCTGATGGCCGGCGGCTTCCTCGCCATCGGCAGCGCGGTCTCCGCGGCCACCCGCAGCCAGGTGATCGCCTTCATCATCACCGTGGTCATCTGTTTCGGCCTGCTGTTGGCCGGCCACCCGCTGGTGCTCGGCTTCGCCAAGCTGGCGCTGCCGCAATGGATGGTGGACGGCGTGGCCTCGCTCTCCTTCATCACCCATTTCACTTCGATCAGCAAGGGCGTGATCGATCTGCGCGACCTGATTTTCTTCGGGTTGCTGATCGGTTTCTTCCTGTACGCCACCTCGGTGGTGATCGACCTCAAGAAAGCCGACTGACGGAGACCCCTGACGATGAACGCGATGACCAAACGCGCCTCGGGCGGCCTCGTGCTGTTGCTGCTGGCGCTGCTGTTCGTGGGCGCCACCGTGATCAGCAATCTGGTGCTGCGCGGTGCGCGGATCGATCTGACCGCCAACAACGAGTACACCCTGAGCGATGGCAGCAAGGAGATCCTTGCCAGCATCGATGAGCCGATCAACCTGTACTTCTACTTCTCCGACGAAGCCAGCCGCGACCTCGCGCCGATCCGCACCTACGCCCAGCGCGTGCGCGAGTTGCTGGAAGAGATGGCCAGCCGCACCGGCGGCAAGCTCAAGCTCAGCGTGATCGACCCGCAGCCCTTCAGCGAGGAAGAGGACGAGGCGACCGCCGCGGGCCTGCAGTCGGTCCCGGTGGGCAGCACCGGCGACAAGCTGTTCTTCGGCCTCGCCGGCAGCAATTCGCTCAATGGCAAGGCCTCGATCCCCTTCTTCCAGCCGGACAAGGAAGTGTTCCTGGAGTACGAGGTCGCCAAGCTGATCCAGGGCCTGATCAAGCCGGAGAAGCCGGTGATCGGGCTGATCAGCTCGCTTCCGATCGGCGGCGGCTTCGACCCGACCACCCAGAAGATGAGCGATCCCTGGGCCGTGATGCAGCAACTGGACGACATGTTCGAAGTGCGTCCGCTGGGTCTTGAGGTCAAGGAGATCGACAAGACCATCAAGCTGCTGATGGTGGTGCATCCCAAGGCGCTGGCCGACGACACCGTCTACGCCATCGAGCAGTTCGTGCTCGGCGGCGGGCGCCTGCTGCTGTTCCTCGATCCCAACTCCAACGTCGACCAGAGCGGTGCCGATCCGCAGAACCCGAGCGCCGCGATGTTCGCCGACAAGTCCTCGAACCTCGAGAAACTGCTGTCCGCCTGGGGCGTGGACTACAAGGCCGACCAGGTGGTGGTGGACCGTGCGCTGGGGCTGCAGGTGCAGGTGAGCCAGACCGAGCCGCCGGTGACCCATCCGCTGATTCTCGGCCTGCGCAAGGAACAGATGAACCCCGAGGACCTGGTCAGCGCCAAGCTCAACCTGGTGAACATCGACAGTGCCGGCCACTTCAAGCGCAAGGATGGCGCGTCGACGAAGCTGGAGCCCCTGCTGCAGTCGAGCAGCGAGTCGACCACGGTGTCGACCGAGCGCACCCGCTTCCTGCCGGATCCGCGCGAGTTGCTGAAGGACTTCGCGCCGAGCGGCGAGAACTACATGATCGCCGCACGCCTGTCGGGCAAGCTCAAGAGCGCCTTCCCGGACCGCGCCGGCAATGCCGGTCACATCGCCGAATCCGCCGAGGACGTGCAGGCGATCCTGGTCGCCGACACCGACATCCTGAGCAACCGGCTGTGGGTGCAGGTGCAGAACTTCTTTGGCCAGCAGTTGATGAATCCCTTCGCCGACAACGGCGACTTCATCACCAACTCGTCCGACAACCTGTCCGGCTCGACCGCGCTGATCTCGATCCGCGGCCGCAGCAGCAGCACGCGGCCCTTCGAGGTGGTCGAGGACATGCGCCGTGCAGCCGACGAACGCTTCCGCGCGACCGAGGAGCAACTGCAGGCGCAGCTGACCGAGACCGAGCGCAAGCTCAATGAACTGCAGGCCGCCAAGGGCGACGAGAACGCGATGATCATGACCCCGGAGCAGCAGGCCGAAATCCTGCGCTTCCAGGGCGAGAAACTGCGCATCCGCAAGGAACTGCGCGATGTGCGTCGCAGCCTGGACCAGGACATCGAGAGCCTGGGCAGCCGCACCAAGTTCATCAACATCGCCCTGGTGCCGCTCGGCGTGATCATCGCCGCGCTGCTTTTCTGGAACCTGCGCCGCGGCCGTCGCCGCAGCGCCATGGCAGGAGCCTGAACCATGATGCAGAAGCGTTTGCTTTCGCTGCTGCTGATCACCGTGGCGGTGCTCGGCATCGGCCTGATCCTTTCCCAGCGCCAGCAGCCGGTCTCCTCCGACGGTCGCGCCGAATCCGGCCCGCTGGTCCCCGCGCTGTCCAGCGCATTGAACGACATCAGCTCGGTACGCATCCGGAAGGCCAAGGATGAACTGGTGGCCGAGCTCAGCCGCACCGAATCCGGCTGGGTGGTCGCCAACCGCCACAACTACCCGGCGGACATTTCCAAGGTGCGCGCGTACCTGATCAAGCTGTCCGAGGCCAAGCTGCGCGAGGCCAAGACCAGCAAGCCGGAGAACTACGCACGCCTGGGCGTCGAGGACACCAGCGCCGAGGGCGCCACCGGACTCTCCGTGGAACTCAGCGGCCTCAAGGAGCCGGTGCGACTGATCGTCGGCGTCGCCTCCGGCGGCGGTTCCCCTGGCACCTTCGTCCGTCGCGCTAGCGAAGCCGAGAGCTGGCTGGTCAGCGGCGACATCATTCCCGACAAGGAAGGGCAGAACTGGCTGGCGCGCGAAGTGCTCGACGTCCCCTCCGCCGACATCCACTCGGTGGCGGTGATCGCGCCGGACAAGTCGGTGCTGAAGATCGACAAGCCCGATCCCTCCGCGTTCAACTACTCGGTACACAACCTGCCCAAGGGCCGCCAGCTCAGCTCCGAATCCGCCGCCAATGCGATCGCCGGCGTGCTCTCGAGCGTGACCCTGGAAGACGTCCTGCCCGCCGCCGAGGCCAATGCCGACGCCGCGAGCACCTGGCAGGCCACCTTCGTGGGCTACGACGGCCTGGTCGTGGACCTGAAGCTGTGGGATCGCGACAGCAAGTCGTGGGCGACCTTCGCCGCGCGCCTGGACGAGGAACGCCTGGATGCCTGGGTCGCCGCCGAAAAGGCCAAGGCCGACGCTGCGCGGGCCGAAGCCGAGGCCGCAGCCAGCGCAGCCAAACCGGCGGACGCAGCCAAGCCGGCCGAAGGCGAGCAGCCCGCGGATGCGACGGCTGCGGCCACGCCGCCGACGCCAGCCATCCCCGAGCCCTTCGACGCGGACAAGGCCAAGGCCGACAAGCGCGCCGCGCTGGACAAGCGGATCGCCGAGCTGAACGCGAAAACCAGCCCGTGGGTCTACGCGATCCCGACCTGGAAGACCGCCAATGTCAAGAAGAAGGTGGAAGACTTGCTCGCGCTCAAGGGCTGACGCTGGTCATCCGTGACGTGAACCAGGGCGCTGCTCTCCGGCAGCGCCCTTTTCTTTGGTCTCGCCCGCGAAGGCGCACGGCTGGTCCTGGCCAAGCTCCGCGCTCGGCACGGTGCTCCTGGCGTGGACTCGGATAGTCCCGTGTCCCTCCGCCGCGCGGCATCATCCGCACATGAATCCAGACACCTACTACCGCGCCACCCGGCGCGAACCGGATACCTACCCGTCCCTGGTTGGCATCAGCCGTGCGCGCGTTGCCGTGGTCGGCGGCGGTTATGCGGGCCTGGCGACGGCGCTGGGCCTGGCCGAGCGTGGCTGCGATGGCGTGGCGCTGCTGGAGGCGCAGTCGATCGGCCACGGCGCCAGCGGGCGCAACGGCGGCTTCGTGTTCGGCGGCTATTCGCTCGGCGAGGCGGCCTTGCGCGCCCAAGTCGGCGCAGACACCGCGCGCTGGATGTACCGGCTGACGCAAGAAGCGGTTCGCACGATCCGCGAGCGCATCGCCCGCTACCAGATCCAGTGCGATCCGGTCGATGCCGGCGTGATCTGGGCCAACTGGTTCGACGATCCCGAGGTGCTGGAAATGCGCCGGCGCCTGCTCGCCGACGCCTTCGACGTGCACTGGCAGCCTATGGGGGTGGACGAACTCCGCGGGCAGTTGTTGACGCAGCGCTACCACGGTGGTTTGTTCGAAGCCGATGCCTTCCACATCCATCCGCTGAACCACGCGCTCGGTCTGGCGCGCGCCGCCGATGGTCTCGGCGTGCGCATCCATGCCGGCAGTCCGGTCACCGCCATCGAACGCGCGGGCAATGGCTGGCGCGTGCGCACCGATTCAGGCGAGGTCGTTGCCGAACAGGTGGTGGTCGCCGGCGGCGGTTACCTGAAGGGCCTGGTGCCGCGCCTGCAGCGCGCGCTGCTGCCGATCGCCACCTATGTCGCAGTCACCGAGCCGCTCGGCGAACGCCTGCAGTCGGCCATCCGCACCCGCGCGGCGGTCTACGACACGCGCTTTGCCTTCGACTACTACCGCGCGCTGCCCGACACCCGGATCCTGTGGGGCGGCCGGATCTCGATCCTGGACCGATCGCCTGCAGCCGTCGCCACCCTGCTCAAGCGCGACCTGGCGCGGGTATATCCGCAACTGGGCGATGTGCGCATCGACTACGCCTGGAGCGGGCTGATGAGCTACGCGCGCCACGAGATGCCGCAAATCGGCCAGCTCGAACCGGGTCTGTGGTACGCCCAGGCCTTCGGCGGCCACGGCGTGGCGACCACCACCGCAGCCGGCGAACTGCTCGCCCACGCGATCGCCGAGGACAACCCCGACTGGCGCCGCTTCGCGCCCTTCGGCCTCACCCGCACCTGGCGCCCCTTCGGCTTCCTCGGCGCGCAGGCGACCTACAGCTGGCTGCAGTGGCGGGATCGATTGCGCGAAGGTCGAGGACCCTGATCCCATCGATATGGGGGAGTGTTCCTCCCACTCACATGAGAGCATCGGCAATGCCGCGCTCCTCCGCAAACGGTGAACGTCCGTGTGATTGACCTCATTGTCATCGAGGACGACGGTCCGACCCGCGAGGCGCTGTGCAATGCTGTGGCCGGCGACGAGCGGCTGCGTCTCGTCGGTCAGGCCGGCGACCATGCCGAGGCCAGTACGCTGGTGGAGAATGCGGCGTGCACGGTTGCCCTGGTGGATCTGGATCTCGCGGGGATTCCGTCATTCGACCTGATCGAGCGGCTCGCGCAGTGCGGGCGCACGCGAATCCTCGTGATCAGCGCCTTGGGCGACGAGGCCAGCGTGATCGCCGCCATCGAAGCCGGTGCGGATGGATACCTGCTCAAGGAAGGCGCCATCGCCGATCTGCATACGCCGATCCGGCAGTTGCTTGACGGCCAGGCACCGATCAGTCCCGGGGTGGCGCGCCATCTGCTGCGCAGGATCCGCCCGGATTCCGCGCCGACGGATTCCGGCAGCGGCATGCACCTGACGCCCAGGGAGCAGCAAGTGCTCCAGTTGTTCGCCTTGGGTGCCAGCTACAAGGAAGTCGCCAATCGTTGCGATATCTCGCTGCACACCGTGCGCGATCACGTCAAGGCGCTGTATCGCAAGCTGCAGGTGCATTCGCGCGGCGTAGCCGTCCGACGCGCCGCGGAGAGCGGCCTGATCAAGATGCCCGCACCATGACCACTGCCGAGCCGGTGGAAAACCGGACCGGAGCACACTGGTGGCGCCTGCTTCTGGCAATCCTGGCGGTGCACCTGGGTTACTGGCTGCTGATCGAGCCCTGGCTGTTCGCAAAGGCACGACCACCCGCGCGGCTGCCAATCATTGCGGCCAGTGTTGCGACACCCGAGGGCCCGGATTGGGACCAGGTTTCGCAGGCCCATTTCGTCGCCACCGAACTTCCCTACGAGGATTGCTGCCACGCGCCCGGCTACCGTGCAATCCGTGCCGTTTTCCGGGCCGACACGATCCCGCCCACCGGACTCGGCTTGATCGCGAATACCTGGGCTGACAATTTCTCCTTGTACCTCAACGGCAAGCTGCTCAGCCTGCGCGGACGCATGCGGTTGCCGGACATCACTTATAACGGCCTCGACCGGCAGATCTTCTTCCTTCCGCCCGGTCTGCTGGAACCGGGCGAGAATGCGGTCACCATCGTCATGGTGCGCGATGGCGTGGGTGATTTCGCGGTGGCGCCGCCGCTGGTCGCCGATTACGTCCAACTCAGCGAGCGAATGGCGCTGCGAGACTACATCCTCAACGACTACCTGGTCGTCAGCTACACCACAGGCGTCGTCCTGGGGCTGCTGGCGCTTGCGCTGGCCCTGCGCACGAGCGATCGGCGCCTGCCACTGTGGGCTCTGGTGCTGCTCGCAACGTGGGTGTTCCGACTGGTCATGCTGAATGCCGATGACCCACCGTTTTCGGGCCTGTTGCGCCTCTGGCTCGGTTTCCTGGCGATGGGGCTGCTGGCGGTTGCCTGGCTCAACTTCATCGACGCCTGGACCGACCGCCCGCTGCGCCACCTGCAAACGATCTCCGTCCTGGCGCTGGTTGCCTATGGCATCGCCGGTGGATACTGGTTGCTCGCGGACCCCGTGCATGCGCTCGACCTGCACGACGGGCTGATGGCGATTTTCGGTGCCGCAGCGACCACCGTGGTGGCGCTGCGCCTGGTCTGGCACTGTCTGCGGCATCCGGGCGACCGCGTTTGGGAAGCCGCCCTGTTCCTGCTCTGCGTCAGCCTGATGGCAGCCGACATGATCGAACTGCTCTGGCGCGGTTCCGGTTTCTTCAATCGCATCAACACCAGCCTGCCGCTGCTGATGCTGGCCCTCGCGATCTCCTTCCTCGGACGCAATGTGCACCTGTTCCGTTCGATGAACGAGTTCAACCGGTTGCTCTCGCAAAAACTGGCCGAGCGTGAGACGCAGCTGCGCAGAAACTGGCAGGAGCGCCAGGCATTGATCCGCCAGTCCGCGCTGGCGGAGGAGCGGCGTCGAATCATGCGCGACATGCATGACGGCCTCGGTGGGCGCCTGGTCAGCCTCGCGGCGCAGTTGCAAGGCGCTCGACGCGCGGACGCAGCGCCGATCGGGCACACGGAGATCGCGAGCGAACTCCTGCTGGCGCTGGACGACATGCGCCTGATCGTCGATTCGCTCGACACGGCGGGCGACGATCTCGCTCTCGCGCTCGGCGCTTTCCGTGGGCGGATGGAGCCGCGCCTGCAGGGATCCGGGCTCAGCACCGGTTGGGACCTGGCGCCGGACCTAGGCGAGTTGCATCTGCCCGCAGCGGCGATCCTCGACATCTACCGCATCCTTCAGGAAGCGTTTGCCAATGTGCTCCGCCATGCGCGGGCACGGCATGTCTGCCTGCGTGCCCGGCGCGTTGCCGGCGGCATGGTCTGGATCGATGTCGAAGACGATGGCGCCGGCATGCCAGGCGGCGTCAGCGCGGGCAAAGGCTGCCAAAGCATGTCGCTGCGTGCGGCAAAGCACGGTGCCAAGGTCGAATGGCAAGCCTTGCAGCCGGGTACTCGCGTTCGCATCGAATTGCCGGCGACGGTTCAGCGCCAGGTTCCCGGCGCGGAGAGTGGCGGGCCGGATGCATGAACCGGGCTTCGCCGACACGATTATTCGAAGCCGTTGCTCAAGAGTCGATCGACGCCCATCTGGTAGACATTCCCATTGATCGGATTCAGGCTGAATGCCCCCGGTGCGCCGATCACCACCGAATCGTCCTGGAACCCGAGGGACCAGCCGAAAGAATCCGAGGCACCGGCAAGCCGATAGAACTTCTGCGCCGATTCCATCAGCCCCAGGTCGCCGTTGAACGAATAGCGATACACCGCACCGGTCGACCCCGGCGCCGGGTGTGCGGGATCGGAGACGATCAACACCCGCGACCGCAGGCGCAGGGTGCTGCCAAACACGGCACTGGTGGCGAAGTCGAGCGGCGCCAGCGCGTAGCGCAGGTCCCAGCGCGCCGCCGATGCGGGGTTGTTGAAGTAGGCGACTGCCGTGCCGGTACGTCGGTTCAGCTGCGTCAACTTGGCACCCGGCGCCCCGACGAACAGGGCGGAACCATCCGCTTCGTCGATTCCGATGCTCGCCCCGAACCGGGCCTCGACTGCGGTATCGATGTTGTTCGGCAGCGCCAGAGTGCCGCGGGACTGGAACATGCCGCCCGCGAGTTCCCAAACGTACACCCGCCCGGTGGTGGTTTCGGCCGGAGCGCCGACCAGGAGCATGTTCCCGTGCAGCGCCACCGCGCCGCCGAACTGTCCGCCGACCACGGCACCGGCGCCCGAATCGAGCACCTGGAGCAGTTGCCAGTTGGTCCCGTTCAATTGCCAGACATGCACCCGGCCGCGATTGCCATTGTCGTAGGGGACGCCCAGCGCGACCAGATCGCCGCCGATGGATACAGACACATCCGGAGCGAGGTTGCTGCTGGCGCCCACGAGCGCCGGAATCAGGGTCTGTTCGACCGCACCGTCACGGTAGACGTGTGCCCGTGGGAAACCGAGCTGGCTCACGACATGGCGCACCCCGAATGCGGCGCACCGGTATGCGAAATAGCCGGTGCCCACATCGCCGGTTGGAGATCCGGAAACCTGGCTGGGCAAGGGATTCCACCCGCCACCGGCCCCGATCTCCACTGGCAGGCTGCGCCCGACGCGACTCGACCCCGAGGCGCTGTTGGACCCCGCGGCGCCCACCAGCCAGCGGCGCGGCTGGGTCCCGGCTGCGACTTCCGCCAGGCACGAGCCCGTATTGCGCGCATTCGCCGACGTGAAAACCTGGTCGACCCTGGTGATTTCCTGCAGGGTGACCGATCCTGCCTGGGCCGTTGCCGCCTGGGCCAGGAGCGCGAGGAGTGTCAACCTTGTCTGTCCGTTTGAAACCAGTCTGAAGGCTTTCATGCACCGTGGATGGGTTGATGCGGTGCACGCAGGATGTCACCGGCGCAATTCCAGACAAGCGCCACAGATATGGGGGTAGGTGCCCGCGGCCGAGCGCAACCTCAGTCGGCTCGCGCGCTGCGCATGGGAATCATCCGAAGCCATTGCACGCACGCGTTCTCGCGCCGCGCGTGCATGGCTGGCCGCGCACTCAGCACTGCCGCTGCCGCACCACCTCGAACAGGAATACGCCGGCCGCCACGCTGACGTTGAGGCTCTCGACGTTCGGTGCGATCGGGATTTTCCACAGGTAGTCGCAGGTCTTGCGGGTGAGTTCGCGCAGGCCTTCGCCCTCGCTGCCCATGACGATGGCGATCGGGCCCTTGAGGTCGGCCTGGTAGACGCTTTCGGTGGCTTCGCCGGCGGCGCCGCCGACCCATACGCCGGCTTTCTTGATCCGTTCGAGGGCGCGCGCGAGGTTGGTCACGCGCACCAGCGGCAGTTTCGCGGCCATGCCGGCGGAAGCGCGAACCACCGTCGGGGTCAGGCCCACGGCGCGGTCCTTCGGCACGACCACCGCCATCGCGCCCGCCGCGGCCGCGGTGCGGATGCAGGCGCCGAGGTTGTGCGGATCCTGCACGCCGTCGAGCACCAGGATCAGCGGCGGCATCGCGGCGGCTTCGATCATGCGCACCAGGTCGGCCTCGTCCAGCGCCTCCGGCAGCCGCCAGCGCGCCGCGATGCCCTGATGGCGGTCGCTCGCCACTCGCTTGTCCAACTGCGCCCGCGGGACGCGCTGGACAGCGATGCCGGCCTGCTTCAGCCGCTGCGCCAGCCCGTCGACCCGCGCATTGCGCTTGCCGTCCTCGACCAGCACTTCGAGGATCCGCGAAGGATCCGATTCCAGCTGCGCCTCGACCGCATTCGGGCCGAGGAGCCAGTCGTTGTCAGCAGTCATGTTGTTGGAGCCGGAGAGCACGAGGGCACGAGGGCACGAGGGCACGAGAGCGAGAGCCGACCATCGCGGCATTCAATCCAGAACTCCACAATGTGGATCAGAGCGCGAAGCTCCCGAGGCGAGGCACAGCCGCTCTCACGTGCCCTCGTGCCCTCGTGCCCTCGTGCCCTCGTCATCGCCGCCGCCCGCCACCGCCGCGCCGCTTGCCGCCACCGCCGCGACTCTCGCGGAAATCGGACTTGCCCTGCTCGGCGCGGGTTTCGTGCTCGCCGGCCAGGCGGAAGTCGATCTTGCGTTCCATCGCGTCGACGCGCAGCACCTTGATGCGCACCTTGTCGGCGAGCTGGAAGCTGGTGCGGGTGCGCTCGCCGACGAGCCGGCGGCGGCGCTGGTCGTAGTGGTAGTAGTCGTTCGGCAGCTGGGTCACGTGGACCATGCCGGTGATGCGGGTTTCCAGGATCTCGACGAACAGGCCGAAGGAAGCCACGCCGGTCACCACACCGTCGAACTCGGTGCCGAGGTGGCGCTCCATGTAGGCGCACTTCAGTCGGTCGGCGACGTCGCGGGTGGCCTCATCCGCGCGCCGCTCGGTGGCCGAGCAGCTGCGGCCAAGGTCCGCCATCCGCGCCGGGGTGTAGGTGTAGTCGGCCGGCGTGCGCTTGCCCAGCGCATGGTGGATTGCGCGGTGCACCAGCAGGTCCGGGTAGCGCCGGATCGGCGACGTGAAGTGCGCGTACGCGCTCAGCGCCAGGCCGAAATGGCCATCGCACTCGGCGGTGTAGGTGGCCAGGCTCTGCGAGCGCAGCACCACCGCCTCGATCAGCGCGCCGTCCGGGCGTGACTTGGCGCGCTTGAGGATCTCCATCAGGTCTTCCGGCGTGAGGTCCTCGTACGGCGGGATCGGCATGCCGACGGTGCCCAGGAAATCCGCCAGTTCCTCGTACTTGTGCGTCGGCGGGCGCGGATGCACGCGGTACAGCGCCGGCACCCGGCTGCGCTTCAGGAACTTCGCCGCGGCCACGTTCGCCGCGATCATGCATTCCTCGATCAGCCGGTGCGCGTCGTTGCGCTCGTACAGCTTGACCGCATCGATGTTGCCGGCCTCGTCGTAGCTGAACTTGACCTCCTGGCCCTCGAAGTCCAGCGCGCCGCGCTCGTTGCGGCGCCGCGCGAGCACCTGGTACAGCCCATGCAGGTCCTTCAGTTGCGGCAGCAGGTGCTGGTAGTGGCCCAGCGATTCGACCCGCCCATGGCCGATCGCGTTCCACACCTGGTTGTAGGTCAGCCGCGCGTGCGAACGCATCACCGCGGCGAAGAAGCGCGCGCGGGTGGTCTCGCCGCTGGCATCGATGCGCAGCTCGCAGGCCAGGCACAGGCGGTCCACTTCCGGTTTCAGCGAGCAGATGCCGTTGGACAGCTTCTCCGGCAGCATCGGCACCACGCGGTTGGGGAAATACACCGAGGTGCCGCGCAACTGCGCCTGGTCGTCGAGCGCACTGCCGGGGTAGACGTAGCTCGCCACGTCGGCGATCGCCACATACAGCTTGTAGCCGCCGCCGCGGGTAGGCTCGCACCAGACCGCGTCGTCGAAATCGCGCGCGTCCTCGCCGTCGATGGTCACCAGCGGCAGCTCGCGCAGGTCCTCGCGGTCGCGGGCCTGCGCCGGCTTGACCGTGTCCGGAATCTTCGCCGCTTCCTTGACCACCGCATCCGGCCATTCGTGCGGGATGTCGTGGCTCTCGATGGCCATGTCGATGGCCAGCGAGGTACCGACTTCCTCGCCCAGCACGCGGACGATCCGGGCCACCGGCTGGCGGTGCGCACTCGGCGGCTCGACGATCTCCGCCACCACCACGTCGCCCGGCTTGGCGCCGGCTTCCTGGCCATGCGGGATCAGCAGGTTCTGGTGGATGCGCTGGTCGTCCGGCGCCACCACGCCGAAACCGGCCTCCTCCAGGTAGCGCCCGACCACCCGCGGCGAGCGCCGCGACAGGATCGAGACGATCGCGCCTTCCGGGCGGTCGCGCTTGTCACGCCCGACCACGCTGACCAGCGCGCGGTCGCCGTGCAGCACCTGGCGCATCTGGAAGGGCGGCAGGTAGATATCGCCCACGCCCTCGTCGGGTTTGAGGAAGCCGAAACCCTCGCTGTTGGCGATGATGGTCCCGGCGATCAGGTCCATCTTCTCGGCCAGGCCGTAGCCGCCGCGGCGATTGCGCAGCAGCCGGCCCTGGGCGACCAGTTCCTCGAGCAGCACGCGCGTGCCCTCGATGCCTTCCTCGGTCTTGAAGCCGAGCTCGTCGGCGATCTCCTCGGCCTTCATCAGGCGCGCGGAGGCCTGCATGAATGCGAGAAGCTGGGCGGCGCCTGGCGCCTTGGGCTTGGTGGTTTTGGGCATGTGCGAAGGCTACAGGGAAGCGCGCCGCGGCGCTGCGCTAGAGTTGCGGACCGGATTCAAGCATCAGGCGGCGGCGTGTCGGTCGAAATCCCCAACTACATCCTGCAAAGCCGGCTGGGCGAAGGCGCGATGGCCGAGGTCTGGCTGGCCGAGCACCGCCGCAACGGGCGCAAGGCCGCGATCAAGGTCCTCAAGCCGGCGGCGCTAGCCGACGAGAGCTTCGAGAAGCTGTTCCTGCGCGAAGGCCAGGTGCTGGCGAGCTTCGACCACCCCAACATCGTGCGCATCTACGACAACGACCGTGTCGGCGACACCGCTTACCTGGTGATGGAACACCTGGCCGGCGGCACCCTCGCCGAGCGCATGCGCCGCGCACCGATCACCATTGGCGAGACCCTCGGCCTGGTGGTGCAGATCGCCAGCGCGCTGGAGGCCGCACACCGCCAGCAGGTGATCCACCGCGACCTCAAGCCCGCCAACATCATGCTGCGCGACGAGACCACGCCGGTGCTGACCGACTTCGGCGCGGCGCGGCTGCTCGACCGCAGCACGATCTACGGCAAGGACGGCATGATCGTCGGCACGCCGGTCTACATGTCGCCGGAACAGGTCTCCGGCCAGACTCTGGGCGGCAGCAGCGACCTCTACGCCCTCGGCGTGATCTTCTTCGAACTGCTGACCGGCGATCGCCCCTTCCCCGGCACCAGTTTCCCCGAGATCGCCGCGCAGCATCTGTACGCGCCGATCCCGCAGCTGCCGCCGGCCGTCGCGATGCTGCAGCCGGTACTCGACCGCCTGCTGGCAAAGAAACCGGAAGACCGCTACGCCGACGCACAGGCGTTCATCGACGCGCTGCGCGAGGTGTTCATCCATGATGAGGCACTGCGCCAGCAGGTGGGATTCGCCGCCACCAGCATGGCCTGGTCCAGCCAGCTGCGCGCGCTCGGCTTCGCCCTCGACCCCGGGCAGAAGAACCAGGTGCGCCGCGCCCAGGGCGATTACCTGCGAGCCGGCACGCCCGCGACGGATGCGGTCGCGACCCAGCCGGCTGCGGCGGTCCGATCCTTACCGGAGACCGCAACGAGATCCGCGAGCCCCACCCTATCGAAAGCACCCGCCATCGCCGCGATCGCGGCGGCGCTGGCCGCGTTGGCGGCCGGCGGCTGGTGGCTGTCGCGTCCCGGACCGACCGCCCCCGCGCCCATGATCGCGCCGGCGCCCGCGCCTGCAACGCCCGCACCCGAAGCCACCCTCACGCAGCCGCCCGCGGCCGGCACTGACGACGAGCCCGCCACCCGCCCAACGCCAGCCACCCCGCCCGCCAGCCGCGGGCGCTTCATCGTGATGGTCGACGGCAATGTCCGTGACCGCTGGCTGGACCTGACCTGGGCCGCCAGCGACAATGGCGCCGACATCGACTGGATGGACGCTCGCGACTATTGCTACGGCCGCGGCGACGGCTGGGCACCGCCCTCGGTGGCCCAGCTCGATGAACTGTACGACGCCACCGGCGAGAGCACCCAGGCCTGCGGCGAGGCCACCTGCCGCGTCACGCCGCTGATCAAACTGTCGGCAGCGCGCATCTGGACCGGCGAAGGCACTGGCGACGACCTGCGCGCGGTAATGATCGACCTCTCCACCGGCAAGCGCGACGACTACGCCCGCGTCAACCCCTTCGGCCAGCGCGCACTGTGCGTGTTCAAGCCCTGAAGTTCAACCACTCCCGAACAGCGCTTCAAATGGCGGTTGACAAGGACCCGACATCCTTCTAGATTGCGCGGCTCTCGACGGCGCAACGCGCCCGCGGGACACCTGCCGAGGTGGCGGAATTGGTAGACGCACTAGTTTCAGGTACTAGCGGGGCGACCCGTGAAGGTTCGAGTCCTTTCCTCGGCACCAATCGCATGACCTAAAGCCCCGTTTTTACGGGGCTTTTTGTTTTCGTGGTCCCAAGATGGTCCGGCCTACTCGCCCGCCCTCGCTTCCCGATCCACCTCGCGCGCGATCTCGGCGCGCTCGCGGCTGAGTTCCCGGATCTCGAGATTTTTCTCGCTCGCCGTCATTTCCGGATAGCGGCCAACCTCGCGGTTCCGGCGGTTGATCGCAGCCAGGCGCTCGCCGGCCGAGCTGTACCGCGAGCGCAGCGAGTAGCGCGGTGCGTCCTGGAGTTCTTCGAGGCGAGCGTCGTCGCCGTCTGGGCGCGCACGCCCGCGTTCGCTTGAGGGCTCCGCGCGACATGGCCACAGCCGCTGAGTCCTTGTAGGCTTGCCGCTCCGTCGCCAGTGGAACGAGCGTCCCGTGACCGAATCGCCGCCCACCGCGCCGCCGCGCATTGCCTTCGTGGCCAGCAAGACCGAGCCGGCGCAGGCCGCGCTGCGCGCGTTGACGAACCGCTATCCATCGGTGCCGGTGAAGGAGGCGGATGTGATCGTCTCGCTCGGCGGCGACGGTTTCATGCTGCACACCCTGCACCGCTACGCGGCGGACCGGAAGATCCCGGTGTTCGGGATGAAGCTCGGCACCGTCGGTTTCCTGATGAACCTGTACCGCGAGGAAGATCTGCTGGCGCGGTTGGCCGCGGCGCAGCAGGCGGTATTGCATCCGTTGCGGATGACCGTGGTCGGCGAATCAGGCGGGCTGCATACCGCGCTGGCGATCAACGAGGTCTCGCTGCTGCGCCAGACCAAGCAGGCGGCCAAGCTGCGGATCTCGGTGGATGGCATCGTGCGCGTGGAGGAACTGATCTGCGACGGCGCGCTGCTGGCCACTGCTGCCGGCAGCACGGCGTACAACCTCTCTGCCTACGGCCCGATCCTGCCGCTCGGCTCCGACGTGCTTGCGCTGACCCCGATCAGCCCCTTCCGCCCGCGGCGCTGGCGTGGCGCGATCGTCAAGCGCAGCTCGGTGGTGAAGTTCGAGGTGTTGGACCACTACAAGCGCCCGGTCAGCGCCACCGCCGACGCCACCGAAGTGCGCGATGTGATCGAAGTGGAAGTGCACGAATCGCAGAACGACGCGGTGACCGTGCTGTTCGATCCCGAGCACAGCCTGGAAGAGCGCATCCTGTCGGAGCAGTTTGCGATGTGAGGCGAAGGCACGGGCGGGACTGGGGGCTGGGGGTTGGGGCTGGGTGCTCGGCTCGAACATGCCGAGACTGCGCGGCTTCAGCGCATGACTCAATCCTGCAGCAACTCGAATTCCCCCGCGCACGCGCCCCAGCCCCCAGACCTAGCCCCGCTCTTTCGCCGCCAAGCACCTGTCACCCCCTTTCCATCCCGCCTAGACTGATCCCGTCCGACCGCCACGGAATCGACTTGTGTCCACCCTGGAACCGCGTATTCCCGCGCCCGACCGCCTGACCGTCGCGATCTCCTCGCGCGCGCTGTTCGATTTGTCGGCCGAGCACCAGTTGTTCGAGCGCGAGGGGCTGGATGCCTACCAGGCCTACCAGATGGCCAACGAGGACGAGGTGTTGCGGCCGGGCATCGCATTCCCGCTGGTGCAGAAGCTGCTCCGGCTGAACCAGATGAAGCCGGACACGCCGCAGGTGGAGGTCATCCTGCTCAGCCGCAACAGCGGCAACTCGGGGCTGCGGATCTTCAATTCGATCGAGCATTACGGGCTGGGCATCGTGCGCGCGGCGTTCACCAACGGGGCGCCGCCGTTCCAGTACATCGAGCCCTTCGGTGCCAACCTGTTCTTGTCGGCGCATGCGGACGATGTGCGCCAGGCGCTCGAGGCTGGCTACGCCGCGGCGAGCATCCTGCCCTCGCAGGCCAACGCGAGCCGCCACCCGGAGCTGCGCATCGCCTTCGATGGCGACGCGGTGCTGTTCTCCGACGAAGCCGAGCAAATCAGTCACCACGAGGGCCTCGATCGTTTCCACGAAAGCGAGCGCCAGTTGGCGCACCAGGCGCTGTCCGGCGGCCCGTTCCGCACGGTGCTGATGGCGTTGCACCGGATCCAGGCCGCGTTCCCGGCCGAGCATTCGCCGATCCGCACCGCGCTGGTCACCGCGCGCTCGGCGCCGGCGCACAAGCGCGTGATCCTCACGCTGCGCGAATGGGGCGTACGGATCGACGAAGCGCTGTTCCTCGGCGGCCGCGACAAGGGCCCGTTCCTGGCCGCATTCGGCGCCGACATCTTCTTCGACGACCAGCGCAAGAACGCCGAGAGCGCCAGCCGCTTCGTGCCCACCGGGCACGTGCCGCACGGCGTGGCGAACAAGGGCTGATCGTCCCGGATGAAGGCGCCGATTCAGCGCAGCGCCAGTCGGCTTGGATATGGTTGGCGCATGAAGCTCAGCCGATTGCCTCTGGTTCTGGCCGTACTGCTCCCGGCCTGCACGCCGGGCGTGAACATCGATGTGCGCCGCGCCGATCCGAACGCCGCCGCCCCGGTGCAGCCGCCATCGACGCCGATCCATCCATCGGCAATCCCGACCCCTGCGCAGATCGCCGCGGCGGCCGACCTCAACGGACCCTTCGAGCCATCGCCGCGCCTGCCAAGTTCTGAACTCCTGCCGGGTGTGCCGCTGACCGGCCCCGGCTACCGGATCGCAGACGACGCCCAAGTGGTGGATTACTACGGCCAGTTCGAGCTGCGCAGCGATGTCGGCGCGCTGGTGGCCGATGGCGCCAGCGTGCTCCAGTTGCGCGTGCGCGAACTGGATGCCGTGCGCCGGCTGGACAAGGTGAGTTACACCGAGGTCTTTGGCACCGCAGCGCGACGCAGCGCCGAGCGGCCGGTAGACGCCGTGCGCCAGGTCGGTGGCGAACCGGTCGACACTGTGTCCGGTCTGCCGGCAGGCATTGGGCGCTTCCTGGTGCGCACCGCGCGCAACATCCGGGAACTGGCGCTGGACCTCAACGACGCGGCCATCGATGCGATGGCCGATGACGATGAAGACGAAGACGGCCAAGAGGACAGCGGGCCGAGCACCGGCGAGCGCGCGCAGAAAGTGGCGACCCAGGCGACGCTGCGTTACATCGGCTACAACAAGGCGCGCCGCGAGATCGCGCGCCAGGTCGAGGCCGATCCCTACAGCACCAACCCGATGCTGGACGAGCGCCTGGACAAGCTGGCCTGGGCCGCGTGGTCAGGCGCAAAGTTGACCGGGCTGGCGGTCGGGCTGATCGGCGGCGTGGCCGGCCAGGCGCTGGGCTACGCGCGCGACGCCTATGAACTGGTCTGGGAGTTGCCGCCCGAGGACCTCAAGCGCCGCAACCTCGAAGTGCTGGCGGACTTCGGGATCCGGGGCAAACCGGCGCGCGACTTCGTCCGCCGCAGCAAGGCCTTCACCCTGACCCAGCAGACCGAATTCATCGAACTGCTGCGCCTGCCGCTGTTCGCCCCCGCGCGCCAGCACCTGTTCGAGCACGCGCTGGCGGCCGAGCGCGAGATCCACGCGCGCTTCCTGATCGACGCCATGCGCATGCTGCTGCACGCCGAGCGCGCCCAGGCGCCGGGCGCGACGGCGACGCTGGTGGGCGCCTCCCCTGCCCTGCGCCGCAGCGATGGCAGCCACATCATCGCGCTGCCGGTGGACTATTTGCACTGGACTCGCGAAATCGCCGCGTTTGCCTGGCGCGACGACCTGATCGGCAGCCACAACCTGCTGCTGGTGACCGGCGAGTTGTCGCCGACCGCACTGGACGCGTTTTCGGCAGCCGGATGGAGCGTGCGCGAGCGGGTGGATCCGCGACCGACAGCGGAGGAGAAGGCGGAGGTACGGACGGCGCCACTCGGGGTGCCTTGAGGTAACGCGGTGAAACGAAAATCGTACCTGATTCGTACCAATCCTCATCGCGGGAGCGCCCCAAGAGCAACAGCGCTTGGACAAGGTCCAAACCCACGCACAGCAAGCTCGCGCCATCTGTGGGTTCGGACCTTGTCCGAACGCTTTTCACATCGCCGGTCCATCGGCGATGAGGATTGGTACGAATCAGGAAATCGTAAAACGTCAACGACAGCCCGCGGCAATTGACGTTTTACGTTTCACATTTCACCCTGGACCTCAGGTTCAATTCCAGAGCGAAGAGCTTCAATCTTCTTCCGAAATCGCCTTGCGCTTGCCAGCCAGCGGCTTGATCCGCGCGACCATCGCGGCGGCGACCTTGATGTTGCCGGCGATCACATTGCCGGATTCGAACCAGTCCTCGCCGCCCTCGAAATCGAGCACCACGCCGCCCGCCTCGCGCACCATCAGCGCGCCGGCGGCGACATCCCAGGGCTGCAGCCCGAACTCGAAATAGCCATCGAGGCGCCCGCAGGCCACGTAGGCCAGGTCGAGCGCCGCCGAACCGGTACGGCGCAAGTCTTCGCCATCGTCCAGCAGCGACTTGGCCATGCGCATCTGCAGCGCCAGGCGGTGGCGCTGCTTGAACGGGAAGCCGGTGGCGACCAGCGCGCCAGCCATGCCGTTGCGCGCGCCGATACGGATGCGACGCTCGTTGAGGTAGGCGCCGCTGCCCTTGGTCGCGTGGAAGATCTCGTCGCGCACCGGATCGTAGATCACGCCGTGCTGGATCACGCCATCTTCCATCATCGCAATGGACACGCAGCAATGCGGGAAGCCGCGCATGAAGTTGCTGGTGCCATCGATCGGGTCGATCACCCAGACGTAGCGCGAGTTGCCGCTGCGGCCGGTTTCCTCGCCCCAGATGGCGTGGTCCGGATAGGCCTTGCGGATTTCCTTGATGATCTCGGCCTCGGCCAGCTTGTCGGCGTCGGTGACGAAATCGTACTGCCCCTTGTCGCTGACCCCGATGGCATCCGCGCGGTGGATGCTGCGCTGGATCACGGTGCCTGCCCTGCGCGCGGCCTGGACAGCAATATTCACGGCGGGCTTGCGCATCGGGGACATCTCGGATTTGTAAGGACCGCGAAGGCTAGCAGACGCGGCCGGAGCGGCCAAACCACGTTCCGGCATCCACCGCCCATTGCTATCTTGGGCGCGCCGCACCCGGAGCGCGACGATGACCAAGAGCGAACTGACCGAGATGTACCGCGCCTACCTCGCCGAGGAAGGCTACCTGCCGCATGTCGAGGACAACGGCGATGTCACGTTCAAGTTCGAGGGTGGCCTGTACATCCTGATCGTGTCCGACGACGACGAGGAGTACTTCCGCCTCGCCTACCCCGGTTTCTGGGAGATCGAGAACGAGGAGGAACGCCTGCGCGTCAACCAGGCGGCACTCCAGGCCTGCATCGAGATCAAGGTGGCCAAGGTCTACCCGCTGGGCGACAACACCTGGGCCGCGGTGGAGCTGTTCTGCAATCCACCGGAACACTTCAAGAGCGTGTTCCAGCGCTCCCTGCGCGCGATCCAGTCAGCCGTCGACTGCTTTTCGGACCATCTGCGCAACAGTCGCTGACGCCGGCTTCCACGCGACAAGCCGCGAGCGGTTGATTCTGGTAGGGCGGTGTATCGCGCAGCGATTCACCGCCAGCGGCAAGCACCGGGGAACGCGCGCACCCCGGCGCGACAGTGGCCCCCCCCGCAATGTTGAATTTCATACATTTTCAGCCCGTGCGGAACGGCGACCCTGTGATTGAGTACGCAAGGACGCAAAGGGACGCAAAGAGCCCGGGGATACCAGCGCTGAATCGCGTTTGATTTTCTTTGCGTCCTTTGCGTCCTCCTCCGAAACACGCCGCGCTATGCCGAACAAGCGCACCGGCAGGGGCGACCGGAACTCCCTCAGAGCATCCCGCGCACCTTGACCAGCGCCGCGAGGAAGCGGTCGACCTCGTCCGCGGTGTTGTAGAAAGCCAGCGAGGCGCGCGTGGTGGCGCCGACCCCAAAGCGCTGCATCAGCGGATGCGCGCAGTGCTGGCCGGAGCGCACGGCGATGCCGTCCAGGTCCAGCAGTACCGCAAGGTCGGTGGCGTGCGCGCCCTCGACGACGAAGCTGACCACCGGCACGCGCTCGCGCGCATCGCCGGTGAAGCGCACACCCGGCGTCGCGCGCAGGCCCGCGCGCAGGCGCTCGCCGAGCGCGTCCTCGTGCGCGCGCAGCGCGGGCCAGTCCTGTGATTGCAGCCAGTCGATGGCGGCCGCCAGGCCGACGAAGCCGGCGATGTTCGGCGTGCCGGCCTCGAAGCGCCGCGGCGGCGGCGCGTAGACCGTGCCGTCGAAACTGACCGACTCGATCATCTCGCCGCCGCCGATCACCGGGCTCATCGCATCGAGCAGATCAAAGCGGCCCCACAGCGCGCCGGTGCCGGTCGGCCCGTACAGCTTGTGCCCGGTGAACACGTAGAAGTCGCAACCCAGCGCGCGCACGTCGACCGGGAAATGCGGCACCGCCTGCGAGCCGTCGACCAGCAGCGGAATTCCACGGGCGCGGGTCTGCGCCGCAACCTCCGCTACCGGATTGACCGTGCCGAGCACATTCGACACATGCGCCAGGCCGACCAGCTTGGTGCGCGGGCCGAGCAGCGCCAGCAAGCCCGGCAGGTCGAGCGTACCGTCGTCATCTATCGGCGCCACCTTGAGCACCGCGCCGGTCTGCGCGCACAGCAGCTGCCAGGGCACGATGTTGGCGTGGTGCTCCATCTGGCTGACCACGATCTCGTCGCCGGCCTTCAGGCGCGGGCGCAGGTAGCCAAGCGCGACCAGGTTGATCGCCATCGTGGTGCCACTGGTCAGCACCACCTCGCGCGCGGCGGGCGCGCCGATGAAGGCCGCGATCTTCTCGCGCGCGGTCTCGTACAGCGTGGTCGCTTCCTCGCTCAGCGTGTGCACCGCGCGCGCCACGTTGGCGTTGTGGCGGCGGTAGAAATCGTCCACCGCTGCGATCACCGCCAGCGGCTTCTGCGCGGTGTTGGCGCTGTCGAAATAGACGAGCGGCTTGCCGTGGACCTCGCGCGCGAGGATCGGGAATTGCGCACGCAGCGATGCGATGTCCATGCGGCTCACGCGCTCTGCGGCAAATGCGTGGACACGCGCTCGGCGAGCGCTGCGCGCAGGTCGGGCGAATCGATGGCGGAGAGCACTTCGCCGCCAAAGGCCAGCGTCAGCATCTGACGCGCCTGCGCCTCCGGGATGCCGCGCGAGCGCAGGTAGAACAGCGCGCGGTCGTCGAGCTGGCCCACGGTGGCACCGTGCGAGCACACCACCTCGTCCGCCTCGATCACCAGTTCCGGCTTGGTGTCGATCTCCGCATGCGGCGACAGCAGCAGGTTGGATGTCTTCAGGTGCGCCTCGGTCTGGTCGGCACCCGGCGCGACGGTGATCAGGCCGTTGAACACGCTGCGGGCGCGCTGGTTGGCGATCGCCTTCCACAGCGTGCGCGAAGACGCGCCGCCCGCGGAGTGCGCCAGCGACAACTGGGTATCGTGGTGCTGGCGGCCCTGCAGCGCCACCAGTCCGGCGACACGCGCCTCGCTCCCCGCGGCTGCGAGGTCCAGCGCCAGGGTGTGGCGCGACCACAGCCCGCCGAGTTCCAGCGCCACCAGGGCAAAGCGCCCGCCAGCAGCCACGCGCACATCTGAATGCTGGACCGACTGCGCCTTCGCGCCGGTTTCCTGCACCCGGATCCAGGTCAGCGAAGCGCCGTCCTCGACCTCGATGGCGAGCAGCCGGTTCGCCAGGCCGGCAGCGACATCGGATCCGAAGTGATGTTCGACCAGCGAGATCGACGCGCCGCTGCGCACGCGCACCCGGCAGCGCGACTGCGCGAGGCCCGCGGTGTTGTGCTGCCAGGCGAGGCGCCAGATGCCGCTGACCGGCGCCGTCACATCGACCTGCAGTTCCTCCGCGGCACCGGCGTGCGCCAGCCAGCGGAAAGCCTGCGCGCGTGCGGTCCTCGATTGCAGTCCGTGCGGTGCCGCGCTCTGTGGGAGCGGGCTCTGCCCGCGATCATTTTCTGTTTCTGTGGCGACAAGCTCGCGGGCGGAGCCCGCTCCCACAGGTGCGGCGGCAGCGGAAACCACCGTCACCCCATCCGGCAAGGTATCCGCCAGGACATCCTGGCCACCGGCACACTCCACGAGCGTCCCCGCGATCCCGCTGAGTTCCGGCAGCCCCAGCGAATCGACGAACCCCGCCGTCGGATCCAGCGATTCCATTCCGCCGAGCGTGCTGAAGCGCCAGGCTTCGACCTTGCGGTCCGGCAAGCCGGCGGCGGCGAATGCCGCCCGCGCCGCAGCCGCATCGGCGCCCGCAGCGGCCGGCAGCGCCGCCAGCAGGCGATCGGCGAGCGCGCTGCTCATGCCGCGGCTCCGAGCTTGCGCTCCTTGACCCAGGCGTAGCCGTGCTCTTCCAGTTCCAGCGCGAGGGACTTGTCGCCGCTCTCGACGATGCGCCCGTCGGCCAGCACATGCACGAAGTCCGGCACGATGTAGTCGAGCAGCCGCTGGTAGTGGGTGATCACGATGAAGCCGCGCTCGGGCGAGCGCAGGCGGTTGACGCCCTCGGCGACGGTCTTCAGCGCGTCGATGTCGAGGCCCGAGTCGGTCTCGTCGAGGATCGCCAGGCGCGGCTCGAGCATCGCCATCTGGAAGATCTCGTTGCGCTTCTTCTCGCCGCCGGAGAAACCTTCGTTGACCGCGCGGTGCATCAGCTCGTCGGAGATCGAAAGCACCTTGAGCTTCTCGCGCGTCAGCTTGAGGAACTGCATCGAATCCAGTTCCGGCTCGCCACGCGCCTTGCGCTGCGCGTTCAGCGCGGTCTTGAGGAAATAGGTGTTGTTGACGCCGGGAATCTCCACCGGGTACTGGAAGGCCAGGAACACGCCCTTGGCGGCGCGCTCCTCGGCCGGCAGCGCCAGCAGGTCCTCGCCAAGGTAGCGCACGCTGCCCTCGGTGACCTCATAGCCTTCGCGCCCGGAGAGCACATTGCCCAGGGTCGATTTGCCGGCGCCGTTCGGCCCCATGATCGCGTGCACCTCGCCCGCGTTCACGGTGAGGTTGAGCCCCTTCAGGATCTGCTTGCCCGCCACGCGGGCGTGCAGGTTGGTGATTTCGAGCATCGTTCGATTTCCGAGTCTTGCTTGCGTAGGCCGGTGTACGCAGCTTCACCGCGTTCACCGGCGCCTTTGCCGTTTCTTGTTGCCGGTGAACCGCTGCGCGGTACACCGGCCTACCAGATCCCGCCTACCCGATCGCCCCTTCCAGGCTCACTTCGAGCAGCTTCTTGGCCTCCACCGCGAACTCCATCGGCAGTTCCTTGAACACCTGCTTGCAGAAGCCGTCGACGATCATCGACACCGCGTCTTCCTCGCTGATCCCGCGCGACAGGCAGTAGAACAACTGGTCGTCGGAGATCTTGCTGGTGGTGGCTTCGTGCTCGACGATCGCGCTGGGGTGCTTGACCTCGATGTACGGGAAGGTGTGCGCGCCGCAGCGCTTGCCGATCAGCAGCGAATCGCACTGGGTGAAGTTGCGCGCGCCCTCGGCGTGGCGCTCCACCTTGACCAGGCCGCGGTAGGTGTTCTGCCCGCGCCCGGCGGAGATGCCCTTGCTGATGATCTTGCTCTTGGTGCGGGCACCCAGGTGGATCATCTTGGTGCCGGTGTCGGCCTGCTGGCGGTGGTTGGTCAGCGCCACCGAGTAGAACTCGCCCACCGAATCCTCGCCGCGAAGCAGGCAGCTCGGGTACTTCCAGGTGATCGCCGAGCCGGTCTCGACCTGGGTCCAGCTGATCTTGCTGCGCGCGCCGCGGCAGTCGCCGCGCTTGGTCACGAAGTTGTAGATGCCGCCGACGCCGTTCTCGTCGCCCGGGTACCAGTTCTGCACCGTCGAATACTTGATCTGGCCATCGGTCAGCGCGACCAGCTCCACCACCGCGGCATGCAGCTGGTTCTCGTCGCGCATCGGCGCGGTGCAGCCTTCCAGATAACTGACCGAGGCACCGTCCTCGACGATGATCAGGGTGCGCTCGAACTGCCCGGTGTCGCGCGCGTTGATGCGGAAATAGGTGCTGAGTTCCATCGGGCAGCGCACGCCCTTGGGCACGAACACGAAGCTGCCGTCGGAAAACACCGCCGAATTGAGCGCCGCGAAATAGTTGTCGCCCACCGGCACCACGCTGCCGAGGTACTGGCGCACCAGCTCCGGGTGCTCGCGCACCGCCTCGGAGAAGGAGCAGAAGATGACGCCGGCCGCGTTCAGTTCCTTCTTGAAGGTGGTGCCCACCGAGACCGAGTCGAACACCGCGTCCACCGCCACGCCGGCCAGCCGTGCGCGTTCGTGCAGCGGCACGCCGAGCTTGTCGAAGGTCTCCAGCAACTTGGGATCGACCTCGTCCAGCGACTTCGGCTGGTTCTTCTTCGGCGCGGCGAAATAGCTGATCGCCTGGAAGTCGATGGCGGCGATGGCGAGCTTCGCCCAGTCCGGCTGCTCCATCGTCAGCCAGTGGCGATAGGCCTTCAGGCGCCACTCGGTCATCCATTCCGGCTCGGACTTCTTCGCCGAGATCAGGCGGATGACGTCCTCGTTCAGGCCGGGCGGCACCACCTCGGTCTCGATCTCGGTGATGAAGCCATGCTCATACGACTTGCGCACGACCTCGTCGACCGCGGCCATGCCGGTGCTCACGGGGGCTTCGATGGTTTCAGTGCTGGTCATGGGCTGCCGCTTCGAATCGAGGGGGAGTGTTCAACGCGGAGACGCGAAGAACGCGGAGAGAAGCAGGATCATGCGGTGAATCGCCTCCGCGCAGAGGTCGCAGCCAGCGCCCCAGACGCAAAGACCCAGAGGAAGGGGAGCGATCCAGGCTCCTGCCTTTCTCCGCGCACTCCGCGTCTCCGCGTTGAATGGGGATCCGGTCCACGACAGCCATGGCTCATGCCTCGACCACGAGCCGCTCGACATGCACGCGCGGCTGCCAGCGCAGCGGCGGCGCGGCCATGTCGGCCAGGGTCACGGCGCGCAGCGCGGATTCCACGGCGTTGCTGATCTTGCGCAGATTGCTCGACACGGTGCAGTGGCTCTCGCGGTCGCACAGGCCCGAGTGGATGCTGCACTCGGTCATGCCGAGCGGGCCCTCGATGGCGGCGATGATCTCGGCGATGCTGATAGCGTTCGCCGGCCGCGCCAGGCGGTAGCCGCCGCTGGCGCCGCGAGTCGACAGCACCAGCTCGGCCTGCGCCAGTTGCTTCAGCAGCTTGGCCACGGTCGGTGCCTCCAGCCGGGTGCGCTCGGCGAGCGCCTGCGCGGACAGCTGCGCGGCCGGATCCTCCGACAGGCAGGCCATCAGCACGGTGGCGTAGTCGGCGAGTTTGGACAGGCGGAACATCGGCTTGCGGGCCCGGCAATCGATACAGGACCAAAATAGTACCAATTGGGTGAACCGCCGATCAACGGCGGCCTGCAGGCTGGCGCGGTCCTTGCGTTGAACGGGCATGCCCGCCCTCCACGCCCTCGCCCCGCCAGGCCCCGATTCGCCCGCGCAACGCCGCGCCGGGCCGCCTGCGTGGCACGCACGGCTGGACCTCGGCTTCGCGCGCCACCCGCAGGCATGCACGCGTCTGGTGCGCAACCGCTTCGAGGGCCCCTTGCGGGTGCAGAAGCCGCTGTACCCGGAAGGCGCCGGCATCGCGCATGCGCTGCTGCTGCACCCGCCGGGCGGTCTGGCCGGTGGCGACCACCTGGAGATCGCGCTCGACCTGGCCGATGGCGCCGAAGTGCTGGCGACCACCCCGGGCGCCACCAAGTGGTACCACGGCGAGCGCGGCGCCGCGCGGCAATCGACCACGCTGCGGCTGGGCGCGGATGCCTGCCTGGAATGGCTGCCGCAGGAATCGATCCTGTTCGACGGCGCCGAAGCCCTGCAGGCGCTGCGGATCGAGCTCGACCCGGGTGCACGCATGTTCGGCTGGGACATCGTGCAGTTCGGGCGGATCGCGGCGGGCGAGCAGTGGCTGCGCGGCCGCTGGTGCCAGCGCGTGCAACTGCTGCGCGCCGGCCGCGAGCGCTGGCGCGAACAGGTGGCGCTCGGCGCCACCGACCCGCTGCGCGACTCGCCGCTGGGGCTGGCCGGGCATCCGGTCATGGCCACCGCCTGGGCCTCGGCACCCGCATTGCGCGACCAGGTCGACGACTTGCTCGACGAACTGCGCGAGCGTGCAGCGGAATTTGCGCTGCCCTGCGGCATCAGCTGGCTGGGCGCGCCTGCCGACGTGCTGCTGGTCCGCGCGCTCGGGCACGACTGCGCGGCCGTGCGTGCCCTGCTGGAATCGCTGTGGGCGCTGCTGCGGCCCGCAGTGGCCCATCGCAACCCCTGCCAACCCCGGATCTGGAACACCTGACGCATGGAACTGTCGCCGCGCGAGAAGGACAAGCTGCTGCTGTTCACCGCCGCCCTGCTGGCCGAGCGCCGGCGCGCGCGCGGCCTGAAACTCAATTATCCCGAGTCCGTCGCGCTGATCAGCGCCGCGATCATGGAAGGCGCGCGCGACGGCCGCAGCGTCGCCGAACTGATGCACTACGGCACCACCCTGCTCGGCCGCGACGACGTCATGGACGGCGTACCCGAGTTGATCCCCGACATCCAGGTCGAGGCCACATTCCCCGACGGCACCAAGCTCGTCACCGTCCACGGACCGATCGCATGAACGCCCACGCCAGAAACGCACTCGCCCTGCTGCTCCTCGCACCCAGCCCGCTGCTGGCCCATCCCGGTCATGCCCCGGGCGAACCCGAGCACTGGGTGTACGCCGCTCTGCTCGCGGCGCTGGGCGTCGCGGCGGCGATGATCTGGCAACGGCGTCCCACCGAGCGAAACCGCGGGCGGCGACCCGGAGACCACCAGTGATTCCGGGCGAAGTCCTCGTCGAAGCGGGCGAAATCGAACTCAACGCGGGCCGCGCGACGCGCGCGCTGACGGTCGCCAACACCGGCGACCGCCCGATCCAGGTCGGCTCGCACTACCACTTCTTCGAGGCCAACAGCGCCCTCGATTTCGACCGCGCCGCCAGCCTGGGCTTCCGCCTGAACATCGCGGCCGGCACCGCGGTGCGCTTCGAGCCCGGGCAGGCGCGCACGGTGGAACTGGTCGCCATGGCGGGTGCGCGCAAGGTGTACGGCTTCGCCGGTGCGGTGATGGGCGAGTTGCCATGAAGATCTCGCGCCAAGCCTATGCCGAGATGTACGGGCCGACGGTCGGCGACCGCGTGCGCCTGGCCGACACCGCGCTGCTGATCGAGGTCGAACGCGACTTCACGATCTATGGCGAGGAGGTCAAGTTCGGCGGCGGCAAGGTGATCCGCGACGGCATGGGCCAGAGTCAGCGGAGCAGCGCCGACTGCGCCGACACGGTGATCACCAATGCGCTGATCGTGGACCACTGGGGCATCGTCAAGGCCGACGTGGGCCTGAAGTCTGGCCGCATCAGCGCCATCGGCAAGGCCGGCAACCCGGACATCCAGGCGGGCGTCACCATCGTCATTGGCCCCGGCACCGAGATCATCGCCGGCGAAGGCCTGATCCTCACCGCCGGCGCGATCGACAGCCATATCCACTTCATCTGCCCGCAGCAGATCGAGGAAGCGCTGGCCTCGGGGGTCACCACCATGCTCGGCGGCGGCACCGGCCCTGCGGCCGGTACCAACGCCACCACCTGCACGCCCGGACCCTGGCACCTGGCGCGCATGCTGCAGGCCGCCGAAGCCTTCCCGATGAACCTCGGCTTCCTCGGCAAGGGCAACGCCAGCCTGCCGGGCGCGCTCGTCGAACAGATCGACGCCGGCGCCATCGGCCTCAAGCTGCACGAAGACTGGGGCACCACGCCGGCTGCAATCGACTGCGCGCTCGGCGTGGCCGAGGGCAGCGATACCCAGATCGCGATCCACACCGACACCCTGAACGAGTCCGGCTTCGTCGAGACCACTCTCGCAGCGTTCAAGGGCCGCACCATCCACACCTACCACACAGAAGGCGCCGGCGGCGGCCATGCGCCGGACATCATCAAGGCGGCGATGCTGCCGAACGTGCTGCCTTCATCGACCAATCCGACCCGGCCTTACACCGTCAACACCCTCGACGAACACCTCGACATGCTGATGGTCTGCCACCACCTCGACCCGGTGATCGCCGTGGACGTGGCCTTCGCCGAGAGCCGCATCCGCCGCGAGACAATCGCGGCCGAGGACATCCTGCACGACCTGGGCGCGTTTTCGATGATCTCCAGCGACAGCCAGGCGATGGGGCGCGTGGGCGAGGTGATCCTGCGCACCTTCCAGACCGCGCACAAGATGAAGCTGCAGCGCGGCAGCCTGCCCGGCGACCCCGCGCGCCACGACAATTTTCGCGTGCGGCGCTACATCGCCAAGGTCACGATCAACCCGGCGATCACCCACGGCATCGCGCACGAAGTGGGCTCGGTGGAAGTCGGCAAATGGGCCGACCTGGTGCTGTGGCGCCCGGCATTCTTCGGCGTCAAACCCAGCCTGGTGCTGAAGGGCGGCAGCATCGCGATGGCGCCGATGGGCGATCCGAACGCCTCGATCCCGACCCCGCAGCCAGTGCACTACCGCCCGATGTTCGCCGCCTTTGGCCGCAGCCTCAGCCACAGCTCGCTGACCTTCGTCTCGCAGTCCGCGCTGGCCGCCGGCATCGGCGAGCGCCTGGGCCTTACCAAGCCACTAGTCGCGGTGCGCGGCTGCCGGCGCATCGGCAAGGCCGACATGATCCACAACAGCGCGACACCGGAGATCCGCGTCGACCCGCAGACCTACGTGGTGCACGCTGACGGCGAGCCGCTGTGGTGCGAGCCCGCGCAGGTGCTGCCGATGGCGCAGCGGTATTTTCTTTTTTAGTGAGTGGTGAATGGTGAGTGGTGAGTAGCAGCCGGCATGGCCGGGCGTTTGCTGGAGACCTGAAACAACACGAATTGACCTGCCGCACTTGCCGGCGCTTACTCACTACTCACCACTCACCTCCATGCTCATCCGCACCCGCATCCCCGCCGCCGACTGTCCACCCGACGCACTCGCCGCCCACGCGCTGGAACTCACGGCGGCGCAGCGACGGCGGAGCCGCCAGCGCATCCTGGTAGACGGGTTGGAGCTGGGCATCGCGCTGCCACCGGGGACGACGCTGGAACCGGGCGACCAGTTGGTCGCGGACGACGGCCGGCGCTTCGAGGTCTGCGCCGCGGCGGAGACCGTGGTGCGGATCCGCTCGGACGACGCCACCACGTTGGCGCGTGCCGCGTATCACTTGGGCAACCGGCATGTCGCGGTCGAGGTCGGCGCAGGCTATCTCGCGATCGAACCGGACCCCGTGCTGGAGGCGATGCTGGCGCAGATCGGCGTGCACTGCGAACCCGCCATGCTGCCGTTCCAACCGGAATCCGGCGCCTACGGCGGCGGCCATCGGCATGGTCACGACGCCACCTTCGCCGACGATCACCGCCTCGCGCAGGCACTGTTCGCGCATCACGACCACCCGCATCCGCATCCGCATCCGCATCCGGAAGCGAAAGCGGATCAGGATCGAGCGTCATGACCCGGCGCAGCCTGGGCCGGGTGCCGGCTAATCGGCGCCTTTCCGTGCTGCGGGGCGGCCCGCCTCGAACTCGGGTGTGCGCCCCTGTGGGAGCGGGCTCCGCCCGCGATCTCTTGACGCAATCGGCGACAGATCGCGGGCGGAGCCCGCTCCCACCCAGCGCCGCGGACCTCGATCCAGCCTGCCTCCCCGGCCTGCTGCAACTCGCCTCCGCCGCCCTTCCCATCGGCGCCTTCAGCCATTCGCTCGGTCTGGAAGCCGCGGTGGAATCCGGCGTGGTGCACGATGCCGCCGGCGCCGAGCGCTGGATCGGTGATTACCTCGACCTCTGCTGGGCACGCGGTGACGCACCCTTGTGGCTGCGCGCCCATGCCGCGTGGGAATCGGCGGAACTGGGCGAATTGCATGCGCTCAACGACCGCGTGCTGGCCGTACGCGAGAGCAGCGAGTTGCTGCTCGAATGCACCCAGACCGGCCATTCGCTGCGCCAATGGCTGCTTGCGCTGCCGGCCTTGCCGGCACTGCGCCCGGACCAGTTGCTGGCGCTGGCCGCGCTGCAACCGCTTGCCTACGCCACTGCGCATGCGCTGGCGGCGCGCGCGCTCGGGCTCACGCCGGCCATCGGCCTGCACGCCGCGGGCTGGGGCCTGTTGGAAAACCTCAGCACCGCCGCAGTCAAGCTGGTGCCGCTCGGCCAGACCCAGGGCCAGGCGCTGTTGCGGCGACTGGGGCTGCGGCTGCCGGCAGCGATCGCGCAAGCGATGACGACCGGCGAGGACATCATCACCCACTTCGCGCCGATGCTGGCGATCCGCTCGGCGCAGCACGAAACCCAGTACTCCCGATTGTTCCGTTCCTGAGGATGCCCATGTCGCACTGGAGCCAGCGCCGCACCCGTCCCCTGCCCCCGCTGCGCGTCGGCATCGGCGGCCCGGTGGGTTCGGGCAAGACCACCCTGCTGGAGATGCTGTGCAAAGCGATGCGCGCGCGGCATGACCTGGTCGCCATCACCAACGACATCTACACCAAGGAAGACCAGCGCCTGCTGACGGTCTCCGGCGCCCTGCCGCCAGAGCGGATCCTCGGCGTGGAAACCGGCGGCTGCCCGCACACCGCGATCCGCGAGGATGCCTCGATCAACTTGGAGGCGATCGAACGCATGCTCGAGGTATTCCCCGATGCCGACATCGTGTTCATCGAATCTGGCGGCGACAACCTCGCCGCGACTTTTTCGCCCGAATTGTCCGACCTGACGATCTACGTGATCGACGTGGCCGGCGGCGAGAAAATCCCGCGCAAGGGCGGCCCCGGCATCACCCGCTCGGACCTGCTGGTGATCAACAAGACCGACCTCGCCCCACACGTCGGTGCCAACCTCGAGATCATGCGCAGCGACACCCTGCGCATGCGCGGCGACAAGCCCTTCGTGATGACCGATCTGCGCCGCCAGCAAGGGCTGGACCAGGTGGTGGCGTTCATCGAGCGCGAGGGGCTGGTCGGGGCCTGAGGTCAGCGCCGGGTCCACTTGCGCGCGCTTTAAGCTCGACATGCGACAACGCGACCAAAGAAGCCGGCCGGGTCCTCACGCCCGCATCGTCCGGCCCTGCCGTGCGGCAATGACGCGCGGCGCCCTGCGACTACTGCTGCAGGGCCGCGATTGGCGCGATGGTGGTCGCCCGGATGGCGGGAACCAGCATGGCCAGCAGTGCCGCGACCGATAGCGCCGACAACGCACCCGCAAACGCGCCGACATCCCACGGGCTGATGCCGTAGAGCAGTCCGCTCAGCAGCTGTCCCGCTGCAAGCGCTCCGAGCGATCCGAGCACCAGACCGAGCACGACCAGCTTCAGACCCCGGCCGACGACCATGCGCACAACGTCGACGGCCCGCGCGCCGACCGCGCGACGGACCGCGATTTCCCGGGAGCGTTGCCCGACCAGATGCGCAAGCACGCTGAAAATGCCGACCGCCGCCAGCATGGCAGCGACGCCGGCGAACACGCCGATCAACTGGGCGCGAAAGCGCGGGTGGGCGATCGCACCCGCGAACATCTGCTGCATCGACTCGAATCGCGCCGGCACGTCCGGACCGGCAGCGTGCAGGATGCTGCGCACAACCCCGGTGAGCGAGGCCTCGGGCAGCGAGGTCCGCGCGATGATCGACAGCGACCCACCGACGCCCTGCATCGACGCTGCATACAACACCGCAGGGGGTGGCCGGTCCGGATCCTGCCAGCGGGTGTCGCCGACCACGCCGACGATCTCCATCCACGGCGCGTTGGGACCCGGACGAATGCGCTTGCCCAGCGGAGACTCGCCCGGAAACGTGGTGCGCGCCAAGGTCTCGTTGACGATCACCACCGGCGGTGTCTCCGCCGTGTCCGCGCGCGAGAAGTCCCTCCCGGCGTGCAGCGGAATCTCCAGCGCGTGGAAGTATCCGGGCGTGATCGCGTTGAACTCGGCCTTGGGCCGCGCTCCCGGAAGCTCGTCCGGCATGCCTTCGACCAGGTACTCGCGGGCCGGCCGGCGCTCCCGGCCCATCGGCAGGAAGGCCACACCGGCCGCCGCCGAGATGCCGGGCTCCGCCCGCAGCCGGTCGATCACATCCGCGTAGAAGCCGATGCGCTTGCGCCGGTCCTCGTCGGAATTGGTCGGGTACTGGGTGTAGGCCACCATCACCCGCTCGGTGGCGAAGCCGACATCTACCCGTTGCAGCTCCTGGAAGGATCGCAGCAGCAGGCCGGCCGTCACCAGAAGCACCACGGACAGCGCGACCTGCGCGATCACCTGCCCCGAACGCAGACCCTGGCTGCCCGCCACCGTCGTGCCCTTGCCGCCATCACCCTGCCGCAGCGCGTGCGACAGGTCCAGCCGGGAGGCATGCAGGGCGGGCAGCAAGCCAAAGACCACCAGCGAAACCAGCGACAGGCCATAGGCGAACAGCACCACCGGTGCATCGATGCGCACCTCACTCAGGCGCGGCAGGTCGGCCGGCAGCCAGGCCAGCAATGCCCACAGGAAGGCGGACGCCAGCACCAGGCCCACGGTCGCCGCTAACACCCCGAGCACGCAGCTCTCGGTCAGCAGTTGCAGCACCAGCCGGCCGCGGCTCGCGCCCAGGGCCGCGCGCAAGGCCATCTCACGCGTCCGCCCCGATGCGCGCACCAGCAGCAGGCTGGAGACATTCACGCAGGCGATCAGCAAAACCAGGATCACCGCGCCCATCAGCATCAGCAGCATGTTCTGGACGCCGCCGGTGAGTCGCTCCTGCAACGGCACCAGCGCCACCGACTTGAGCCGGTTTTCCGGGTGCTTCGCAGCCAGGTTTTCGCCAATGGTGCGCATCTGCGCCTGTGCGCTGGCCAACGGCACGCTGGCCTTGAGCTTGCCGACCACCTGGAAGTCGGCCGCGCTGCGCTCGGTACCGGTGCTGCGCCACGCCGCCCACAGGTCGGTGGCATCGGGGTAGCTGAACCCGGGCGCGGCCACGCCGACGATTTGCATCGGCGAGCCATAGACCACGATGGTTTGGCCCACCGCGGCCTGCGCGCTGCCGAAGTGCGCCAGCGCCCAGCCATGGCGCACGACGACCACCGTCGGCGGCGCGTCGTCAGCCGGGGCATCCTGCTCCGTGAGCAGCCGCCCGGCCGCTGGCGACTGGCCGAACACGGCAAAGAAATCCCGCGAGACATACATGTCGTTGGCAAACTCGGCGCGATCGCCGACGACGATGGCGACATCCTTCTCGCCACCGTAGTAGGCCATGGCTTCGAACGCGTCGTTCTGCGCCTGCCAGTCGGCGAAGTCCGGCGTTGACACATCCGGGCTGGCGCGTCCGCTGTTCGCCCAGTAGGTCTCGACCGCAACGATCCGCTCTGCATCCGGATACGCGAGCGGTTGCAGCAAGACTGTGTTGACGATCGAGAACATCGCGGCGTTGGCGCCGATGGCCAGCGCGAGTACGAGCGTGGTGCCGAGCGCGAAGCCCCAGTTCTTCAGCAGGCCGCGAATCGACAGGGTCAGCTCGCGGATCAGCGCCCCCCGAACCGAAGCCATCGTCGCCGCTCGTGCAGTCGTTCGTTGCATGAATCCCTCGGTACTGGTTGGGCTGCCGGCCCGTAGCAATTACCGAGCCATCACGCAGGTCGTTGATTATCCAGCCTTCGACTGAGGCCACACCGAACGCGCGTCGCGATTCTGGACAAGGCCTGTCCACAATCGAAGGCCAGGTACTCGCGACTTCAGTGCCCAAAGCGAGCACGTCGAATCGAGGACACACACCGCCGAATCGAGGACACGCACAAATCCGCAGATTTCGGACGCGCCCGTCGGCAATTTCCGACAGCCCACGCCAATCCGGCCGCGCATGCGCTGCATGTGACGCAAGCCCGCTCAGTACGGGTACCAACCAACGCCCACGGGTGTGCATCCCTGCCGGTCCCGCTGTGTACGCCGCGCTTGGCTCTGCGGGCAAGACCCGGGCTATGCTTTCGGCGCGTGTGCGTGTGTCTATTGCGCGCAATCACAGCAACCGCTGCGGACCGCCGCTCTGCGCATCCGCAGTGCGGCATACCCGTTCCTCGATCCGACCCAGCCAAGCGGCCGGTGCACTGCAAAACGGAGTCATGGCCTCCTTGGATACAACCGACGCGGATCCTGCGATCCCTGCTGACCCACTGCCGGAGCTGCGGTGCACGCGTGGTCTGAGCGCGGCGGATGTGGCCTTGTTCGGCACGATCTATGCCCAGCTCAAACCGCGTGCGCATCAGTTGTTGGCCGGACAGCACGGCGGCACGCTCAATACGACCGGGCTGGTGCATGAGGCCTTCCTCAAGCTGCAGCAGCACGCCGGGAATCTGGAAGGGCAACGCCATCTGTATCGATTGACGGTACTGGCGATGCGGCAGATCTTGCTGGACCGGGTGCGCTTCAAGGATGCGCAGCGCCACGGCGGTGATCTGACGCGGGTGACGCTGACCGGACTGGACCTCAGGGATCCGCAAACGCCCTGCGACATCGTGATGTTTGACGATCTGCTGGATCGATTGCGCGAGGCCGATGCGCGCAAGGCTGAAGTTTTCGAACTGCGAGTGCTGGCTGGACTGGAGCTGAAACAGATCGCCCAGCTGTTGGCGATGACCGACATCACGGTGCGCCGCGACTATCGCGCTGCCTGTGTGCTGGTGCAGCACTGGCTGGCAGCTTGATGGCATCGCGGGGCGATCGTTTCCTGGGGTCGATTCGAATGCCGGCCAGAATACGCGGCGTGTGTCACGTCCATTGCTCCTGAATCAAGCTCCTGTGGCGCCTGAGCGCCAGCGCCTGACGACTGGGTGGTCATCACCGAGCTGTGTGCGCAACGCCTCCCATGCCGTCCGAAGAGCCTCCGGATCAGCGGCATTACCCGCCAGTTTCGCCGTCCACAACACGCTCCATGCGGCATCGATGCCCACCTCCCCAGTCATGGGCGCCGCTGCGGGGTCGGCGGGCGGAGCCAATTGCATCAACTGCACCGCCAGCGCTTCGTGGCCGCCCGCCAACAAGCGTTCGGCAGCACCCAGGCGCAGTCTACGTGCATTGCGCGGGCCTACACCGCCTTGCGCAGCCATGCCCTCCAGTGCGTGCTGCAACTGCTGCACCGTGCGCAAGTCCGGCCGCTCTGCAAGCGCGATGAGTGCCTGGCTGACCGGCAGGATGTGCGCAATCACTGCGGGCGGTGCGGGCCCGATCGCGGCTTCAACGACCGCCAACTGCCGCCGGGCCAGATTCGTGCGACCGGCCCACTGTGCCACATCAATCTTCACCATACGCATGCGCTGACAGTCCAGCGTGTCTGCTCCAACCACTGCGCAGAAGCGTTGCTGTGCCTGTTCCGCCAGTGCCAGTGCTTCATCATCACGACCCAGCAGGGCCAGCGCCTTGGCCATCGAGGATTCCCGGGCTGCGGCACTGGGGATGTTTTCGACACTGGCACCCGTCCGTGCCACGCGCTCGAACACCTGCAGTGCCGCGGCTGGCCGACCCGCCAGCAATTCCAGATTACCCAATACGGTTTCGGCGGTCGCGAACGTGACCATGCCCTGCAATCCGGCCTGCTTCCAGATCGCCAGCCCCTCGCTGGACAGATCATGCGCGGTGTCGACTTCGCCCGCGAACATCGCTGTCTGCGCGGCGTTGATCAGCAGTTGTCCGTATCGCATGGGACTGACCCCGGCCGCATTGCGCACGAGCGAAGCAGCTGCCAACGCTTGCTGGAACGCGGCGGCAGGCTCTCCGCGGGTACGCAGCCACTGCGCACGCACGATCTTCAATTGCGCCTGAGCCAGGTCCTTGCGCGGGCCCAGGCGCTGTGCTGCCTGCTCACCCGCATCGAGTACCTCGTCCACTTCGTCGACTCGGCCGACCCGCAGATAGCTGACGCCGAGCGTTTCTGAAAAATTGACCTGTTCAAGATCGGACAAGGATTCGCGCCGCGGTCCCATGGCCTCCAGCAATTCGATGGCGTGCTTGAAGTCATTGCGCACCAGAAACAGCTCCGCCTGTCCCAGCTCGATCGAACGCCTAGCCGCTGGATCATTGGCGGCCACGCTGGCATTGATGTCACCGGCCATCTCCAGCAAGGCATCCGGTGTCATCGCGGCGCCACCAGACAAGGCCCGGTTGATCACGCTGGCATAGTGTTCCTGCATCAGCTCCAGTCGTTGCGACTGCGCAATGGCCAGATCGCGATCAATCTGCGACTGATGGGCGAAGGCTTCGGCCAGACGGGTCTGCTGCTGCGCGCGACGGGCTTGCAGCACGCTGACCGTGGTCAAGCCCAGCAGCAGGCACAGCCCAAGGACGGCTGCAGCGCTGCCGTATGGATGGCGGCTCAAAAACTTGGAGAGCCGATACGAGCGGCTGTCCGGGCGTGCGCGAATCGGCTGCCCATCCAGGTAGCGACGCAGATCATCGGCCAGCGCTTGCACCGTGGGATAGCGCCGCGGCGGATCGTGGGCAAGGCAGCGCAGCACGATGGTGTCCAGATCACCGCGTAGCGGACGCGCTCGACGTGTCGAGCCACTGTCACGCGCCAGCGCCCGCGAGGGTGCCTCGGCACGCCAGCCGGCGCTGATCTGCGCCATTTGCAGCCCTGCGCCGCTGTGTACGAATGGACGTCGGCCTACCAGCAGCTCGAACAGGATCACACCCAGCGCATACACATCGGTGGCGACACTGATCCCGCCACCCTGCACCTGCTCGGGCGCAGCATAGTTGGGTGTGAACACCCGTGCGCCGGTCTGCGTCTGCGCACCATCCGAACCATCGTCGAGCAGCTTGACGATGCCGAAATCCAGCAGCTTGACCTGGCCGGCCTGGTCCACCAGCAGATTGTCGGGCTTGAGATCGCGATGCACGATCAGCTTCTGGTGGGCAAACTGCACCGCATCGCATACCTGCAACAGCAGACGCAGGCGGGCCGCCAGCCCCAGGTGGCGGTCGCTGGCGTAACGTGTGATCGGCAGGCCGTCCACCAGCTCCAGCGCAAACCAGGGCTGCCCACGCTCATCGACCCCACCGTCCAGCAGCGCTGCGATGTGCGGATGCTTGAGCCCGGCGAGCGTCTGTCGCTCCCGCAGGAAGCGCTCCAGCAGCACCTGTCGACGGGTGTCGTCCCGGGCGTGGGTGTGCAGCAACTTGATCGCCACTTGTTGTGCGTATTGACCATCGACGCGCTGGGCACGCCACACCGCGCCCATCCCGCCACGACCGATTTCGCTCAGCAACTCGAACGGTCCCAGCCGCCGTCCGGCCCAGGCCATGGCGGGTGCCGTCTCGGACTGGCCCAGCGCGAGCACGAAGCCGGGCTCCGCAGCGCTGTCATCAAGGCGGTTCAACAACAGCAGGACTTGCTCATGCAGTTCCGGCTCCGCGGCCTGCAAGGCGGCCAGGCGGGCGTGCCGCTGCGCAGCGGGAAGTTCGGACAGCTCCAGAAACACCGCGGCGGTGCGGGCAGTGCCGAGCGAGTCAGACATGAGGATCCAGCGATCACGGGGGAGCATCCATGATCGCTGAAGGGGAGCTCGGGCTGGGGGTCAGCATGCTGTTCGCACAGCAGACAATCCGCAGGCCGACTGGCCATGGGGAGCTGCGCTGCACGTCCTTGGGAAGCGCGGACCACAGGCCCGCGCACCCAGGCATTGCTGGCCCGCTACGCGCGGTTCATCGCGATTGCAGCTGCTGCAGCGCCACCTCGATCTGGGTCAGCCGATCACGCAACTGCGCGTTTTCTGCTTCCAGTTTGGCATTCAACCCCTGGATGGCCGCCAGGGCCACCCCATCGGCATCCACGGTGGCAATCGCCTTGCCATCACCGGCCAAGCCAAAGGCCGCTTTGAAATCCTCGGCCACGGGTCCGATGTGGGTGCCTTCAGCGGAGGTCTTGTAGGTCCAGGTGGTGATCGGCAGGCCGATCAACTTTTCCAGCATGGCACCCGTATCCACGGCCTGGAAGCCTTCCTTCAGTTCACGGCTGGAGGCATTGGTCCATACGCCGCCGTTGGACAGCAAGGCACCGTTGCTCATGGTAAAGAAGTTGGCCCCGGCGTTGAGATTGAACGTATTCCAGGTGAAGCCGCCGGTGGCATCGTCCAGGTAAAGACGCCCGAACCTGCCCACACGGGTTTGCAGGACCAGATCCGCATCAGGATCGCCATCGGGGCGCGGCGCGAGCAACATGTCATAGCCCGGCTGCCCCCCGGGTGGGGTGACCGAGTTGAACAAGACACCCCCATCATCGTTGACCACCATGCGCCAGGCGTTATTGGCAAAGATGCCGGTCCAGTTGGTGTTGTTGGAACCGCGTCCAACAAAGGACCTGTCCTGAACCTCGTCGCTGAGCCACAGACCTCCACTGGTGTCTGCCGCGCCGACGCCGGCAGCCCCGCTGCGCAAACGGCCGCTGAATTGATAGACCGGCGCCCCCACATTCTGTGTGGCTGTAGAGACGCCATCAAAGAATTCGAAGGCACCACCGTTGTTGGCGAAGATAAGGTTGTTGTTGGAGTCTCGGACATACATCGTGGCAATCTTTCCGGTGCGCGATTCCAGTTGCAAATCGGCATCGTCATCGCCGCCTGTGCGCGCGCCTACCAGCAGATCGGCCGAGCCATTGGTGATCGCCGCGCGCTTGTGGACCGAAACACCATCGGGCGAACTCAGCACCAGGGTCTGGCTATCGGCGTTGCCCAGATAGTTGACCGTCGGATTGCTGCCGGTATCACCCGTGGTGCTCCAGCAAGCGCCGATCAAGGGTGCCAGCGTCACCTTTTCGCGTGAAGAGAGCGGCAGCAGAGTCCCGCTGCTGGCGCCATCACGCACCGCCGCCTGCAGCCACGCACTCTGGTTTTGGGCGGCCTGCGGGGCTTCCAGTTCGAGCTCGAACACACCGTCTCGCACCTGCACATCGTCAAAGGTGATGGGCTCATCGAGCAGCGCACCACCTGCCGGCGCGTTGTACAGCGCAATCTGGATGTCATAGCGGCCATTGGCCGGCTGGCCGGCATCACTGAGCTGGCCTTGATAACGCATGCTGGCGGCACCGGCCGTCTGAGCGAGCGCCATCAACAGGGCGGAACACAACATGGTGCGGGTAGTCGAGGTCATGGCGGGCATCCTGGTCATTCGAAACCGTTCTGGAAAATGTCGTCTGTGGAGCTGCAGCTGGTGCTGCCGTCTCCCTGGTTGCTGGACTTCAGCGAGAAGCGACCTGTGCTGACACGATCAGGGAGGTACAGCCGGGCGCTTGCCGTGACCGCATAACGCCCGCCAGGTGACGCGGCGGGCGCGACCATCAGCGTGCCGTTGAGGGCGAAGCGCGACGTGGCGCCAGGGCCGGGATCCGGTTGCGGTTTGGCCGCCAACAGCGCGGCGGCGGTCAAGCTGAGCAGAATCGACATGCACGTCTCCGTGGGTGGGGCTCAAGAACAAGAGACGAAATTTCCTGCGCGCAGCGCTCATTGCCGGTGGCGGCACTGGCACCGAAGCGAGAACGGTCGAGCCACAGCAAGCACACCGCGCCGACCTGGCTGAACTGGCACCGATGTTGGGAATTCGCGGCCTGTCGGTAACGGCGGTCTCAATCACCGAATCCATCGAACTCGTCGACGCAACCGGCCGCCAATCGCACCCCACCAAGCGCGGATGCGTCACGGGCAAGCCGCCGGCGTTGCTTGCCCGCCTGGGCATGGACTCACCAGTGCACCCACCGCGTGCGCGCGATCAAGCCCGAACAAGGCTCAGGCCGGGCGTTGACTTTGGCCTGACCAAGCCCTTGAAATCACGAAGTAGTCAGTGGACACCTGCGCGTGTGCCTGCGTTCGTCGGTCAGGGAATCGACGGTTGTCCCCGCTTCTTTACAGCCAACCCGCGCAAGGCGTACTGGGGGGCTTCTGCCGCGTGATGGGCAGGGAAGGTGCACTCCTCGACAAAGCAGAGGAAATCGGTCAGCGCTGGCTGCGCGGCCAGGACATCAGGCCACCGACGCGCGGACCTTCGTGTATTGGGCCAGCGGATCGCCGAAATACAGCCATGGCATTCGGGCTACCAGACCCTCGGTCAGCGCGAAGGCGCGATCGCAACGACTCACATCGCGGGCCAGCGCGAAGCACAACGCGAAGGCGTTGGCGCCACTGCGGGTGGCGCTTCGGTCGCGGCCCTCGCCGAAGCGCGCGAATGCCGCTGCGAGTTCCTCGCGCACCGGCTTGCGACGCATGTACTCGCGCCGCTCATCGACATCTTCGCTGTCGATGAGTGCCTCGATGTGGGCCATCGGGACCAGCACCTGCAGCGCGGCGGAACGATCGCAGTGCTCCCGCGCAAAGGCGAACATCGCGGCGTGGCTACCACCCCACTTGGCGCAAAGCGCGGTCTGCATCGCCCGATGCGCACCGACCAGCGTCGGTGCTCGCGCGATGGCGTGATCGAAAGTGGCGCGCGTGTGCTCCTCTTCGGACTGCAGGCCCATGCGTACGCGGATGGCGAGCGCGGCAGGCAGTGCGCTGTCCGGATCGAGTCGCTGCGCCGCCTCGAGGTCGGCATCGGCCTGTTCAAGGCGCCGGAAGAACTCGGCGAAGGCAGCATCGTCGACCTGGTCGGCGCGCCGGCTGCTGCGCGCTTGCCAAGCCCAGTGCGTGCCGTGCTCCCCACGCACCAGGTACGCGAGCGGCGAAGCCGGGCTCCGGCTCACCCACTGGTCGAGCCATTCGGGGCGTCCGTCCCAGTCGCTGCAGGCGTGGATCCAGTGCTCGAGCGTCTGCGCGTCCGGCGCCGTCCCGAGGCGCGCCTCAGCAGCGCGGAAATCGCCAGCCGCCAGCGCCGTGCGTATTTCGCGCGCCACCGGGTCGCCCCAGGCGACATCGATCGTCGGCGTCGGCGTTCGCTTCTTCAGCAGGATTGAAAACAGCCACTCGACCAGTCCCAGCATGGTCCTGTCCATTGCGCGAATGCACGCATCATAGACGCGCGCCGAAATGCACGAACTTGCCACAGATCCTTCGATTTCCGACCGCGCATGTTCCGCGCATGACGCAAGCCCGCTACCTGCTGGTCCGGGTCAACGCCCACGGCGTCTATCACTGCGTATCACGCCATGTCCGCCGCACTTGGCTCTGCGGGCAGGATCCGCTCACAGGCGCGGACCACGGGCCGGCAGTCCGAGGTTGCGGAACTTCGGTCCCGGGGGACAGTCTTCGGTTCAGAGTTCGATCGATTTCGTGATTGCACTCTCCCCCGCCATCACGTCCGACAGGACTCCGCATCAGGGAACCGCCAATGCCCGCACGCAAACTCATCAGCTTTCTCCTGGTGGCCGCATTTGCCATCCGCGCTTCAGTCAATGACGTCGGGGCCGCCCAGAGTTCAGAATCACCCGTGCGCGATGAGGTCACCCAGCAAGCCTCGACACCTGATGAGGCTCGCATCGGGTCAGATCTCAAGAATCACTATCTGTTCGTGGGCAACTTGGCGCTGGGTGCAAGTCCGGGCAGCAACGACCAGATCGACTCACTGGCAATTCGGACCTCTGTCCGCAAGGGCGAAGTCATCGAGTTCAGGGTGACCTCGGTGTACTACGCAGATCTGAACGGCGAGCCGCAGCGCGAGGTGGACTCGATCGTCAGCTATCGGATGGATGGCGACAACTGGGTCCTGCGTAGCGTGCAAGTGGAAGGCACTCGCAACGTCACCCCCAGCAATCCGGGTAACGCGGCCGAGCCCTGTTGAACCCGGTCCAGCGGCTCGATCACTGTCAACAACGAAACGCTGGTCGCCCGATTGCTGCCGGGCGCGGCGTCGATGCACTTGCGAGAGGGTCGCGCGAGGCAGCTCCCTTCGACGCCGCGTCGCGATGGAGCGATCAGGATCTCGCCGCTGGGCGCGAGCGAGTGTCTTGCCACGCAGTTTTCCTGGACCCGTTTCGTGCTCTTTTGTGAGTGTCCCGGTCGCCCCTGACCGGTGCGCTTATTCGCGCATCGAACTGGAGGGCACGAGGCCACGAGGGCACGAGGGCACGCAAGAGCCGGTTCGGTGCGAAGGAGCGCCTTTGCGTGCCCTCGTGCCCTCTTGCCCTCGTGCCCTCCGAATTATCATTGCCAAATCAATGCTTTGCGGCATTTTCGGTGAGAGTTCCGGTCGCCTTTGCCGGTGCGCTTATTCGCGCATCGAACTTCTTCGCGACCCGCGCCACTTTTCTTGTCCGCAAAGGACGCAAAGAACGCAAAGGAAGCGAAAGCGGTTTCCGCTCTTCTTTGCGTCCTTCGCGTCCTTTGCGGACAAAATGCTCTTCAGATCAATGAGTTATCGGATGTTCGGTGAGAGTGCCCAGGCTGCTTTCCCAAGCTCCTTGCCGGTGGTGGCTGCGTCTTTCGCCTTGGCTTCGTCCAGCTTCCGCTTCGCGTGTCGCGCCACCGTCATTTGGCATGAGCCGAGATACCGGGAGCATCCGATGGACCTCTTGCCGATAGCGCTGTTCCTGGCGGCCTTCGTGACGGCACTCCCCGCCGAAGTTGAGGCGGATGACTCGAAGATTGAGACGATCACGGACGGCTATGCCAAGGCGGGGACGTTGGTCATCCTGGGCGATCGCCGCGCAGTGAATCTCCGGTGTAGCGGAGAGGGTGCGCAAGCACGGTGCCACCTCAGAAATACTTGCCGCGCGGCCCCTGGCGCAGGCGCGTGAAACCACTGAACTCCCACGGCCGCAAGGCCAGCAGCAGGCTGACGCCGTGGCGTTCGGCGACCGGCAGCCCGAGGTCCTGCTGCACCAGTTCGTCGAGCTGGCGCGCCAGCGCGCGCATGCCCTCGTGCAGCTTGTACACGGAGGCGCGCGAGAGCATGCCGCCGACGAAGTGCATCTCCTCGCCGGGCTGGTCGAAGCGTGTGGCGAGGAATTCCGGCAGCACCTGGGTCGCGAAGTAGCGCTGCACCGGACCGTCCTTGCGCCAGCCGAAGTTGCGCGCCGTGCGCCGCTTGATGCGGCCGAAGGGCATCAGCTCGATCAGGCCGAGGCGTTCCAGCGCGATCAGGTGGCGGGTCAGTTGCGGTCGCGTGAACTGCCAGGTCTCGAGGATCTCGGCCTCGCCCCAGCCATTGATCACCAGGTAAGCCGTCAGCAGCAGCGCCGGATCGCCGAGCAGCGCACGCTCCTGCGCGGGGTCGAGTTCGGTGACCAGCGGCTGCAGCTCGCGGCTCTGTTCGACCAGGTCCGAGATCTCGACGCCGAGCCAGTCGCACAGCAGCTCGATCCGCTGCAGCGACAGCTCGGCTCGCGAAAACAGCCGCTTGACACTGGCTTCGCTGAGCGCCAGCACCTCCGCGGCCTGCGCGTAGCGGCGACCGCGCTGGCGCAGCAATCGCTTCAGGGCCTGGTGGATCGCGTGGCTTTGTTTCATCGCGCTGGAGCCTGGAAGGTAGCGCATGATGCTACCGGACGGTGCGCGGGCTGCCATCTCGAAATCATTAGTTGAGTTTCGTGCGACCTGCACTCAACGTCGGCGCCAGGTCCTGGAGGAGAATCGAGATGGATACGGCTAGTGCGGTGATCGCGGCCGCTTTCGGCATGTGGGTGCTCGAACAGTGGCGCCCCGGCCAACCCCAGCCGGACTCGCGCCATTGGTGGTCGCGCTTGTTGCTGTTGAACCTCGTGCAACTGGCGGTGGCGCTGCTCGGTGCGCGTACCTGGGACCACGCGCTCGCTGGCGCGCCGAAGCTGCTGCAAGTCGATTACGGCCTGCTGCCCGACGCGCTGCTCGGCTACCTGCTGATCACCTTCGTGTTCTACTGGTGGCATCGTGCGCGCCACCAGTCGCCGTGGCTGTGGCGCACCTTCCACGCGGTGCACCACAGCGCCAGTCGGATCGAAGTCCTGACCAGCTTCTACAAGCATCCGCTGGAGATCCTCGCCAACGGCCTGCTGACCAGCCTGTTGCTGGTGAGCGTGCTCGGGCTGCAGCCGGCGAGCGTCGCGCTGGCACTGACCTTCGCCGGCCTCGCCGAGCTCTTCTACCACTGGAATGTGCGCACGCCGCACTGGCTCGGCTACCTGATCCAGCGGCCGGAAAGCCACCGCCGCCACCACCAGCGCGACTGGCACCGCGACAACTACTCCGACCTGCCGCTGTGGGACTGGTTGTTCGGGACCCTGGACAACCCGCGCGAATCGCCGCGCGAATGCGGCTTCGCCGACGACCGCGAACGCCAGCTCGGCCGCCTGCTGCTGTGGAGGACGCCGCGATGAACCGCAACTGGTATGCCGCCTGCCTGCTGCTGGTCGGCTGTACGCAGATGCTCGCCGACGTCTGCGGCTGGCGGCGTGTGCGGGCACTCGCGGCCACGACTCAGGTCGCGCCGGCGATGAAGGTGTTCACCGCCCATCGTGGCTTCGAGACCTTCGCCAACCGCTTCTTCGTCGCCGGCGCGGATGACGACGGTCGCTGGCACGAGGTCGAGATCGATCCGGCGCGCTACGCCGGCCTGCGCGGCCCCTACAACCGCCGCAACGCCTACGGCGCGGCCTTTGCGTACGGCCCGCTGCTGCGCAGCGATGAGCGCACCCGCGGAATGCACGCCAGCGTGCTGGTGCATGCGCTGTGCGCACCGGGCCTGGCCGCCGCCGAACTGGGGCTGGGCGCGCACCAGCGCTGGCGCATCCGCGTGCAGCCGCGTGCGGACGCGCCGGCGCGCCTGCCGCTGGTGCAGACGCTGGATTGTGCAAGCCGGGAGGTTGTCGATGAATGAGCGTGCCAGCGACTGGACCCGTGGCCACTACGCGATCTACCGTGCCTTGCTCGGTGCCTTCCTGGTGGTGCACTTCGCCAGCCTGCTGCCGTGGGCGGCAGAACTGTTCTCGGCGCAAGGCATGCTCGGCGATGCGCAGCGCTCACCGCTGTTCGGCCTGCTCCCGAGTCCTTTCTGGCTGGACGACAGTCCCTGGATGGCGACGCTGCTGCTGCTGTCAGGCGTCGCCTGCGGCGTCGCCATCGCCTGCGGCCGCCTTGACCGTACCGCCGCGGTGGTGTGCGCGCTGCTGCTGGCGTGGCTGCACGCGCGCAACCCGCTGATCGCCAACCCCAGCCTGCCGCTGCTCGGTTGGATGCTGCTGCTGCACGCCGGCGTGCCGCGCGCAGCCGGTGACGACATCGGCTGGCGGCTGCCGCGTTCGCTGAGGCTGGCGCACCTGGCGATGCTCGCGCTGTGCTACAGCTACAGCGGCTGGACCAAGTTGCAATCGCCGGCCTGGGTGGCTGGCGACGCGGTCGCGATGGTCCTGCAGAACCCGCTCGCGCGCGATCACCTGTTGCGCACGCTTCTGCTGGACTGGCCCGGCCTGCTGCACGCGATCACGCTTGCGATCCTGTGGGTGGAACTGCTGTACGCGCCGCTCTACCTGTGGCCGCGGCTGCGCGCCATGCTGTGGTCGACCATGCTGCTGGCGCAGTGCGGCTTCCTGCTGCTGCTCGATTTCGCCGACCTGACGATCCCGATGCTGCTGGCGCACCTGCTCGCCTTCGACCCGCGCTGGGTGCAGCGCTGGGCCAGGCCGCAAGCGCTGACCGTGCTTTACGACGGCGCCTGCGCCTTTTGCCACGGCTGCGTGCGCATCGCGGCAACGGAGGGCGCGCAGCCGCTGCGGGTCGCCGCGCTGCAGTCGGACTACGCGCGCCAACACGGCTTCGACGTGGCGGGCGAGAGCGTGATCGTCATCGACGCGAATGGCCAGGTGCACCGGCGCGCCGCGGCGGTCGCCGCCGTGCTGCGCCACTGCAGCGGCCTGTACGTGCTCGCCGGCCTGCTGCTCGGCGCGTTGCCGCGGGGGCTCGCCGATGCCGGCTACGATGTCGTCGGCCGGCTGCGCCTGCGCCTGGCCGGGCGCAGCGACTGTCCCTGGATCGGCGGTGCGGCGGCGGCGCGCGTGCAGCAACTCGATCGCGATGACGCCAATCCGCCGAACATGCCCGCAGCCGAAGGCGCAAATCGCGCTGCAACTGCCTTGACCACCTACTGATATCGGGATCCTTCGGGCGCCGGCCGGGCTCGCTCAGTCCTCCACGCAACAGACGAGGTTGTTCCCATCGAAGGCGAGCATCGTCGAACCCCACGGCGCGGCGACCTCCCAAGCGGTTGCCCATTGCGGCTGCAGGTTGGCGCGGGTGCCGTTGTGCGCGGCGCTCGACGATGTCCAGGAATTGCAGTCGCCATTGCCCGCCACAGCATTCGTGCAAGGATCCGTGCTCACGGCGTTGTCCAGTCCTCGATCTGCAGATCCGGTACGTGGCCGAAAGCCCGGTCGCTGGTCACGAGCACTGCGCCCGTTTCCAGTGCGTGTGCGGCAATCAAACGGTCGAGCGGTGCGAGGTTCCTTCCTGCGATCTCCATCCTCGCCCGGAGCGCGCCATAGGCCTCGGCGATCGCACCGTCCCAAGGCAACACGTCGACCCGAAGCAAGAACTCATCGACCGCGATCTTGAGGCGGGTTGCCTCCGGGCGCCGAGCCAAACCGATCGCCAGCTCTCCCGCCGTTATCGCGCTCACGCACAGGCTGGACATCGAATGATCTTGCACCCGTTCCACCAGCGTCGATTGCCTTCGGATGAGGAGGCTGACGATGTTGGAGTCGAGCATGTAGCGCTTCACGCCGGAACATCCGCGAACGGATCGCGATCTCCGGCGTCGCCCTGATCACGATCGGACAGGAAGTCAGACGGAACCTCGACCCCATCGAGCGCCGCAAGGAAGCCCTTCCAGTCCGGTGGCTTGCGAGAAAGGATGATGTCTCCCGTCTGCTCGTCCTGGCGGATGAAAACCTCCTTGGTATCGAAACGAAAGGCCGCCGGCAGCCGTACCGCCTGACTGCGGCCGTTCGTGAACACCTTCGCGGTCTGGTTCATCGTGGCCTCCATGGTCGTGATGGATACCATGGTATACGGCAGGTAGTGGAGCCGCATGGAGCGCCTCGACCCAACCAGCGAGCTAGCGTGGTGTTCCGCAATTACCTTGAATTATTTCCGCGCCTTTTGCGCCGATGCGGCGTTGCTCGTCGTCGCCATAGCCCTGCTATGACTCCTCCTCTCGCCTTGCCTCGCCGCAAAATTCATCGGAAATTTCTTCAACCTAATTGCGGAACACCACACTAGTCCGGTCGCTCGACGAGTTACGGATTGTCCTCGATTGCTTGTCGGCGGAGTCGATGGGCGATGGGTGTCCTCGCTCCGGTCTGGGTGTCCTCGCTCCGCTTCGGTGTGATGGGTGCCCTCGCTCTGCTCATTCTGTGAGACGGTGCTCTTCTCACTCGGGTCGGTCGCTGCCAACGCCTGCGTGCAACCTGCGCCCCTCTTGCTTGCTCACGGCGGACGCGAAAACATCGCGGCATGGCCGCTCGCACGAAAATCCTGATCGCCGTGGGAACGATCCTGGCACTGACCGCTGCCGGCGTCGGGATCTACCTGCAGCAGGCGCAGGAAGCCGCGCGCGCGCAGGCGCACTACGAAGAGTTGCGCAACCGGCGCGAATATCGTGCCGAGACGGTCGCCTGCAGCATCCGCTTTCCCAACGGCAACGTTTCCCGCGTAACCGCCTACGACGAGAGCTTTCGCTGGCGCGGCTATCGCGTCGAGCTGGCCGGAAGTTCTGACGATTCCGAAGGCGAGCAATGGGCCGAGTTCTATGCGCTCGACGATGCCGCCGCGGCGCAGGCCTTGATCGACGGCTTCGCCGCCGACCTGACCCATCTGCTGATTCGCCAACGCCTATGGCAGCACTACTTCCAGGGCGGATTTCTCGACGACGTCGACCAACTCGCGGACAAGCATCGCGTGCTCGCGGCGGGCGACGAGAGCGGCTGGCGCATCAGGATGAGCGTCATCGAGAACGCGGCCCTGCCCGCACAGGTGGTCGCCCCGCCGTCCATGGCTATGCTGCACCTGCCCCATCTACCCGACATTCTCGAGCGCATGCGAGAAGCGCGTTGGAGCGACTGGCGTGCCCTCGATCTCGACGATCCCGAGCGCCAGGCCGATCGCGACGCCTACCGCGCCGCCGAACGCAGCGCGCTGCAACCCTGGCGCGACAACAAGGCAGAGCTGCAACGCCAGAAAGAGCGCTTCGCCCGCGCCCACCGACAGTTTTACCTCGTCGAAGCCGCCCGCGACCTCGGCGGCGGCCATGTCCTCATCATCCGTCGCTTCGGCTCATTGATCGGCTCCGCCACCCTCGAAGGCGCCGCGCAGAAGATCGCCGGAATGGCTAACAGCCTGACGTGTCTGAGCGCAGAGGCGGACGCGCCTTTGTAGAATGTGCTGAGGCGAAGGCGAACGGCATCAAGGCCGCGCCTTTGCAGGATGCGGCGAGCTCCGCGAACCCACGTGCTGCGTGCCGTTAGCGTCGAGTGAGCAATGCTGGCTAGACGTTATTCGGATTCCTCATCCGCGGCGTCGTCTTCGACCTCTTCCTCTTCCGCCACTGCCTCCGCCTCATCAGTCGGTGCCTCTGGCTCAGCTACGGCTACTTCGGGCGCAGGCGCCGCCGATTGAGCACCCGCTTCCTGTGCGTCGCCCTTCGCGTGGTCGCGAATTTCCCCGAATTGGTCGTCGAGAGCTGTTTTTTCTATCCAAAAGTCAAGTCTGAGGTTGTCCTTGTATTCGGTTTCTGCCTCTTTGGTCGAGGCAGGGGAGGCTTTGGCGGAATCCACCGACGAGGCTGCGAGCGCCAGCGCGACGCCTGCCGTGAACAGGAAGCGGACCAGTGGGTCGTTCATTGGCGCACCTCTCATGCCAAACCGGGATGATGAAAGGGTAGCACGCGGCTGCGGATCGGAAACGCGGAAACGAGGACACCAACGCGGAAACGAGGACACCCGCGGAAACGAGGACACCCGACGATTCGACACGCAGCCGGAAACGAGGACACCCGACGATTCGACACGCAGCGGGAGACACTGCTGCTGGTCGCAGGCGCACGAAGCGAGGACAGGCACAAATCATCGCTTTCTGACACCGCCGTCGGAGTCTTCTGACAGCCGGTGCCAACCGATTGCGCCATGCTGCTCCCATGACGCAAGCCCGCTCCCTCCTGGTCCCCGCCAACGCCCACGGCATCTATCACTGCGTGTCCCGCTGTGTACGCCGCGCCTGGCTCTGCGGGCAGGATCCATTGACGGGCACCGATCACGAGCATCGCCGGCAGTGGGTTGAAGATCGCCTGGCGCAGTTGGCGGAGCTGTATGCCGTCTCGATCTGGGCCTACGCGGTGATGAGCAATCACCTGCATATCGTGATCGAGATGCATGCCGACGTCGCGCGGTACTGGGATCCGGACGAGGTCGCCGCCCGATGGCTGGGGCTGTATCCGCCGGAGGATGGTCAGTACGAAGCAGCGAAGGCGCAGATCGTCGCGAACGATGCCCGGCTGGCTGTGCTGCGCGCGCGGTTCTGCAGTCTCTCGTGGTTCATGAAATCGCTCAGTGAGCCCATCGCCCGCCGCGCGAACGTCGAGGACCACTGCAAGGGCCGGTTCTGGGAAGGACGCTTCCGATCCCAGGTCCTGCTCGACGAGACCGCAGTGCTGTCGGCCATGGCCTATGTGGACCTGAACCCCATCCGCGCCGGCATGACCTCGCAACTGGAGGGCTCGGTACACACGAGCATCCTGAAACGTATCCGAGCCATCGAGTCGGAACCGCGTGGCGAGACGTTGTCCTGCACGACCGGTGGCAACCGTCGCGCCACAACCAGCGAACCGCGCCGACCTCAACTGGCGCCGGTGCTGGGCATTCGCGGCCTGCCGGTGACGGCGCTCTCAACCACCGAGTACATCGAACTGGTCGACATGACCGGCCGCCAATGGCACCCCAGCAAGCGCGGGCGGATCACGGGGAAGCCGCCGGCCGTCCTCGGCCGCCTGGGAATGGACTCAAACGAGTGGACCCACCGCGTGCGCGCGGTCAAGCCCAAGCAAGGCTTCTGTCGCGTTATCGGCAGCGAAAGTGCGCTCCTCGACAAGGCAGCGGAAATCGGCCAGCGCTGGCTGCGCGGCCTGGGCGTGGCTCGTTCGCTCTCCAACTGAGCGCGACAGACCATCCTTTCCGGCGCCGCGGGCGCCTGGGGGCGTTGGCCTTGGTCGGACCAAGCCGTTGAAATCACGAAGGAATCAGCAGCGAGCGGTGCGTGTCTCCCCGTTCGTAGGGTGTGGAATCAATGCGTGTCCCGGCTTTTAACCACCAGCCGCTCGACGTGCACGCGCGGCTGCCAGCGCAGCGGCGGCGCGGCCATGTCCGCCAGCGTGACGGCGCGCAGCGCGGATTCCACGGCGTTGCTGATCTTGCGCAGATTGCTCGACACAGTGCAGTGGGTCTCGCGGTCGCACAGGCCTGCATGGATGCTGCACTCGGTCATGCCGAGCGGTCCCTCGATGGCGGCGATGATCTCGGCGATGCTGATCGCGTTCGCCGGCCGCGCCAGGCGGTAGCCGCCGCTGGCACCGCGGGTCGACACCACCAGTTCCGCCTGCGCCAGTTGCTTCAGCAGCTTGGAGACCGTCGGTGCCTCCAGCCGGGTGCGCTCGGCCAGCGCCTGCGCCGACAGCTGCGTGGCCGGATCTTCCGACAGGCAGGCCATCAGCACGGTGGCGTAATCGGCCAATTTGGACAGGCGGAACATCGGCGGCGAGGCCCGGGAATTGATACAGGACTAAAATAGTACCAATTGAGTGAACCGCCGATCAACGGTAGTCCGCGGGCTGGCGCGGTCCTTGCGTTGAACGGGCATGCTCGAAATCAGCGCCCTTGCAACACTCGCCCCGGCCATACCGCCGGACATCGGCTGCGGACCGCCCGCGTGGCAGGCGTGGCTGGAGCTTGATTTTTCGCGTGACCAACGGGCGTGCACGCATCTGGTGCGCAACCGCCATGAAGGCCCCTTGCGGGTGCAGAAGCTGCTGTACCCGGAGGGCGCGGATATCGCGCATGCGCTGCTGCTGCACCCACCGGGTGGACTGGCCGGCGGCGATGCCCTGGACATCCGATTCGCGCTCAACCAGGGCACCGCGGTGCTCGCCACCACGCCCGGCGCCACCAAGTGGTACCACGGTGAGCGCGGTCGCGCGCGCCAGACGGTCTCCCTGCGTCTGGAAGCGGGCGCCTGCCTGGAATGGCTGCCGCAAGAATCGATCCTGTTCGAAGCCGCCGACGCCGAACAATCACTGCGGATCGAGCTGCACCCGTCGGCGCGCATGTTCGGCTGGGACCTCGTGCAGTTTGGCCGGATCGCGGCCGGCGAGCGCTGGCTGCGCGGCTGTCTCCGTCAGCGCCTGCAACTCTGGCGCGACGGCCGCGAGCGCTGGCGCGAGCAGGTGGCGCTCGGCGCGGACGATCCATTGCGCGACTCGCCGCTGGGCCTCGCCGGCCATCCGGTGATGGCGACCGCCTGGGCTGCCGCGCCAGACCTGCCGGCGCAGATCGAAGCGCTGCTCGGCACCCTGCGCGAGCGCGCGGCGCAGTTTGCCCCTGCCCTGCGGCATCAGCTGGCTGGGCGCGCCCAGCGAGTTGCTGCTGATCCGCGTGCTCGGGCCTGACTGCGCGCCGGTGCGTGCGTTGCTGGAGGCGCTGTGGGCGGCGCTAAGGCCCACGGTCATCGGCCGCAACCCCTGCCCACCCCGCATCTGGAACACCTGAGACATGGAACTGACGCCGCGCGAGAAGGACAAGCTGCTGCTGTTCACCGCCGCCTTGCTGGCCGAGCGCCGCCGCGCGCGCGGCCTGAAGCTGAACTACCCGGAGTCAGTGGCGCTGATCAGCGCCGCGATCATGGAAGGCGCCCGCGACGGCCGCAGCGTGGCGGAACTGATGCATTACGGCACCACCCTGCTCGGCCGCGACGAGGTCATGGAGGGCGTGCCCGAGATGATCCCCGACATCCAGGTCGAAGCCACCTTTCCCGACGGCACCAAGCTCGTCACTGTCCACGGACCCATCGCATGAACACTGCACGCACCACCGCGTTTGCCCTGCTGCTTGCCGCGCCGACGGCGCTGCTCACACACCCGGATCACGCACCCGGCGAGCCCGAGCACTGGGTGGTCGCGGCACTGTTCGCGGCCCTTAGCCTGGCGGCAGTGGCGCTGTGGCAACGCCGTCGCAGCGCGGAGATCCGCAGGCGCGGACCGGACGAACGCCGATGATTCCCGGCGAACTGCTGATCGACGCCGGCGAGATCGAACTCAACGCCGGCCGCGCGACGCTCGCGGTCACGGTCGCCAACCTGGGCGACCGTCCGGTCCAGGTCGGCTCGCACTACCACTTCTTCGAGGTCAACGACGCGCTGCGCTTCGAGCGCGCACCCACGCGGGGCTACCGGCTCAACATCCCGGCCGGCACCGCGGTGCGTTTCGAGCCGGGGCAATCGCGCAGGGTGGAACTGGTCGCCATGGCCGGCGAGCGCCGGGTCTATGGATTCGCTGGCGCGGTGATGTGAGCGCTCGAATGAGCATCTCTCGCCAGGCCTATGCCGAGATGTACGGCCCCACGGTGGGCGATCGCGTGCGCCTGGCCGACACCGCGCTGGTCATCGAGGTCGAACGCGACTTCACGGTCTACGGCGAGGAGGTGAAGTTCGGCGGCGGCAAGGTGATTCGCGACGGCATGGGCCAGAGCCAGCGGATCAGCGCCGAGTGCGCGGACACCGTCATCACCAATGCGCTGATCGTGGACCATTGGGGCATCGTCAAGGCGGATGTGGGCCTGAAGGGTGGCCGCATCAGCGGCATCGGCAAGGCCGGCAATCCGGATATCCAGCCGGGCGTGAACATCGTCATCGGCCCCGGCACCGAGATCATCGCCGGCGAGGGATTGCTGCTGACCGCGGGCGCCATCGACACCCATATCCATTTCATCTGCCCGCAGCAGATCGAGGAAGCGCTCGCGGCTGGCATTACCTCGATGCTCGGCGGCGGCACCGGCCCGGCGGCCGGCACCAACGCGACCACCTGCACCCCGGGCCCCTGGCATTTGACGCGCATGCTGCAGGCCGCCGAGGCCTTTCCGATGAACCTGGGCTTCCTCGGCAAGGGCAATGCCAGCCTGCCCGCGGCCCTGCACGAGCAGATCGACGCCGGCGCCATCGGCCTCAAGCTGCATGAGGACTGGGGCACCACGCCGGCTGCCATCGACTGCGCGCTCGGCGTGGCCGAGGACAGCGACACCCAGATCGCCATCCACACCGACACGCTGAATGAATCGGGCTTCGTCGAAACCACCCTGGCGGCCTTCAAGGGCCGCACCATCCACACCTATCACACCGAGGGCGCGGGCGGCGGCCATGCGCCGGACATCATCAAGGCGGCGATGCTGCCGAACGTGCTGCCCTCGTCGACCAACCCGACCCGCCCGTACACCGTCAACACGCTCGACGAACACCTCGACATGCTGATGGTCTGCCACCACCTCGATCCGGCGATCGCCGAGGACGTGGCCTTTGCCGAGAGCCGCATCCGCCGCGAAACCATCGCCGCCGAGGACATCCTGCACGATATCGGCGCGTTCTCGATGGTCTCCAGCGACAGCCAGGCGATGGGCCGCGTGGGCGAGGTGATCCTGCGCACCTTCCAGACCGCGCACAAGATGAAGCTGCAGCGCGGAAGCCTGCCCGGGGACCCGGCGCGCCACGACAACTCACGGGTCAAGCGCTACCTCGCGAAGGTCACGATCAATCCGGCGATCACCCACGGCATCAGCCGCAAAGTCGGCTCGGTGGAGATCGGCAAATGGGCCGACCTGGTGCTCTGGCGCCCGGCCTTCTTCGGCGTCAAACCCAGCCTGGTCCTGAAGGGCGGCAGCATCGCGATGGCCCCGATGGGCGATCCGAACGCCTCGATCCCGACGCCGCAGCCGGTGCATTACCGCCCGATGTTCGCCGCCGCCGGGCGCAACCTCATGCACAGCGCGCTGACCTTCGTCTCCCAGTCCGCGCTGGCCGCCGGCATCGGCGAACGCCTCGGACTGCACAAGCCCCTGGTCGCGGTGCAGGCCTGCCGCCGCATCCGCAAGGCCGACATGATCCACAACAGCGCCACCCCGGAGATCCGCGTCGACCCGCAAACCTACGTGGTGCATGCCGATGGCGTCGCCCTGTGGTGCGAGCCGGCGCAGGTGCTGCCGATGGCGCAGCGGTATTTCCTGTTTTGAGCGGCAAAGCAAGCCCGCGTAGGCCGGTGTATCGCGCAGCGATTCACCGGCCATGGAGCGCCGGGGAACGCTGCGCGTACCCCGGCCTACGCTACTCACCACTCACCATCCCATGCTAATCCGCACCCGCATCCCCGCCTCTGAATGCATCCCCGACGCGCTGGCCGCGCAGGCGCTGGAGCTGACCGCCGCGCAGCGAAGGTGCAGCCGGCAGCGGATCTTGCTGGATGGCGTGGAGCTGGGCATCGCATTGCCGCCCGGGACCACGCTGGAACCCGGCGATCAGTTGCTGGCCGATGATGGCCGGCGCTTCGAGGTCTGCGCCGCGCCGGAGACCGTGCTGCGGATCAGTGCGGACGACGCCACCACGCAGGCGCGCGCCGCCTACCACCTGGGCAACCGCCATGTGGCCGTGGAGGTGGGCGACGGGTACCTGGCCATCGAACCCGACCCGGTGCTGGAAGCCATGCTGCTCCAGATCGGCGTCCGCTGCGAACACGCGCAGTGGCCGTTCCAGCCGGAAACCGGTGCCTACGGGGGCGGCCATCGGCACGGGCACGACGCGACCTTCGCCGATGACCACCGGCTGGCGCAGTCACTGTTTGCGCACCACCACGACCATCCGCATCCACACCCGCATCCGGATGGCGGCGACGGAGACTCCGCGTGCGTCGGCGCCGCCTAGGCCGTGCGGTGGCGCCGCAGCGCCTGTCCGCTCGGCGCGACGCGTGGCGCCGAGATTTCAACCGCGCTCTTGTGGGAGTTGGGGCGACCCTGGCCGGTGCGCTTGTTCGCGCATCGAACCCTCGCGCAGTTCCGGTCAATTTTCCTGTCCGCAAAGGGCGCCAAGGACGCAAAGAAAGCAGGAGCCAAGCTGCGTGGGCTTTCCATCGCGCTGGTCACTCTGACACGTGCCTTCGCTCTTCTTTGCGTCCTTGGCGTCCTTTGCGGACAAAAATATTCGTCGGCTCAGTGACTTGAAGTATGTTCAATGAGATTGGCTGCAGCCGAGTTCTTTCCCCACAGCCGCTGGGCGCTGGCGCGCAAAGCCCGCTCCCACCCGGCGCCGCTGGTCCGGACCTCGCCTGCCTCCCGGCCCTGCTGCAACTCGGATCCGCCGCCCTGCCCATCGGCGCCTTCAGCCATTCGCTGGGCCTGGAGGCCGCGGTCGATGCCGGCGTGGTCCGCGATGTGCAATCCGCCGAGCACTGGATCGGCGACTACCTCTCGCTCTGCTGGGTGGCCGGCGAGGCGCCGCTCTGGCTGCGCCTGCACGCGGCCTGGGAGCGCGCGGATGCGGGCGAAGTCTCGGCGCTCAACGATCGCCTGCTCGCGGTGCGCGAGAGCAGCGAGTTGCTGCTCGAATGCACCCAGACCGGGCATTCGCTGCGGAAATGGCTGCTTGCGCTGCCCGCCGTGCCGGCGCTGCGCCAGGACCAGCGCGAGCTGCTGGCCATGTTGCAGCCGCTCGCCTACGCCACGACGCATGCACTGGCCGCGCGCGCGCTCAGGCTGTCGCCGGCCATCGGCCTGCATGCCGCGGCCTGGGGCTTGCTGGAAAACCTCTCCACTGCGGCGGTCAAACTGGTGCCGCTGGGCCAGACCCAGGGCCAGGCGTTGCTGCGCCGACTGGCGCTGCGCTTGCCCATGGCGATCGCGCAAGCGCTGGCAAGCACCGAGGACACGATCGCCCACTTCGCACCGATGCTGGCCATCCGTTCGGCCCAGCACGAAACCCAGTACTCCCGATTGTTCCGTTCCTGAGGATGCCCATGTCGCACTGGAGCCAGCGCCGCACCCGTCCCCTTCCCCCGTTGCGCGTCGGCATCGGCGGGCCCGTGGGTTCGGGCAAGACCACCTTGCTGGAAATGCTGTGCAAATCGATGCGCACGCGGCATGAGCTGGTTGCCATCACCAACGACATCTACACCAAGGAAGATCAGCGCCTGCTGACGGTCTCGGGCGCGCTGCCGCCCGAGCGCATCCTCGGCGTCGAAACCGGCGGCTGTCCGCACACCGCCATCCGCGAGGACGCATCGATCAACCTGGAAGCGATCGAACGCATGCTGGATGCCTTTCCCGACGCCGACATCGTGTTCATCGAATCCGGTGGCGACAACCTCGCCGCAACCTTCTCGCCGGAGCTCTCGGACCTGACGATCTACGTGATCGACGTGGCCGGCGGCAAGAAGATCCCGCGCAAGGGCGGTCCCGGCATCACCCGCTCCGACCTGCTGGTGATCAACAAGACCGACCTCGCGCCGCATGTCGGCGCCAACCTCGACATCATGCGCAGCGACACCCTGCGCATGCGCGGCGACAAACCCTTCGTGATGACCGATCTGCGTCGTCAGCAGGGCCTCGCCGACGTGGTGGCCTTCATCGAGCGCGAGGGGCTGGTGGGCGGCTGAGCCTGGCGGCGCGATCGGCGACCGCGTGAGATGGCCTGGTGTTGGCTGTTGGTGTTGGTGTTGGAAGAGCGGAGCCGCACGTCGCCCCGCGCGCTGCCCTGACCAACACCAACCACTCACACCAACACCGGCTCTCGCCTCACCCGCCGCCCGCCACACTCCCGCGCACTCCGCCACGGGTCAGGTCCAGCGGGTCCATCAGGTCGCGCAGGCGCTGTTCCGGCAACCCGGTGGTTTCGCGGGCCACATCGAGGATCGGGCGACCTTCGGCGTAGGCGCGCTTGGCGGTGGCGGCGCCGAGTTCGTAGCCAATCACCGGGTTCAGCGCGGTCACCAGGATCGGGCTGCGCGCCAGCGCTTCGTCGATGCGCTCACGGCGCACCTGGAAGCCGGCGATGCAGCGGTCGCCGAGCAGCGGCATCGCGTTCGCCAGCAGACTGAGCGACTCCAGCAGGTTGCGCGCGATCAGCGGCAGCATCACGTTCAGCTGGAAATTGCCGGACTGACCGGCGACGGTGATCGCCGCATCGTTGCCGATCACCTGCGCGGCCACCATGCAGACCGCCTCCGGAATCACCGGGTTGACCTTGCCGGGCATGATCGACGAGCCCGGCTGCAGCGCCGGCAGCGCGATCTCGCCCAGCCCGGCCAGCGGCCCGGAATTCATCCAGCGCAGATCGTTGGCGATCTTCATCAGCGCGCAGGCCAGCGCCTTGAGCTGCCCGGACAACTCGACGCATTCGTCCTTGGCCGCGATGCCCTCGAACAAATTGCGCGCGGATTCGAAGGGGCGCCCGGTGACTGCCGTCAGCTCGGCGCAGACCGCCGACGCGAAGGCCGGATCGGCATTGATGCCGGTGCCGATGGCGGTGCCGCCGACCGGCAGCCGGCGCACGCGCTTCAGCGTGTCGCCGATGCGCTCGCGCGCGCTGCGCAATTGCGCCGCCCAGCAGCCGAGTTCCTGACCCAGCGTCAGCGGCATCGCATCCATCAGGTGCGTGCGGCCGGTCTTGGCCACGTCGGCGAACTCGTCGGCGCGGCGGTCGATGCTGTCGATCAGTTCATCCAGCGCCGGGAACAGCGCCTCTTCGGCCAGCAGCACGGCGCCCAGCTGGATCGCCGTCGGGATCACATCATTGGACGACTGGCGGGCGTTCACGTGGTCATTCGGGTGCACCGCCACACCCGCGGCGCGGGTCGCCAGGGTCGCGATCACCTCGTTCGCGTTCATGTTGCTGGAGGTGCCCGAGCCGGTCTGGAACACGTCCACCGGGAAGGCATCGTCGTGCGCGCCCTGCGCCACCGCCAGCGCCGCCGCCCGGATCGCCGCCGCCCGTTCGGCATCCAGATAGCCCAGCCGCGCATTGACGCTGGCCGCGGCGGCCTTGACCAGCCCCAGCGCACGGATGAAACCGCGCGGCAGCCCCTGGCCGCTGATCGGGAAGTTGTCGATGGCCCGCTGGGTCTGCGCGCCCCACAGCGCATCGGCGGGCACCCGCAGCTCGCCCATGCTGTCTTTTTCGACACGGTATTGCGGCGATCCGCTCATGGGCGCGCTCCTGGTTCGGGTGCCCGCAGTCTAGGCTGGCGCAGGCCCGCTGGCAGGAAGGTCCGGGAAGCCGGCGCCGGGATGGCCGGGCGAGGCGTTAGGATCGCCCCTCAGCCACCTGCGACGAATCCCGATGACCCTGCAGCGCTGCGCCTGGGCCAATGGCTCCGACCTCGAAGCCGAGTACCACGACCGCGAATGGGGTGTGCCGGTGCACGATGACCGCACCCTGTTCGAGTTCCTGACCCTGGAAGGGGCGCAGGCCGGCCTGTCCTGGCGCACCGTGCTGGCCAAGCGCGCGGGCTACGCGCGGGTGTTCCTCGACTACGACCTTGAGCGCCTGGCGGCGCTGAGCGAGGCGGACCTGGAAGCGCGCCTGGCCGACCCCGGCATCGTGCGCAATCGGCTGAAGGTCTGGTCGGTGCGCGGCAACGCGCGCGCCGCGCTGGCGCTGCAGCGCGAGTTCGGCAGCCTGGACGCCTATTTCTGGCGCTGGGTGGACGGCCAGCCCATCGACGGCCAGCGCCGCGAGATGCGCGACGTGCCCGCCCGCACCGAACTGTCCGACCGCCTGAGCAAGGACCTCGGCAAGCGCGGCTTCAAGTTCATCGGCAGCACGATCATGTATGCCTTCATGCAGGCAGTGGGATTGGTCAACGACCATTGGCTGGGATGCCACGCCCGGCCGCGCGGGACGGGCTGACGAGCGGCATCCAGCGGGCGCGCAGACCCGGCTCCTGCCACCCGGGTTGCGCTCAACGACGACCGCGGATGCAGGCCGCCGTCAATAACTCGCCTCGATTCGTGCCATGGCGTCGATCAGGATCGGCGAGGGTTGGCACTGCCCACCGGCCGCTCGCGGCTCGACAAGGGGGGCCCCTGGGGGGGGGGGGCCTGGGGCGGGGGGCCGGGCGGGTACCACCGGACTCCCTGCCCGTTGCTGCCCAGGTCGGCCGGCCGGCAAGGCCTGCTCGTGCAGCGCCCTGCCGCCGGATCCCGACCCATGGTCGCCGCATGTCTTGCTGGCAGATGTCAGGGCGGACCCGCGCGGCCCGCGCCCCCCCCTCGCCCGACAACCGCATCGACAGCCCCTGTGCTAGCCTTCCCCCGCCGCGTGGGAGAGACCGGATTAGTCCGGCGCCGAAGGAGCAACCGCCCCGGAAACTCTCAGGCCAAAGGACCGCACGGCAGCGCAAGCATCTGGAAAGAGGCGTCGCCCGCGACGTCCGCCGAAGGGGTCACGCTCTCAGGCAACCGAGACAGATGGGGCACACGGGACACGCGCCGCGTTTCCCTGCCTCAGCCCGTCCTCGGAGTCCTGTATGAGCACCACGCCGTCTGTCGTTTCCGATTTCCAGCATCGCCACATTGGCCCCTCGCCCCAGGAAACCGCGGAAATGCTCGCGGCGGTGGGCGCGTCGTCGCTCGATGAGCTGATGGCACAGACGGTCCCGGGCTCGATCCGCCAGAAGGCTCCGCTGGATGTGGGCCCGGCATTGTCCGAACCTGAGGCGCTCGCACGCATGCGCCAGATCGCTGCGCGCAACCAGGTGATGACCTCGCTGATCGGCCAGGGCTACCACGGCACGCACACGCCGCTGGTCATCCTGCGCAACATCCTGGAAAACCCGGCCTGGTACACCGCGTACACGCCGTACCAGCCGGAGATCAGCCAGGGCCGGCTGGAGGCGCTGCTGAACTATCAGACCATGATCACCGAACTGACCGGCCTGGATGTCGCCAACGCCTCGCTGCTGGACGAAGGCACTGCCGCCGCCGAGGCGATGGCGGTGGCCCAGCGCAGCGTCAAGACCAAGCTGAATGCCTTCTTCGTCGATGCCGACTGCCACCCGCAGACCATCGCCGTGCTGCGCACCCGCGCCGAGCCGCTGGGCTGGACCGTGGTGGTGGGCGATCCGGAGAAGGACCTCGACCCGACGCTGGTATTCGGCGCGCTGCTGCAATACCCCGGCTCGCAGGGCGCGCTGCGCGACCATCGCGCGGTGATCGCGAAGCTCAAGGCGGCCGGCGCGCTGGCGATCATGGCGGCCGATCCGCTGGCGCTGTGCATGCTGACGCCGCCGGGCGAACTCGGTGCCGACATGGCGATCGGCTCCACCCAGCGCTTCGGCGTGCCGATGGGCTTTGGCGGCCCGCACGCTGCCTACATGGCGGTGCGCGATGCGCTCAAGCGCTCGATCCCCGGCCGCCTGATCGGCGTGTCGATCGACAGCCGCGGCAAGCCGGCCTACCGCCTGGCGCTGCAGACCCGCGAGCAGCATATCCGCCGCGAAAAGGCCACCTCCAACATCTGCACCGCGCAGGTGCTGCTGGCGGTGATCGCCTCGATGTACGCGGTCTACCACGGCCCCAAGGGGCTGCGCGCCATCGCGGAAGGCGTGCACCGGCGCGCCGCGACGCTGGCCGCCGGCCTGGCCAAGCTCGGCTTCGCTCCGCGCAGCGCGCAGTTCTTCGACTGCATCACGGTGGACGCCGGCGAGCGCCAGCAGGCCATCGTCGAGCACGCGCTGGCCGCGAAGATCAATCTGCGCGTCCTCGATGGCGGCGCGCTGGCGATCAATGTCGACGAGACCACCACGCCAGCCACCATCGAGGCCGTCTGGCAGGTCTTTGGCGGCGCGCTCGGCTATACGGACGTGGAAGCCGGCGCCGCCAGCGCCATCCCCGCCGCGCTGCTGCGCCAGGGCGATTGCCTGAAGCACCCGGTGTTCAGCCGCTACCACTCGGAAACCGAGATGCTGCGCTACCTGCGCAAGCTGGCGGACCGCGACCTGGCGCTGGACCGCGCGATGATCCCGCTGGGCTCCTGCACCATGAAGCTCAACGCCACCGCCGAGATGATCCCGGTCACCTGGCCCGGAGTTCGGCGCGCTGCACCCGTTCGCGCCGGCCGACCAGGCGCACGGTTACGCCGAGATGTTCGAGGACCTCAAGCGCTGGCTGTGCGCGATCACCGGCTACGACGCGGTCTCGCTGCAGCCCAACTCGGGCGCGCAAGGCGAGTACGCCGGCCTGCTGGCCATCCGCGGCTACCACCTGGCGCGCGGCGAAGGCCATCGCCGGGTCTGCCTGATCCCGTCCAGCGCGCACGGCACCAACCCGGCCTCGGCGCAGATGGTCGGCATGGACGTGGTGGTGGTCAACTGCGATGCGCACGGCAATGTCGACGTGGCCGACCTGCGCAGCAAGGCGGAGAAGCACTCGGCCAACCTGGCCGCGCTGATGGTCACCTACCCGTCCACCCACGGCGTGTTCGAGGAAGCGATCAGCGAGATCTGCGCCATCGTCCACCAGCACGGCGGCCAGGTGTACCTGGACGGCGCCAACATGAACGCGCAGGTCGGCCTGTCGCGCCCCGGCGACTACGGCGCGGACGTCAGCCACCTGAACCTGCACAAGACCTTCTGCATCCCGCACGGCGGCGGCGGCCCGGGCATGGGCCCGATCGGCGTCAAGGCGCACCTGGCGCCCTTCCTGCCCGGCCATCCGGTGCTGGACGGCGGCAGCGCACCGGTGGGCCCGGTGTCGGCCGCGCCCTATGGCTCGGCCTCGATCCTGCCGATCAGCTATGCCTACATCCTGATGATGGGCGGCGCCGGCCTGACGCGCGCCACCGAGATCGCGATCCTCAACGCGAACTACATCGCGGCGCGCCTGGATGCGCACTTCCCGGTGCTCTACAAGAACGACCGCGGCCGCGTCGCGCACGAATGCATCGTCGATCCGCGCCCGCTCAAGGACAAGGCCGGGGTGACCGTCGACGACATCGCCAAGCGCCTGATCGACTACGGCTTCCACGCGCCGACCATGAGCTTCCCGGTGCCCGGCACGCTGATGATCGAGCCGACTGAATCGGAAGCGAAGGTCGAACTCGACCGCTTCTGCGACGCGCTGATCGCGATCCGCCAGGAGATTGCGGCGGTCGAGGCCGGCAAGTACCCGGTCGAGCAATCGCCGCTGCGCCACGCGCCGCACACCGTGCATGACCTGGTGGACGACTGGCAGCGCCCGTACAGCCGCGAGGAAGGCGTGTTCCCGGCGGGCGTGGACCGGATGGACAAGTACTGGTGCCCGGTCGGCCGCGTCGACAACGTCTGGGGCGACCGCAACCTGGTGTGCATCTGCCCGACGCCGGACGAGTACCGCGACGAAGCGGCCTGAGCCGCGCGCCGCCCGGCGACAGCATTGCGGCAGAACCCGTGCGACGCGCTATAAAACGCGCGTCCCATCGATGGCTGCCCGTATGCGCTTGCTTGCCCTGCTGATCGCCGGTGCGTCATGCCTGTTCATTCCGGCGCTGGTGGCCGCAGCCGACCTGGAACCGCTGCTGGCGCGCAGCACCTTCGAGGCGATCAAGATCTCGCCGACGGGCGAGCACTACGCCGCCACGGTCCGCCTGCAGGACCGCACGGTCCTGGTGATCTTCCGGCGCAGCGACATGCAGCCGCAGGCACGCGTCAGCGGTGCCGAAGGGTCGGACATCGCCGGCTTCTGGTGGGTCAATGACCAGCGCGTGGTGGTCGCGATGGCCGACCGGCTGGGATCGCTCGAAACCCCGGTGCCGACCGGCGAACTGCACGCGATCAATGCCGATGGCAGCGGCGCACGCACACTCGTGGGCATCGGCAAGGACCCGGTCGGCAGCGAGCGGATCAACATCCTGGGCGATTTCAGCGGCGCCTACCTGGTCGACACCCTGGTCGACGACGACCGCCATGTGCTGATCGCGCGCACCGACTACGGCAGCGCCGACCCGCTGACCCGCGTCGAGCGGATGAACGTGGTCAGTGGCAAGCGGCGCCTGGTCGCCCGCGCGCCGGTGCGACGTGCGCATTTCGTGATGGACACCCGCGGGCAGATCCGCTTCGCCATCGGCGCCGGCAGCGACAACGCCACCCGTTTGTACCATCGCACCGCCGACGACGCCGACTGGCAGCTGCTGAATGACGAGAACAGCAGTGGCCGGGCGGAGTTCCCGCTCGGGTTTTCCGCCGACGACAGCATCGCCTACCTGCAAGTCGAGCAGGCGCAGGGACCGGACACCATCGAGGCCTGGAACATCGCGACCGGCGCGCGCCGCCCGCAGGTGCGCGATCCGCGGGTCGACCCCTACGAGATCGTGAGCGACGCCCAAGGCGCGGTGGTCGGCACGCGCTTCATGGACGACGGCATCCGCACGGTCCATTTCGACTCGGAATCCGTCCAGGCGGAGGCCCAGCGCCGGCTCGAACGGACGTTCCCGGGCGCCGTGGTGCGCATCGCATCGCGCACGCGCGACGACCGCCTCTGGGTCCTGCGGGTATCCAGCGACCGCGATCCCGGCCGTTTCTTCCTGTTCGACACCGAGGCACGCAAGGCCGAATTCATCTTTGCGCTGGGCAAGGCGGAAGCCGACGCGATGCGTCCGGCCCAGGCCGTCGACATCGAGGCGAGCGACGGCCTGGCCTTGCGCGGCTACCTCACGCGTCCGCAGGCGGCGGACCAGGCGGGACCCCTGGTGCTGCTGGTGCACGGCGGGCCGTTCGGCGTGTTCGACAGCTGGGAGTACGACCTGGATACCCAGGTGCTGGCGCTCGCGGGCTACAGCGTGCTGCGGGTCAATTACCGCGGATCCGGCAACTACGGCCGTGCGCACATGCGCGCCGGCGCCCGCGAGTGGGGCGGGCGCATGCAGCAGGACCTCGCGGACGCCGCGCGGTGGGCAATCGCTCGCGGCATCGCCGATCCGGAGCGGATCGCGCTCGTTGGCGGCAGTTACGGCGGGTACGCGGCGCTGATGGGCGCGGTCGCCGAGCCTGAGTTGTTCCACTGCGTGGCGGGCTACGTGGGCGTCTACGATCTGACCCTGGTGGCGCGCAAGAACGCGCGGACCGCCGGGTGGACCAAGCGCTGGACCGAGGACTGGGTGGGGTCGGGTGAGTTGCTGGAGCAACGCTCGCCCACCCGGCTGGCCGACCGCATCCGCGTGTCGGTGCTGCTGGTCGCGGGCGAGGAGGATCCGGTGGCGCCGGTGGTCCACACCCAGCGCATGGAGCGCGCGCTGAAAGCGGCCAAAGTGCCAGTGGAGACCCTTTACGTCCCCCGCGAGGGGCACGGCTTCTACCTCGAGGCGAACCAGCGCGCCTACTACGAGCGCCTGACCGCTTTCCTGGACCGGCACATCGGCCAGGAGAAGTAGGACTCATCAGCCTGGCGAAGCTGTCGCGCGCCATTGATTTGCGTTGCCGCGCGGCGGTTCTCCGGATGCGTGCGCAAGAACCCGGAACGCGTGCAGCCACCATGCGCCTTCGCGCCGCAGGCCGGGACGTCTCGAAGCGATCGCCACTCGACTCCTGCAAGTGCAATCAGTCAGTCGCGCCAAGCCCTTCGGATTCCCCGACGCCGGGTTATCTTGGACCTTCTGGAAACTCGTGGAGCAGGCATGCCGGTCAGGAACTCCACCGAGGTGGCGCAGCGCGTGCTGGCGCTGATGGCAATCATCGACGAAGCGCGTCGGGAGCAACTGGACGTGATGCACGTTTGGGTTGCCCGCCATGGTATCGCCCGCTACTTCACGCCCAACGAGGTCCAGTTCATGGCGGCGCGGGGGCACGCCGCCAAGGCAGTTCGGGTGGATTTCAGCTGGCGGGCCGAGGGCCTCATGGTGCTCATCTGGGCACTTGGGGGTCTGGACGAATGCCCGCCCCTGGACCAGCCGCTGACGAATATCGCCAGCCCGTTGATCGAACTGGCAGCGCGATCGCCCGAAGAATTCTTCGCGGGCGCGCGCCTGCGCCCGCTTCCCGAGCTAGAGACGCTGGATCGCACTCTGATGGATGCATCGGCGAAGCTGCGGGAGACGCGTATGCGTGGCCTTCCTGATCCGGCAGGCCTGGACTTCGTGGTGGTCTACGAACGCAGTAACGCAATCGCCTGGGTGCTCGACAGTCGCGAGGGGTGGGACTAGATTGCCGCCCGGGAACCCGGGCCGCGACCTTTTGGACAGCGGCCTCGCCCACGGGAAAGCCCACCCGCTGTCGCACCGCTGCAGTCGCTGATCCGCCCGCATTGGCGGGTGGGCCACGGCCTTATTCGAAGCCGTTGGCGAAGATCGCGTTGCCGGCCGGCAGAGCACCCGTCACCGCGAAGTTGCCGGTCGCGTAGGCGTCGACGGTATTCGCACCCGGTTCCTCGGTCCGATTGTCCGTGTAGATGCCGAGTGCCTGGGTCAGCACCATGTCCAGGCCGTTGTAATCGCCCCATTCGAAGCCATCGCTCGGCTTGGGCATGTTGATGCTGGTCAGGCGCGTCGGGGCGCTCCAGGTATCGCCGCCGTTTTCCGAATAGCTGTAGTAGAAGTCGACGCCGGTGCGATTGGCACTGTTTCGGGTGTCGTAGAAGACCACGTGCACACGGCCATTGTTGTCCACCTTGAGCCAGGGGTGGAAGCGATCCACCGTGTTGGCGTCGGCGGTGGCGTGCGGCGTGCGCACCTGCCAGGTGCTGCCGCCGTTGCGCGACCACGCCACCCGGATGCGCGCGTGGTTGTTGGCCGCGGTGCCGCTGGTGGCAGCAGTCGAATCGGTGAAGGCCACGTAGATCGTGTCGCGAAAAGCGCTGTTGCTGAGGTCCACGTCCGCCGAGGTGTAGATGAAGGCGTGGCGGGCCGTCATCGCGGGAATCGGGAAGTCGAAGGAGCCCTGGGTGTTGGCCACCACCACCGGGGCCGCGAAGCTGGCACCGCCGTCGGTGGATTTCAGCAGCACGATCTGCTTCACGCCATCAGCCGGATAGAAGTAATAGACGTTGCCGGCGGTGTCGGACGTCAGGTCGCAGCCGATGCCGGTCGGCGCGCTGTTGAAAGTGACCGGGGAACTGAAGCTCACGCCCATGTCGGTGGAGCGCGAGAACTTCTGCACGTTGTTGAGGTGCCAGCAGATGTAGACGTTCTCGTAGCGCGGCGACGCGGCATGCGTATCGACATGCAGGTATTCCTTGTCGACCTGCGAGTTGGTCGTGGGCACGACGACATTCGTGCTCCAGGTTTGGCCGTTGTCGGTCGAGCGGTACACGTAGACGCCGTTGCCGAGGGTGGCCGTGTACGCGCGCGTCCCGCTGCCGGACCAGGCCACCGTCGGGTCGCAGCAGATGTCGGCTCCCGGCAAATCGCCGGCGCGGGTCCAGGTGCTGCCCGAATCGGCCGAGTACCACATGGTCTGGCCCTGGTACGGACCATTGGAACCGGCGATGACCCGGCTGGTGTTGACCGGATTGATCGCGATGGCGGTTTCGGCGCCGCCATGGGCCGGGCCGCTGACGCGGATCTCGCTGGCGAGCGCGGCCTTGCGCCACTGCTGCTCGGTCTTGCCGCGGACCAGCGCCACCTCGAAGCTGCCATCCTCGGCCACGCGCACTTCGCGGTACAGGCGGCCGTCGATCAGATAGCCGTGGTACTTGCGTTCGAAGCGCTGCAGGGCGCTGCGCGGGTATTGCCCCGGACCCTGCGTGCGCATTTCCCGGTTGGCGCGGCGGAGTTCGACTCGGAAGAAGGCCGGGATCGGGTCCCGGGCGCTTCGCTCATCGTCCGACAGCAGGGCGACATCCGCGGCGGTCAGTTGGTAATTGCGGTCATCCCACGGGCCGATCAGGGCCAGCGCCGCATAGTCGACGCTCGCGTCGACGCCGCGGGTGGCATCGACCGGGTGCGCGGCGCCGACCGGCCCGGAGTGCAATGCGAGGCAACACGCAGCCAACAGGATGAGCGCGTGGGGCAGTGCACGAGAAATCGACATGGCGGAGGCTCGGGCGAATCCCGACCGGGATCTGAGGCGCAAAGCATACGCGACCGTCACAGTCTCCATCGTATGCGCGCGCCGCACTCCACCCGACTCGCGAGTTGCCCGCGCTACTCCGCCGCTTCGGCTTCCTCGCGCCCCTGCTGGCGGATCAGCGCCACTTGGCGCGCGTCCTCGATGGATTCCATCACCGCGTTCACGTCCGCGGTGTGCTCGTCGAACACGAAGCGGCCGGTGAGCTCGCTGTCCGGTTGCAAGTGGCCGCCCTCGAACAGCGCCCACATCTCCTCGCCGAAGTAGGTCTCCATCAGCTCCGGCGCAAAGCGCGCGAGGCTGGCGCGCAGGTTGTGCACATCGCGCAGGAGCATCGCGCGGGCATTGTTGTTGCCCGCGGCGCTGACCACCTGCGGCAGATCGATGATCACCGGACCGGTCGGCTCGACCAGCACGTTGAACTCGGACAGATCGCCATGGATCAGGCCGAGGCAGAGCATGCGTACGACATCGCGCACCAGTCGCGTGTGGTAGTCCACGGCCTGCGCAGGCGTGAGTTCAACCTCGCCCAGGCGCGGTGCGGGATCGCCGTGTTCGTCGGTGACCATCGCCATCAGCAGCACGCCGTTGAAATAGCCGTGCGGGCGCGGCACCGACACGCCGGCCTCGGCCAGCTTGTACAGCGCATCCACCTCGGTGTTTTTCCAGGCCACTTCCTGCTCGCGGCGGCCGAACTTGCTGCCGCGGTTGATCGCGCGTGCCTGGCGGCTGCCGCGGATCTGGCGCCCTTCCTGGTACTGCACGCGCGCCTGGAAGCTGCGCTGCGCCATGTCCTTGAAGACCTTGGCGCACAGGCGCTCGTCGCCGCGGCGGACGACGTAGACGGTCGCTTCCTTGCCGCTCTTCAGCGGCAGCAACACCTCGTCGATCAGGCCGTCGTCCAACAGCGGCTGCAGGCCCTTGGGGGTTTTCATTGATTGCGGCTCAAAGCGGTCAGCCGGCCATTATGACGCATGGGGCCGGCGGGAACGGCGCGCGGCCCGGTGTACGCGCAGCGCGCGTTCACCGGGTAGTGGCCGCGAGCGCCTGCTGAGCAGTGCAGTGCGTCACAGAACCCCGCTGATCAGTCCCACGCCGACGAAAACCAAGCCCACCGCCACGATGCGCTGCACCAGCGGCAGCTTGGCCTTTTTCAGCCAGCGCGTACCGAGCCAGGCCCCGGCGAATGCCGCGACGCAAGCAGTTCCGACCAACTGCAGCAGCCCTTCCGGTGCCGTCGCCAGCAGCGCGGCCTGGTTGCCGCCATACAGCGCAAGCCGGCTGAGGTCGATGGCGATGGCGATGACCACACCGGTGGCGACGAAGGAAGTCGCATCCAGTCCACACTTGACCAGGAACATCGAGCGCAATGCGCCCTGATGGCCGGACAATCCGCCGAAGAATCCACTGAGCAGCCCGCCCAGCGGCATCCAGCGCGGCGGCAACTGGGCGTGCTTGATCTTCGGATGTCCTTCGATCACCACGAAGGCGAGGATCAGGGCTCCGATCACCGCCTTGACCGGTTCGACCGCCAGCGCGTGGCCGGCCAACGCGTAATTGAACCACGGCGGCAGCTGCGACAACTGCCCCAGCAGCCAGGCGCCCGCGAAGGCCGCCGGCACCGCGGTGGGCAGGAACTGCAGCAACACGCGGCGATCAGCCGCGCGCGCCAGCAGTGCGCCCTTGAACAGGTTGTTGGCCAGGTGCACCAGCGCGGTGGCAGCGATTGCGACTGGCAGCGGCGCGAACAGCGCGAACGCCGGCAGCAACAGCGTGCCCAGGCCGAAACCGGAATACAGCGTCAGCAATGAAGCGCCGAAGGCAACGACGGCGATCAGGAGGTAGTCCATCGGGTGCTCGGTCGCGCAGCGCACAGAAGTGGGTCGCAGGATCCCGACTTGGAGGGCACGAGGGCAAGAGGGCACGAGGGCACGGAAAAGCGCAACTTCGCGTCGTCCTGCTTTTGCGTGCCCTCGTGCCCTCGTGCCTTCGTGCCCTCGTCTCTCAGCCGCGCATCCAGCGCGCCACACGCCCGGCCAGCGGCGCCGGTTGCTTGAGCCAGCCGAAGTGACCCGGCCTGCCATCGACCTCGAGCATTTCCCCTGCCTCCGCGTGGCCGACGATGTGCAGCAAGTGCTTGAGCGATTCGAATGGCGTGTAGGCATCGCCCGGCATCGCGATCCCGAGCACTGGCGTGCGCAGTCCACGCAGCGCATCTCGCCAGCCGCCATCCGGCCAGATCGATTCGGCAAAGCTGCCATGGCCTACCAGGTGCGCCCACTCGCGCATCAGCCGCGCACCCTGGCGCCCACCGAAGCGCAGCCAGTCGCCCGGGTAGTAGCCGCACCAGCGGCTGGAGCGATCCGCAGCCAGACCCAGCAGGCGCACCATCCAGCGGGCGCCGCCGCGGTAGTTGCGCCACCAGGGCGTGCCGCTGGCGACCAGCGCCACACCAGCCAGCGGCTGATCGATCCGGCGCGCCTGGTGCAGCAGCAGAGCATGCCCGCCGAGCGAGTGGCCCAGGCCGAAGATCGGCGCCTGCGGACAGTGCGCCCGCAGGGCCTGGACCGCATGCGCGATCTCGCCGTCGACCAGATCGGCGTAGCCCCAGTCGACGCCGCGCCGCGCACGCACCGGGCTGCGTCCCACGCCACGCAATTCCACCACCGCGGCCTGCAGCCCCTGCGCCGCCAGCGATTCCGCCAGCCGGCGATACACCCCGGCGGGTGTACCCAGCGCCGGCACCACCAGCACCACCGGCATGTCCGCACGCTCGCCCGGGTACCAGGTCAGCGGCGCCAAAGCCGCCGCGCCGCGGCCAGCGTCTGCATCCAGCGACAGGAGCTCGGGCCCGGCCATCAGGCGTACCCGTAGACCAGCGCCTGGGTGGACACCACGCGCTCACCGACCACCTCGCCGCGCAGGAAAGCGCGCCCGGCCGCGATCACGCCGTCGTCGTTGACGATCTTGTGGTGGCCCAGTCCCTGCACGCTCATGAGTCGCGCACCCGGCCAGAACCGGGCATAGCGCTCGCCCTCCTCCCACGGCACATCGACGTCTGCCAGATCGTGGACGATCAGCGCCGGCTGCGCCAGGTGCGGCGCCACGCGGTGGATCGCCAGCGCGTCCATCTCGCGCCCGGTCTGCTGCTCCAGGCGTCGCTGCATCGCCGCGCGCAGGTCTTCCGGCAAGGCGATCGCACGCGCAAAGCGACGCGAGGCCGCGGCACCATCTGCCGCCGGCGCAATCAGCACCGCACGCGAGGCCACCATCCCCTCGCGCATCGCCACCGCAATCGCCGCACCGCCCAGCGAATGGCCGATGGCCGCGGCGAATGGACCGTAGTGCCGCCCGACCGCGAGCACCGTGTCGGCGAATCCGGGCAGCGTGATCTTTGCCGGCCCGTTGCGCCCGTGCCCAGGCTGGTCGAAGGACAGCACCGCGTAGCCTTCCGCGCGCAGCATCTGCACCCACGGCAGGAAGCGCAGGCCGAAGCTCGACCAGCCGTGGCTCAGAAGCACCGTTGGCTGTTCGCCGACCTCGCCCCAGGCGTAGGTCGCAATCGCGTCGCCCGCGACCTTGATCCGCTGCATCCGCGCGCCGCCAAGGTCCGCCTGAGCCGCGCGGCTGCGCGAACTGCCCATCGGCGTGGTGAACAGGTCCAGCGCCCGCTCCGCGGTGTGCTGCGGCGCGAACACGCTGCCCAGGCTTACTGCGGCACGGATCGACCACGGCACCTGACTGGACCGAACGGTCGTGCTTTTTTGCGTCGAAACTGTGGCCATCTCTGTCGTCTCCTGGAGCACCCGGTGGGTGCGCTGCGCCGCCATCAGCGCGGTTCAATCGTGGTTGGAAGGGGTTTCGATCAGACTGTCGATCAGGCGGTTCACGCCCGCCTCGACGCGCGCCACCGCGCGCTCCACACCCGCCAGCTTGACCTCGAACTGGAAGGCGAGCATCAGCCCGTGGACTTCGAATGCGACCTGCTCGGGATCGGTGTCGGCGTGCAAATGTCCCTGCTCCACCGCGATCCGCACCGCGCGTGCGATCTCCCGCAGCAGGTGCGCGATATGCCCCATCACGCGCTCGCGCACCGGACCGGGCTGGTCGTCGAACTCCAGCAGCGCCGCACCGATCGGGCAGCCGCGGTTCTCGCCGTAGCGCAGGGTGCGCCGCTTCCAGCCATCGAGGATCGCGCGCAAACGCGGCAGCCCGCGCCGCTCGCGCACTGCCGGCACGAATACCTCGTCGGTGAAGATCTTCGCGGCCGCGTCCAGCACCGCCAGTTGCAGGTCTTCGCGCGATCCGAAATGCGCGAACACCCCGCTCTTGGACATGCCCGCCGCCTCGGCCAGGGTGCCGATGGTCAGCGCGTCCAGGCCACTGCGATCAGCCAGCTCCACCGCCCGCGCGAGGATCAGTTCGCGGGTGGCGGCGCCTTTGCTGGGGAGAACGGTAGCGTACATGACGAAACAATAGCACGACCGTTCGTGTTTATTTGCTGAACGATCGCAAAGGTCAGGACATGGACACCATGTCAACCGCGGTGGACAGTCCGGTGACTGCTACTTATCCTCCCCAGATGCTCACCATCGTCGAGAGCAGCACATTCAAGGTGTGGTTCGCTGCCCTGCGGGACCGCGGAGCACGTGCGCGGATCGCCGTGCGGATCCGTCGGCTCAGTATCGGCAATCCAGGTGACGCCAAGCCGGTCGGCGACGGCATCAGCGAGTTGCGGATCGACCATGGCCCGGGTTACCGGGTCTACTTCGTGCGTCGCGGCGCACTGCTGGCCATCCTGCTCTGCGGCGGCGACAAGTCCACGCAGGACTCAGACATCGCAAAAGCAAAGCGGATCGCTCAGGACTGGGAGAGTGACCAATGACTGAATCCTTCACCCGTTGGGACGCCGCAGAACATCTGCAGTCCGAAGACGACATTTCCGCCTATCTGGATGCAGCGATGGAATCCGGCGATCCTGCGCTGATTGCCGCCGCCTTGGGCGACGTCGCCCGCGCACGCAACATGATGCAGTTGGCGCGGGATACCGGCCTGACCCGCGCCGGTCTTTACAAGGCCCTTTCCGGCGACGGCAACCCCAGCTTCGCCACGGTCATGAAGGTCGCCAAGGCATTGGGACTGCGGCTGAAGTTCGCGCCTGCGCCGGCGCCCGACCGTGCCGCCTGACACCGCCGGCAGCCCCGGCCAACGCCCCAGGAGTATTCGATGCATCGGCTCAGCGACTGGATCCGCCACCTCTGCCGCCGCCCGCTGCCGCGCGATCCGCTCGCACGCCGGCGTTTCCTGCAGCAGGCCGCGTGGAGCACCGCCGGACTGGCCATGGCCCCGGCCTTGCTGACGCCCGCCGGCGCGCAGGCGCCGCCGCGCGCGCGCTTCGTCGCCGAGCCCTTCTCGCTCGGCGTGGCCAGCGGCTATCCGCACCCGCATGGCTTCTCGCTATGGACGCGCCTGGCACCGGCGCCGCTGCTGCCGGACGGCGGGATCCCGGGTGACGACCGCATCTCGGTGCGCTGCGAGATCGCCGACGACGAGGGCTTCAAGACCATCCGCCGGACCATCGCCTTCGAAACCTCGACCGATGTCGGCCACAGCGCGCACCTGGATGTGGACGGACTGGAGCCCGGGCGCACCTACTTTTACCGCTTCCTGTGCGAGGACGCGGTCAGCCCGGTCGGCCGCACGCACACCCTGCCGGCGGCCGGAAGCCGCCTGGACCGCTACCGCATCGCCTTCGCCACCTGCCAGAACTACGAGCACGGCTACTTCAGCGCCTACCGCCAGATGCAACGCGACCAGCCGGACCTGGTGCTCTTCCTCGGCGACTACATCTACGAAAGCCAGTGGGGCAACCCGATCCGCCGCCACCACGGCGGCGAGGCCAACACCCTGGCCGGCTACCGCATGCGCCACGCGCAATACAAGCTGGATCCGGACCTGCAGGCGATGCACCGCCAAGGGCCGTGGGCCTTCGCCTGGGACGATCACGAAGTCGACAACGACTACGCCGGCGAGCAGTCGGAGAACCTGGATCCGGGCTTCCTGCTGCGCCGCGCAGCCGCGTACCAGGCCTACTTCGAACACATGCCGGTGCCGCGCCGGATGTTCCCGCGCGCCAGCGAAATGCGCATCTACTCGCACCTCGACATCGGCGATCTGCTGCGGATCTACCTGCTCGACGACCGCCAGTACCGCACGCCGCAGCCTTGCCCGCGGATCAACCGGCACGCCTCGCAGGTGCTGCCCAACTGCAGCGAGCTGCGCGACCCCGCGCAGACCCTGCTCGGCCGCGCGCAGGAGGAATGGCTGGCCGCGCGCTTCAAGGAAAGCCGCGCGCACTGGAACCTGATCGGCCAGCAGACCCTTTTCGCACCGATGGACGAACTGCCCGGCGCCGAACTCGGCACCTGGACTGACGGCTGGGACGGCTACCCGCTGTCGCGCCAGAAGGTGCTGCAGCAGATGCAGGCCGCCAGGCTCAGCAACCCGGTGTTCGCCGGTGGCGACCTGCACTGCGCGATCGTGGCCGATGTGCCCGGAGATCCGACACGTTTCGACTCGGCGACGGTAGCGAGCGAGTTCGTCGGCACCTCGCTCAGCGCCGACGCCCGCCCCCAGGACTACTACACCGCGCTGCAGCCGGAGAACCCGCACCTGCACCAGCTCCGCTCGGACCAGCGCGGCTACACCCTGCTCGACTTCGGCCGCGAGCGGCTGGAAGCCACCCTGCAGGTGGTCAGGGACGTCCACGTGCGCGAGGCGGAGTTCGAGGTGCAGGCGCGCTATGTGGTCGAGGACGGGAGGCCGGGGCCGCGCAGGGTTTGATCTTGGGGGATGTTGACCTGATCTGATGGCGGGTGGGCGCTGGTCGCCTTCGCATCTGTGGAGGCGGGCTCCGCTCGAGATCTTCTGGCTGCTGGCTGCTGGCTGCTGGCTGCTGGCTGCTGGCTGCTGGCTTCTGGCTTCTGGCTTCAGAAAGCGAAAGCGTTTCGGCCTGGCGGCCGAGTAACTTTTCTTTGAAGTGGCCAAAGAAAAGTCACCAAAAGAAAGGCCACCCCGCGTCCGCGCCCCGTGTGCGTCGTGCACACGGGGTCCCTGGGGTGCTCAGGAAGCGCAGGCCGCTGCGCAACTCGCACATCCCTGCGCTCGGACATGCTCGCTGTCCCCTGCGCTTCGCTCCGCTCCTCGGCGCTCCCGAGGGGCCCCATTGTTCCTTCGACCCGGCTTCCTGCCTGGTTCTTGAGGTGTGGCGGGTCAACCGGCTTGCGGGTCTTGAGCAGAAGGAAGCCTGGTTCTTGTCGCTGTCGCTTGGCTGCGAGCTCCTGGCTGTCGCTGTCGCTGTCACCGTCGCGGTCGCGGCTGCTTGCTGTTTGTGGGAGCGGGCTCCGCCCGCGATCTTCTTGCTTTTCGTTTTTCGCCTTTGGCCTTTGGCATCGAGAGCAAGAGCGTTTCGGCCTGACGGCCGAGTGTCTTTTCTTTGAGTGGCCAAAGAAAAGTCACCAAGAGAAAGGCCACCCCGCGTCCGCGCTTGCCGCGCGTCGTGCGCGGCAAGTCCCCTGCGGTGCTCACGAAGCGCAGGCCGCTGCGCAACTCGCACGTCCATGTGCTCGGACATGCTCGCTCCTGATTCGTACCAATCCTCATCGCCGATGGACCGGCGATGCGAAAAGCGTTCGGACAAGGTCCGAACCCACAGATGCCGCGAGCTTGCTGTGCGTGGGATTGGACCTTGTCCAAACGCTGTTGCTCTTGGGGCGCTTCCGCGATGAGGATTGGTACGAATCAGGTGCTCGCTTTCCCCTGCGCTTCGCTCCGCTCCTCGGCGCTCCCGAGGGGCCCCATTGTTCCTTCGACCCGGCTTCCTGCCTGGTCCTCGAGGCCAGCTTCTTGATCGATTTGCTCGACGGGGGTCGAGAGCGAAGCGTTATCAGCCGAGCAGAGCTGCTGGCTCTGCTGCTGGCTCTGGCTTCCTTCCGCACAAGACCCGCAAGCCGGCCGACCCGCCACACCTCAAGAACCAGGCAGGAAGCCGGGTCGAAGAAACCCGGGGCCCCTCGGGAGCGCCGAGGAGCGGAGCTGGATCAAGGGGAAAGCGAGCATGTCCGAGCACAGGGATGTGCGAGTTGCGCAGCGGCCTTGATCCGGCGAGCACCGCAGGGGACCCCGTGTGCACGACGCACACGGGGCGCGGACGCGGGGTGCCCTCTTTCTTGGTCACCTTCTTTCTGGGCAAGCAGAAAGAAGTGACTCGGCCGCCAGGCCGAAACGCTCTGGCCTTTGATCTTGAAGCAACAGCGACGGCGACAGCCAAAAGATCGCGGGCGGAGCCCGCTCCCACAAACAGCAAAGCAGCAGCGACAGCAAAGCAACAGCGACAGCCAGAAGCTCGCGGGCGGAGCCCGCTCCCACAAACAGCAAAGCAGCAGCGACAGCAAAGCAGCGGCGACAGCCAAAAGCTCGCGGGCGGAGCCCGCTCCCACAAACAGCAAAGCAGCAGCGACAGCAACAGCGACAGCGACAGCGACGGCGACAGCCAAGAGCTTGCGGGCGGAGCCCGCTCCCACAAACAGCAAAGCAGCAGCGACGGCAACAGCGACAGCGACGGCGACAGCCAAGAGCTCGCGAGCGGGGCCCGCTCCCACAAACCGGAAGTGCCACAAGCGAAAAGACCGCGCGCGCAGCCCGCAACCCCTGACCGCGGCGCGGACGCGGAGTGCCGCTCCCACAGACGCCTGGGCGACGGCGCCAATCACAGGGCGAAACGCGTTTTCCCCTGAAGTGGCAGGGATTCGCGACGCGCGTGAGGAACTACTCAAAACCGCTTGCAAACCACTCCGGCACCACCTGCACTGAGCCCAGCATCCCCTGCGCAAAGTGGAAGTCGCAGTAGTACGGGAACTCGCCCGCGGCGGGGAAGACCACGGCCCGTTCGGGGCCGCTGGTGATGCTGCCGATGGGGCTGGTCGGGTCATGCGTGGCAGTGCCGCCGGTGACCGTGCCCGCAAACAGCGGGTGGTTGCCGAAGTCCGGCACGGCGCGGAACAGCACGCGCGCCCCGGCGCTGACGGTGAGACAGCGCGGGCGGTAGAGGAAGGGGTTGCCCGGCTGGTCGTTGGCGATGACCACATCGTCCTGTCCGCGGCGGTCCACGAAGTTGCCGGGCAGGCAGTTGTTCAGCGCCAACGTTGATGGCGGCGCCAGGGCCGCCGCGCAGCAAACGACGAGGACAGCGCGGCGCATCAGAGCATGAAGCCCAGGTTCGGCGTTGCGAAGCGGCCAAGATTAGGGAACACCAGGGTGCGGTCCTCGTTGGACAATCCGTACCAGCTCGCCAGCGTGGCCGCGTACTGGTCGACCGCCAGCGTCGGGATCACCTGTCCCCAGTCGGCGTCGTCCGGGCCGCCCACCGTGAGGTTGGGCGGCGTGCCGAAGATGCGCCCGCCGCGCACTGCGTCGCCGATCACCAAGTGGTGCGATCCCCAGCCATGGTCGGTGCCGTCGCCGTTGATCGACAGGGTGCGTCCGAAATCGCTGGCGGTGAACGTGGTGACGTCGCTGCCCAGGTTCATGCTGGTCATCGCCGCATAGAAGGCGCTGATGGCAGCCGACAGCTCGCCGAGCAAGGGTCCATGATCGGCAAGCTGGCTGGCGTGCGTGTCGTAGCCGCCCTGACCGACGAAAAAGATCTGGCGGTTCATCTGCAGCGCGCCGCGGGCGCTGATCAGGCGCGCGACCATGCGCAACTGGCGGCCCAGGCTGGTGTCGGGGAAGGTCACGTTCAGGGGCGGCGCGCCGGCCAGCGCCGCGGTCACCATTTCCTCGTTGTCCATCGCACGGCGCATGCGGTTGGCGTACTCGCGCTGCATCGCATGGCCGTGGTTGAGGTCGCGCAGGGCCTCGAATGCGGCGCGGCGCGGCGCATTCCACGGTTCCTGGTTGACGAAGTAGATCCCTTCCACGCCATTCTGGCCGACAAAGTAGGGCACCACGTTGTTGCCGGCCTGGAACACGTTCTCGCCGTCGATGGAAATGTTCATCGACAACTGCTGGTTGGGATTGCTGGCGAAGAACAAATCGGCCAGGCGGCCGCCCCAGCCGCGCCGATTCGCGGTTTCCGCAGCGGGGGTCTGCCACAGCACCTGTTGGTCGCTGTGCGAGAACAGCTGCGCCGGCACCGGCACGCTGCCGGCCTGGAACTGGGTCTTGTTGATCGGATACAGCAGCGGGCCGACATTGCTGACGATGGCCGCCTTGCCGGTGTTGAACAGGTTCTGCAGGCCGCCCATCGACGGATGCAGGCCGAAGTTGCCACCGCCGGCCGGCGGCACGCTGGGGGTGAGTTGCAGCAGTTGGGCGCTTGGGATTGCGAGCGCCGCGCGCGATGCGCTGTACTGCGCGTAGCCGGCGCCATCGCGCGGCACCAGCATGTTGAAGGCGTCATTGCCGCCGTACTGGAACACACAGACCAGCGCGCGGTAACCGCCACCCAGCAGGGTGCGGCTGCCGGCAGGCACGGCGGCCTGGGCCAGCGACAGCTTGCCGGCCAGCGAGGTGAACAGAGCGCTGGATGCGGTGGCGCACAGCAGGTGCCGAAGAGCGTCTCGACGATTCATGCGGATCACCTCTCGATGACGTATTCGGGCGAGGTCTGGATCAGCCAGACGGTGTCCATCACGCGCTCGCGGCCCTGGTCCTGGGCGGGATCGATGCTGGCGATGTGGTTGACCAGGATGTTGAACATGGCCTGCGACATCGTGCGGTTCATCAGCACCAGGTCGAAATGGTCGACCAGCGCAGCGGGACTGGCCACCGCGAGTGGCTGGTAGGGCCGCAGGTCGACGACGACATCCTCCGGGGTCTGCCACTCGTTGCCGCGCCAGGCCCAGTAGGTGCGCCCACCCAGCGCCATCGAGCTGCTGGCGATCTGCGGATCGGTGGTGATCTGGAACTCCGGGGCATCCAGGCCCAGGGTGGACAACTCGCCGGTGGGGCGGAAGTCCGGCAGGAAGAAGTTGAACACTGTCGGCGCCCGCAGCGCCGCCTGACCGTAGCTGAACTCCGCGTTCCACTCCTGGTAGCGGCCGTTGTCCGCATAGGCGTTGAGCACGCGCCACAGGTGGGTCTGCCGCAGCAGCGGCTCGCGCAGCTTGCCGCGGTGGCTGGCGAGCGTGGGCAGGGTGCGTGCCTCGCTGTCCATCAGGATCGCGCGGACGGTGGCCCGCAGGTCGCCGCGTATGCCCTGGCCATTGTTGCCGAACACCGCGGCCACCCGCGCCACATAGGCCGGCGAAGGATTGCTCGACACCAGCCGCTGGATCAGCCGACGGGCCAGGAAGGGACCGACATTCGGATGGCGGAACACATTGTCCAGAGCGCTTTCGAGATTGGCCCGCGCGGTGCCGCCGGCCGGGAGCACGCCGCCGGCCAGGGTCACGCCCGGATAACTCAGCAGGGTCTTGGGGCCATCCACCGCATGGTACTGCTCCCATTCCTGCATCGGCAGCAGCCAACCCGCGCCGGGGTTGCCCTCCGGCCCGGACGGACACCATTCCCACTCCCACCACTGGCCGCCGTCGGTGCGCGGGCAGTTCGCCCAGTTCCAGCCGGTGAACACATGCGCGAAGCCGCGGATCTGGTCCTGGCCATAGGTGGGCACCGGCGCGCCGCCCTGGGTCACCGGCACGCCATCCGGCCCCAGTTGCACCAGGCCGATCGAGAACAACTGCATGATTTCGCGCGCGTAGTTCTCATCCGGGCGGATGTTCGCCGCGACGTCCGGCTTGCGGTTCTTGAACATCGACAGGTAGTGGCCCATCACCGGGTGCAGGGTCACCCGTTCGAGCAACTCGCGGTAATTGCCGAAAGCCTCCTGCTGCAGCACGTCGTAGTAGTGCGCCATGCCGAAAGGCGTGCCCTCGATGGCGCCGCTGCGGTCCGACACCACCAGGATCTCGCTCAGGGCGAAGGCCACCCGCTGGCGCAACTGGTCCGGAGAGCGCATCGCGCGGTCCCACCAGGCTTCCTGACGCGAGTTCTGGTAGACGCTGATGCCGGCTGCCTGCTGCGCGTCCATGTATGGCCGGTGCAGGTTCAATGGCAGCGCGAACTGCTCGTTGAGCCAGGCGTTGTAGCCCATGGCACGCAGCCTGCGGATCTCCGGCAACGTGGCGCCGAAGGTCGCCTGGGTCAGGAAGCGTGCCGCCTCCGCATCGCTCAGCGGGCCTTCCGGTGATTCGTTGAAGCCGGCATCAAAGAGGTGATCGCCCGCCCTGGCGGGTTGCCAGGCGACGGTCAGCAGCAAGGCAAGCAGGCAGAACAGGCGCATCGGGCCGGGCTCGGTGGCGTGGTGAGGAGAGCCTAGGCTAGCGCAGCACGCACGATGTGTGACGGCGCGCGGGAAAGCGCAGCTTGGTCGCCACCCAGACCCTGCCCTGCGCCGCTTCCGGCCAGCTTCAATCCTGGTTGATGCGCACCTGCATCCCGCGCTGACCGGTGAAGTTTCCTTCAAAGAAGATGTCCACGCGTTCGAGCGCATGCAGGGACTCAGTCAGCGCCGAGTACACCGCCATCAGTGCGGCCTCCGAATAGTGCGCGCGCGTGTCGAGGGGGCAGTTGGGACTCGTCGGGCCGGTCGAACAGAAGTAGGTGACCTGCGGCGTGCGCATTTCGTCGCTGCATTCTGCGTAGGTCTGCTTGGTAGAGACGACCAGCCCGCCCGATCTGCCCATGCCCTCCAGTTGACCGGGCGACAAGCGGACATTGCACACCGCCTGGTCGACCAGAACTCCCGCCTGCGCCGGCAGGTGCAGGCACGCAAGGACAGCTCCGATGAAAGACAAGCGCCATGGTGCGGACATGATCAGGCTCCTTGAGGTTGGGGGTGCGCCGCCGCGGCTTTAAGGCCCATGGCGCAGCGCCAGTCTGGCCGCACCCCCGCCGCGCCGTTGCACCCCAGGTTGCCCGTGCTTGTCGCGGGGTTGCGCATTCGGGCCGGGGCTGCGATGGCCGGCAGGAAGGATTGCCTTTGCTCCCGCGATCTTGCCCTCGGCCCAGCCACCCACCGGCCCAACGACGGGCCATGCCCGACTGTCTCACAAGGCATTCGCGCGCTTGCCGGAAGCCGCCGTTCGTTGGCGGAGTCCCGCGACGCGGCCACCGGAATCGGTGGCCGTAGCAATTACGCAGAGTCAGAAGTCCAGTGCGACCAGCCAGCGGTGTTCGACCCGGCGCTCATGGACAAGTTCCAAACCCACGCACCGCAAGCTCGCGGCATCTGTGGGTTCGGACCTTGTCCGAACGCTTTTCGCATCGCCGGTCCATCGGCGATGAGGATTGGTACGAATCAGGTCCTTGGATCAGTCTCGGGGCGGTCACGCGCCCCGCGCGGACGGATATGCTCATCGAATAGCCGGCGCTCTGGTCAAACGGGCGCGCCACAACAGGCGAGGTGTTCCGCATGGATCGCGTCTTCGAACTGCTCGCTGCGCGCGGCTGGAAAGTCGTTGTTCACCCGGAACCGGCCTTGCGTCTGCCCGCAGACGTGACGTCGCGTTATCCGAGGCTTCCCGATGAGGTCCAAGACTTCATCGGGAGAATCGAGTGCTGCCTGAGTCCGCAGGAAGACGCCTGGCTGCTCGGCGCACCCGACTACGTAAAGACCCCCGCGCCCGCTTTTCCCTGGGACGCCATCGAGCAACTGGCACTGGAGACCTGCGACAGCGCGGCGGAACGTGCCGAGCAAGCCAGGTTCTGGGACAAGCACTTTCCAATCGCGATGTCCGTCCGCGCCGATGACGACTATCTCGCCGTCTGCCTGTCCGCAGACGCCTTCGGCAGCGTGGTGCACGGCTACGCGCCCGAGTGGGAGAACCCCAGCATCGTCTCGCACTCATTCAGCGAATTTCTGCACGCGTTCGAACACGCCCTGTCCCAGCCATCCCCTCCCTACCCCTTCAGTGTCTTCCTGTAGCGCGCCGACGCCCCTGCCGGCAGCGCCGCAGACTCAGTTCATCGTGTGAGAAGCGCCAGACCCCATCCACGATCAGCGACCGCGCCCTTCCGTCGCCGTCCGATCCCTGCCCCGATCCTCGCAAGAACACAACGAAGCAGCCCAGGACCCTGCACGAAAGCCCGTCCTGCCGCTCCGATGACTGCCGCGCAGTATCGCGACACATCGCCCGACGTCTCCGAAGACGTCTGCAAAGCGTCGCGAGACGTCATCGCACGACTCCGAAGACCTCTGAGCGATATCGCGAACTTCGTTCTCAGTCTCCGCAGACCTCCGCGTAGTGTCGCGAGACCTCGTTCCACGTCTCCAAAGACCGGCGCGGAGTCTTCAGAAGCCACCTCGGAGTTTCGCGAAACATGGTTCCAAGCCTTCGAAGTCCATCGCGAAGATTCCGAAAAGATCGTTCCAAGTCTCCAAAGATTTCCGTGAAGTATCAGGAGACGTCGTTTCGAGTTTCGAAAAACCGATCTGAAGGCTCAGGAGACGTCGTTTCGAGGCTCCAAAGACCGATACCCAGTCACGGGAAACATCGCTTCGTATCTTGAAAGAGTGCCGCGAAGGATCGAGAGACTTCATTCCGACGTTTCGAGAAGCCTGCGGCCCGTCGCGAGAGGTGAATCGACCGCCGGCCGTCACTTCCAGCGTGATGCGAGTCGTGCAGCCACTCACTCAATCCTTCCCCCGACCACCGCAAGAAGCCATCGCGGCGAGCAAGGCCAGTCGGCGCCGCCGGCTTGACCTGACGAGACTCGTCGCGCACCGAACTCGTGGGGCGCATGCAGACACTTCGTTCACACAACGTTGCGGTCGGCGTAGAGTCGGTCGCAGCGCCGCCTCAGGAACATCGCATGGCTTCAGACGTATCAGGGCACCCTTGCCAGCCCGGCGGAACCACAGCCGCATCAAGCAACTTTTCTTCTGGCGTAGGTGCGAGAAGTTGCGCCTGCGTGGGACAACGGTTGGAGCGGAGCCGGCGACGATGCTGCTTCAGGCCTGCGGCGGCGACTGATGGGATAAAGGCGGGCGGGGTCGCTGAACTGAGGGGGGGATATGCGATACCGCAGCATTGATGCGATGAGCAACGCTTATCACCACAGGATGCACCCGGTATCTGATATCCAGTCAATGTTGGCTTGGGCGACGTGCAAAATCAGGCGCTTGCCGAACGTCGCATAGAGGAGATGGGTCCGGTGTGACGTATAGATGCAGTTAGGCATCATTTGATAGCTATTGGAGTGGGGGAATGGCAACCACAAAAAGTAGTTGGACGTTTCTCTTTCGCCGACCTTTCGTCAGCATGGTTTTGGATTGCGCTCGCCGCCTAAAAGCTGCGCTCGAATGGCCTGAACGATCCGAGTGCGTAGTCACACTAAGCGGCACGGAACGGGTAATGGGCGCTCCCGACGATCTTTCGCGCCATATTCAAGATAATCCAAATCGCGAATACTACCATGCTACAGTGACTGTCAAGGGTTATCACGACGACGCCCCTGCTTCAAAGGTCGTGCTCAAAGCAAGTTTGGTTCATTTGGAACTTATTCTACAATTTCAAAACCTGGAACCATCATTCCAAGCTTCATTGACAAGCATTGTTGAAAACCACTTTCCCAAGGCTAGTTCACAGTTCTCCCAGAGGCCAGAAGAAAAGAGAGTGAGGGAAACGAGGGAGCTCCAGCCGGGAATGGAGATTGATTGCTATCGTCTGTTGCAACGCCTCGGAAGTGGAATGTCAGGGGAGGTCTGGAAGGCGAGAGTAGAAAGGACACCACCAGGTGTAGGGCTCCGTCCGAGCGAATCAGTGGCTATGAAACACTATTTTGAGAGTCCGCTTCGAGGAGCGGAACTTATTCGGGTCCACCGCGAATTCTTGGTTGCATCAAAGCTGAGGCACCCTAATCTGGTACGCGTCTTTGACTTGCTCTTGTCGCCGAGCCGCCCATTTCATTCTTTCCTTGTCATGGAACACGTTGAAGGGCGTACGCTAAAAGCCCAAATTCCCAATCAGGGCTTCGACGTAAAGAAGGTAATTGATATTGGTGTCCAAATTGTTTGGGGCCATCGAGGAACTGCATGGGCAAAGTGCACTACACAGAGATATAAAAGCGGGCAACATCATGATGCTCCCTACGAATGAACTGAAACTGTTGGATCTTGGCATTGTCGTTGCGACTGGAGAGTCGTCGCTGACTGCCACAAGTGTTTTCATCGGTAGTAAGCATTCTGCCCCCATAGAACAGCTCAGCGGAGAAGAGCTAGATGAGCGAACTGACATTTATGCCGCAGGCACGGTACTGTTCCATTCCTACACCGGACGGCCGATATATCACAAGGTCGGTCCTGAAGGGGCAATTGTGAAGCGAATGCTTACTCGGCCCGAAAAGCTCGAACCTAAGTCAGAAATGGATAGTCGATTTGTGGAATTTGTGAACTCGTGCATTTCGGTGGAAGCTGCTGACCGTCCAAATTCGGCCAGAGATTGCAAAGAAATTCTCCTTGAACTCTTAAGGCCGCGCTGATGCCTAACTATGCATTCAAGCCGATTGCGGAACAGGCTCTTGGCTCAAACCAAACATTGTCGTGCCGCAACGGCTTAATGCGGCGTTAGACTTATTCGGAGGAGGAGAAGCGTGGAATTCCCGAGAAAACTGGTTGCAAAAGAGCTTGGAAGCAACCGTGAATTTGAGTTTATAGACTCCGTCGAGTTCTTGAAGTGGGCAAGGGCCGAATCCGAGTATTGGCGAGTTGAAGAAAGAACTCTATATCAAGCATTAGATGCCATTATTGGTGGACAAGTTTCCTTTTATAATAACCTCATAAGCAATGTGGAATCCTTTGAGTCCAATCCAAGCGATCCGTTGTTCGCGAAAATCCAGCACAGATTCAACGAGCCGCTGGAAAAGGGGCAAGTGCTCACATCCTCCCATCCACAAGCGGGCGTGATTGTTGAGACATTGAAAGTTGATCCAACGTCCGGCGCACTTAGACTTCTGGCTAACTTGCCGTTTCAGAAACAAATTGAGATTTTGACTAACCACACGGTTCCAATTTGTGCAGCGCTACTTCGCACATTTTCCACGACGCAAGGCAGCCTTGGATGTAATTCAACGCTAGATAACGCAAGGCGTGAAATAAGTGCTGTACTATCGAAGTTAGACAAAGATCACAACTCTGCCATAGAGTTCCTGAAGAATGAAAGATCTAAGTTCGATGAATTGGCGACGGATCAGCTGGCCGCCCTGAAAACTTGGGGAGAAGAGCAAAAGCAGTCTTTAGCTCGCCTTGACGCGAACTGGAGTGAATTGAAGGACTTTGTTAAAAACGAGCTTGCCACTTCTGCTCCCGTTGACTATTGGAAGAATAGAGCTACGAGGTGCAAGAACGCTGCACGCATGTGGGGAGTCGTATTCCTTGTTCTCTGCGCTGCGGCTCTGGGAATGTTCTGGAAATGGGGCGTTCCGCTCATCGGCACAGACGATTCAAAAGCCACTTTTGTTGCTTTGCTTCCCATCGTGCTACCCGCGTTCATTTTTATTTGGTTGCTTCGCCTCGTTGCGCGCTTGATCTCGGACAACATTTCGTTGATGAGAGACGGGGAAGAACGCGCCACGATGATCAATGCATTCTTGGCCCTCGCCAGGGAAAAAGGTGCGGAAAAGCCTCTGATTCGTGCGGATGACCAATTGCTAATACTCAATGCTCTCTTCAGGCCATCGGCCGTTTCCGGCGTTGATGACAGTCCCCCTGTGGGGATCCTGGAGCACTTGCTGAGGACCACAAAGAAGCCTTAAGAGGTGGAGGATAAGCTAACTATGCAATCAAGGCGATCACGGAATGGGCTCTTCGTTCTAGGTAAACTACCGTGCCGCAATGGCCTATTTCGACTTTATATCTCACTACTCAACTGTTGAAGGATGGCCGTCGGCCTTGAACCAGGTGATGCCTAGCTATGCATTCAAGCCGATTGCGGTATTGGCTCTTGGCTCAAGATAGACTATCGTGCCGCCGCGAATAATTGCGACGTTTGGCTTTCTTGAAAACCCACGACCATCCGGTCGAGGGAAACATCGGTGACATAACAATCGGGAGAGGAGTCATGCCAATCGTTGGAGAGGTCCGTTCCTTTGCGAGTGATGATATTTGGTTTGAGCGAGAGCTGCTGCGTTACGGGTGGCTGCCCTGCAATGGCCGCTCGCTTTCCTGCGCCACTTATCGTCTTCTCTATAAGGTGATCGGTGCACGTTGGGGGTCTCGTGACCCAAATCTTACGTTTCTGCTGCCTGACCTTGAGGGTTACTTCCTTCGAGGAAGAGTGAGGGAGCCGTCGGATATCGATCCGGATCCTCGGGTAAGTAGGAACCCGCTTCCGCCGGTTAACATGCGTTCCGTTGGCAGTTATCAATCGGACGCAATGCGTGGGCATGGTCACGGCCTTGGACTGCAGCGCTACGGGGGGCGGATAGAATACGCTGAAGGAGCACAAACGTATATGGGAACTGGCGTCCCGATACCAGCGACGGATTCCACGTCGAATCCATTGGGACAGGGATTCGGTGCGGAAACGCACCCCATAAACGCATATGTCGCGTTTTACATTTTCGCCGGCACGCTAACTCAGCAGTTGGAGCACACTATCTCTCTGCCCGAAAAGGCGTGTGGCGACCAAGAGGTTGAAGAGATTATTCACGCCCTGTCTGATGGAGGGAACGCCTAAGCACCAAGGGAGTTCCCCCGGCTCTACCGGCGTGGTAGTAAAATTTTGACATTTGCTGGAGTCCATCGCGGCGGAAAGCAGGGACACCCAGCGATTCGTTCACAGCATGAAGCCCCGGAGCATGATTTCGCCGCCGATAAGCACCGAAAAAGCGGGGACACCCAGCGATTCGTTCACAGCATGAGGCCCCGGAGCATGATTTCGCCGCCGAAAAGCATCTGGATTCAATGCCTTGGAACTAGCGGCAGCAACACGCCCAGGCGCCCGCGGCGCCGAAAGTGGCTGGGTGTCGCCGATCAGTTCGCGAGCGAGCGAGCCACGCCCAAGCCGCGCAGCCAACGCTGGCCTATCTCCGCAGCCTTGTCGATCAGTGCGCCCTCGCTGCCGATGACACGACAGAATCCTTGCTCTGGTTTGACTGCGCGTACGCGGTCGGTCCACTCAGAGGCATCCATTCCCAGGCGCCGAAGGACGGCGGGCGGTTGCCCAGTGATGCGCCCGCGCTTGGTGGGGTGCCACTGGCGGCCGGTGATGTCGACCAGTTCGATGTACTCGGTGCTGGAGAGTGCCGTCACCGACAGTCCGCGAATACCCAGTATTGGCGCGAGAACCGGACCGCGCGGGTTCTTGGCGGGTGGACCTGGGGAATCGCACTCAGCCAAGGGCCGCGGTGACTCCGAAAGATACTCGGATTCGATGACCCGGATGCGCTTGAGGATGCTGGTGTGAACGGAACCCTCAAGGTCTGCGGTCATGCCGGCGCGGATCGGATTCAAGTCGACATAGGCCATAGCCGACAGCACGGCGGTCTCGTCGAGGAGGACCTGGGATCGGAAGCGTCCTTCCCAGAACCGGCCCTTGCAGTGATCTTCGACGTTTGCCCGCCGGGCGATGGGCTCGCTCAGCGACTTCATGAACCACGAAAGGCTGCAGAGCCGCGAACGCAGCACGCCCAAGCGGTCACTGTTACCAACGATCTGCGCCTTCGCCGCTTCGAACTGACCGTCCTCCGGCGGATACAGTCCCAGCCAGCGGGCGGCGATCTCGTCGGGGCTCCAGGTCCTGGCGATGTCGGCATGCATCTCGATCACCACATGCAGGTGATTGCTCATCACCGCGTGGGCCCAGATCGAGACGGCATACAGCGCCGCCAACTGCGCCAGGCGGTCTTCGACCCACTGCCGGCGATGCTCGTGATCGGCGCCGGTGAGAGGATCCTGCCCGCAGAGCCAAGCGCGGCGTAAACAGCGGGACACGCAGTGATAGACACCATGGGCGTTGGCAGGGACCAACAGGGAGCGGGCTTGCGTCATGGGGAGTAGCATTGCCCAGACGGCCGGCTCGCGCAGTCGGAAAGTTCTGACGGCGGTGTCGGAAAGTTACCAATTTGCGCGTGTCCTCGCCTCTGTAACTATGCAATCAAGCCGATTGCGGGACAGACTCTTGGCTCAATCCGGATATTTTCGTGCCGCAACGGCTTATTGCGGCGTTAGAACTCAGGTGGAGGGATTATGGCAGTTGACATCAAAGCATCGCTAAATTCGATCACGGAGACCCTGCGAGAAGCCGAGAGCGCGGCACTCCATTCTTATTACTGCGACATAGATAGCAACGAGCGATCCGAATCTGAAGAAGTTGGGCGCTATCTCGTCGAGCGTGCATTCATTGAACTGATGGTCCTGTCCGAAGCTCTCGGTTTGGAGAAGACACGATCAGAAATCTTAAGGACTCTCGATCAGGCTAAGACTGGCGATTTGATCTTGAGCAAAATGGGGTCAGAAGAGCCCTTTCTTGTCTGGTGCTCAAAGGCCAGTCAGTTTGTACAGTCTATCGCGTCCGTGCACGGAATTGATGAGTCAAATTTCTCGGCAACCATCGATCTTAAGGCAGTACTTAGGCGTACGGAGTATGTAATATGCGATCGATCATTATTCGGGTCCGTGCCTACCAAGGAAGCAGACGTGCATGACCGCATCGAAGCAATTCTCAAGTGTCAGTATCCGGACCTTAAGCGAAAGCCAACACTTTCGAAGCCGATTAAGAATTTTGAGCCAGATAGTGGCATTCCTTCTATCAGAACTTTGATTGAATATAAGTTCGTAACTTCGAAAGCTGAGGCGAAGCGCGTGGTTGAGGAGATATTGGCCGATACAAGGGGATACCGCTCGCCTTCGTGGTCGTCCATTCTGTTTGTTATTTACGAATCCACCCGTGTATTTCCAGAAGATGAATGGAAATCTCTGCTAAAAGAGTGTGAGCTGACGCCTTCGAATGATGTTATTGTACTGTCCGGACATGCGTAGTCTGAGTTCCCAAAGGCAGGGACACCCGGATGCGCTTGAGGATGCTGGTGTGAGCCGAGCCCTCAAGGTCTGCGGTCATGCCGGCGCGGATCGGGTTGAGGTCCACGTAGGCCATGGCCGACAGCACGGCGGTCTCGTCGAGCAGTACCTGGGATCGGAAGCGTCCTCCCCAGAACCGGCCCTTGCAGTCGTTCTCGCTACGGAGATTCTGTAGAGAAGTTCCACGCCAAGATACGGGCTGGATTAACAGGAGGCCGTTGGTCTATCGCTTGTCCATTTCAGCCCGACGCATTCAACCATATGCCGGACGTTGTAGATTCGGTGAAAGCATTTATCGCTTGCTTCAAGCCTGAACGCACGAGAGTTGTATTTCTTTCTGCAAACCGCCACGGTATTCAAATTGATCAATTCTTGCCGGGCCGGGACCTCATCTTGGAAACGCGGGCAACGGGCGCAGAAGTGATATGTGTGGATGCTAGGAACCGCACGGCGAACGGTCTCCATTTCAGCCCGGTGCTTGCTGACTTTTTTGACTTTACGTAGTTTAGGGAAGCGGGGACACCGAGCGAGGGAAGCGGGGAGACCCAGCCACTAGCTGGGCGTGAGGAAGTCTGGGACAATAGATTCGATCTTGGAAAGCATCTCGATTCAAAGTCTCGGAGCTAGCGGCCATCGAATCCGCCGCCGAGGAACGCAGGCACACGCGCTAGCCAGCACAAGAGATCGTCGCCGAGGCGCTGAAGAATTTCAAGGTTCGGTTTTGAAAATCAAAATTATCGGTTAGGCCAATGATAAGTCATACGGCAAGACGCATCCTGAAGCGGTCCCTGGTCGCTGGATCGATTGGTTTTGCGTTTGGTTTCCCGGTCGCGTGGACAGCGTCCCGGCATACAATATTTCTAGAGTGGTCGGTGCAATGGCTTTGCGCTTCAGTTTGCGCATTTGCCGTGATAATAAGCGCCTGGCGCAATAGCTGGAAGCACGCGCTTTCCAGATCTGACAATTTTCTGATTCTTGCGATAGTGGCGGCTATATTCGGCCAGTTTATTGGATCGGCGCATTATTTTTTGTACAATTTGACTCCTGACGATTACGAGATCGAGCAGTCTTTCGGCCAGCGACTTCGGAGTGATCTCGAGGCTACTCTCAGTGATGCTTTGGCGGGTGCAAGGCCCTGGCGGGAGTTGCTCGTTGAGCTCAGTGTCGATAAAGAACTCCAGGCGACTTGTGTCCAATTGGTTCTTGGTTACGGACATAGTTGCCTCATTAGTGTAGGTGGCCGAGATTTGAAAATTGTGGAGCAGATAGCGCAACAGCAGCGACCCTTGGGGGAAGGGGATCGTTACAATTTCAAGATTGAGATCATGGAGGGTGGCCGCTCTGTTGCTGTTGCGAGCCATCGCACTGGTCACTCCAGTGAGTTCTTCAAAAGACTTCGGTCGAATGCGGGTGCAAGGTCGTCAGATATTGCGGATTATATTTCGGGCCTATTTCCAAAGACCGTGATGCGTTACGATGATTTGGCAGAGCAGAACGTTCAGTTGCGTGCCAAGCCATACGTCCCAATGAAGTACTTCATGCTTCAGTGGGCTCTTGGTGGTCTTGGCAAATCTGCAGGCTGGATTAAGCCGATTTATGGTTTGGGGCTTTTGCTGTCGGTGTTTGAGATTGCGATAGTGTTTCTCTATTACAGTCTATTTGTTAGTCTCATAGTGATGGGTCAAGTGAGGGACGGGAGCGGGGAAAGGAGGAATGGGAGGAGCCTCCCGAATCGCCAGGACGATCTGGTTGAAAAGTAGTACAAAAGCGGGGACACCCAGCGATTCGTTCGGAAAAGCGGGGACACCCAGCGATTCGTTCGCAAAAGCAGGGACACCCAGCGATTCGTTCGGAGTCATGAAGCCCAGAAGGATGATTTCGCCGCCGAAAAGCACCCGGATTCAAGGCAAAAGCGGGGACACCCAGCGATTCGTTCGTAAAAGCGGGGACACCCAGCGATTCGAAAGCGGGGACACCCAGCGATTCGTTCACAGTCATGAAGCCCAGGAGCATGATTTCGCCGCCAAAAAGCACCTGGATTCAACGCCTTGGAACTGGCGGCAGCAACACGCCCAGGCGCCCGCGGCGCCGAAAGTGGCTGGGTGTCGCCGCTCAGTTCGCGAGCGAACGAGCCACGCCCAGGCCGCGCAGCCAGCGCTGGCCGATCTCGCCGGCTTTGTCGAGGAGCGCACTTTCGCTGCCGATGACGCGACAGAATCCTTGCTCTGGTTTGACTGCGCGTACGCGGTCGGTCCACTCAGAGGCATTCATTCCCAGGCGCCGAAGGACGGCGGGCGGTTGCCCAGTGATCCGACCGCGCTTGGTGGAGTGCCATTGGCGGCCGGTGATGTCGACCAGTTCGATGTACTCGGTGCTGGAGAGTGCCGTCACCGACAGTCCGCGAATACCCAGTACCGGCGCGAGCACCGGACCGCGCGGGCTCTTGGCAGGCGCACGTAGGGAATCGCCCTCGGCCGCGGGCCGCGGTGACTCCAAAAGGGATACGGACTCGATGACCCGGATGCGCTTGAGGATGCTGGTGTGAACGGAGCCCTCAAGGTCTGCGGTCATGCCGGCGCGGATCGGGTTCAGGTCCACGTAGGTCATCGCCGACAGCACGGCGGTCTCGTCGACCAGCACCTGGGACCGAAAGCGACCCTCCCAGAACCGGCCCTTGCAGTGGTCCTCGACGTTTGCCCGCCGGGCGATGGGCTCGCTCAGCGACTTCATGAACCAGGAAAGGCTGCAGAGCCGCGAACGCAGCACGCCCAAGCGGTCGTTGTTACCGACGATCTGCGCCTTTGCCGCTTCGAATTGGCCTTCCTCCGGCGGATAGAGCCCCAGCCAGCGGACGGCGACGTCGTCCGGGCTCCAGTCCCGCGCGACGTCGGCATGCATCTCGATCACCACATGCAGGTGATTGCTCATCACCGCGTAGCCCCAGATGGAAACGGCATAGAGGTCCGCGAGTTGCGCCAGGCGGTCTTCGACCCACTGCCGGCGATGCTCGTGATCCGCGCCCGTGAGCGGATCACGCCCGCACAGCCACGCCCGACGCACGCAACGCTAGACGCAGTGATAGACACCGTGTGCGTTGGCGGGGACCAGCAGGGAGCGGGCTTGCGTCATGGGAAGTAGCGTTGCCGAGACGGCGAGCGCGCGCTGTCGGAAAGTACTGACGTCCGTGTTGGAAAGCCGCCAATTTGCGCGTGTCCTCGCTTTTTCTGCTCTCCTTTCTGCGTGTGCGCGTGTCCTCGCTTTTTCCGTGTCCTCGCTTTTCTGGTGCGAGAAGTCGCTCCTTGACGAGACATAGAGATCAGGCACTACCGGGAGTACAAAATGACGACTTTGGTGTTCGGTTCGTGCATGATGCACGACGGCAAAAATGGAATGTCGGTGTGGGCCGATGCTCTCGCCCACCGCCCCGACTGGTTGCTGCTCGGTGGCGACAATGTCTACCTCGACTACTTCCCGACTCTGGGTGCGCCGGCGGGTTGGACCGTCGAAAAATTCGCGACAGAATTGTTCGAACGCTATCGGGAGCAGTTCCATACTCGCAGTCTACGTGCCTTGGCAAATTCGATCCCCGCAGGACAGGTCATTGGCACCTGGGATGACCACGACTTCTGCTGGAACAACTGCTACGGCGCGGACACGAAGCACGATGTCCCCAAGAAGCGCCGCATTGCACGGGTGTTGTTTCATCACTACTTTCAAGCCTTGAATTTACGACCTCTTCCTGCCGCCCTGCCCGCGATCCCGCTCGGAGTTCAATCGCTTCTCGACCACCCGTTCGCCGATCAGGAAACGTACAACGCTTTTGACCTGGACCCGTTTCGAGTGCTTGTTTGCGATGGGCGCTACTACCGGGAACGATGGGATGGGTCAGGCGCAACCAATACCGCGAGTCTCCTCGGAGCTACACAGGAGGCGTGGTTGTTGAACGAGATCAAGCAAGCGCAGCGCCCCATACTGATAATTTCTGGTTCGACCCTCTCTGGCGCTAGTGACCAGGCTTGGGACTATTACACCGACTTCTACATCAAACGCCTCCAGCCCGCGTTGAAGAACAAGGTGGCGCTATATCTCGGTGGGGACATTCATAAGAATCGGCTGCATCAGCATCCCAACACAAAGACGACTGAAGTTGTCTCGTCCGCTGTGCGAGTGCCCTTTAGTTCACGCCGCTACGGAGTGATCGACTTCAACACCAAGGAAGCGAAGATATTTTTGTATCGCCGAGGCGAGGTCGACACATCAGGAATCCTGGACTTTGGCACGGGAAAACTGGCCATGGCCATGGCAGAAGTGCAGTCACTTTCCACATCGCGCGCGGCTGCTCAGAGGCGCGCCGCAGTGATGAGGATTCGTGGGAAGAAATGATTCTGATAACCACTTGATTTCTTGATAACCCTTTTCATGAGGCGATTGACGATTTTTCCATCGGCCGCCAACTTGAGTATGCCAGAGTTAGACAGATCCAATGAAATCTTCATCTCGCGCGTGTCCAACAGGTTCCGAAAGACTGGCGTCGCGCGGGTTTGCGAGAGCGGTTGCGCGGCTACGCTCCCACCCGCTGCAAGACGCGAGTGCAGGAAGACTTTCCGCAGGTGGCAGCTGAACCCGTCTAGAGGCGTAGTAAGTCGCCGAGAAGCACATCGAAGCCGCCTTAGTTCACGAGGTTAAGTGAGCGATCGCGGTATTCGTAGGCCGCCATGGAAAACTTAACATTTGGAGAATGAAAAATGGACAGCGGACTCTTGCTTGTGATTGCGTTCGTCGCCACTGTAGTTTCGGAAGTGGTTTTACTCAGCAAGAGCGGAAGTAAGTACGGTGCAGGAGGGATCCAGATGGTTGGATTTACAGTCGTAGCCTTCTTGGGTGATTTCTCAGCATTAGTCGTAAGCAGCCCAAATAACGCTTCTGCGGTGTTTGGGCTATTGGGAGCAGTTGCAGGGTTTCTTGTCGGAAAGGGTGCACCAGGTAAAGATAATTGACTGTGCGTTCAAGCCGCCCGCGAAACAGGTTGTCCCGCGCTATTTGAGTGCAGGAAGCAACTGGCGAGCTTAACAGGCCGTGTTTTAAGGCGGAAAAATAGCGGAGGACACCCAGCAATTCGTTCTCAGTCATGAAGCCCAGGAGGACGATTGCGCCGCCAATAAGCACCCGGATTCAACGCCTTGGAACTGGCGGCAGCAACACGCCCAGGCGCCCGCGGCGCCGAGTATGGCTGGGTGTTGCCGATCAGTTCGCGAGCGAGCGAGCCACGCTTAGGCCGCGCAGCCAACGCTGGCCGATCTCCGCAGCCTTGTCGACCAGCGCTCCCTTGCTGCCGATGACACGACAGAATCCTTGCTCCGGCTCGACCGCGCGTACGAGGTCGGTCCACTGGGGCGTCCATTCCCAGGCGCCGGAGAACGGCGGGCGGTTGCCCCCTGATGCGCCCGTGCTTGGTGCGGACACTCTCGGGGAATCGCCCTCGGCTGGAGCCTTGGCGCGCGGTGATGGCTGTCCCAGACTTTGCCTGGACCTGCTTTCCCGGAGACGCCGATGACCCTGCTGCGCGCTGTCCAGGCGGATATCACCACGCTGGCGGTGGACGCCATCGTCAATGCGGCCAATTCGTCTTTGCTGGGTGGCGGCGGGGTGGATGGGGCGATCCACCGGGCGGCGGGGCCGGAGTTGGTGCAGCAGTGCCGGCTGCTCGGCGGTTGCGACACCGGGGATGCCAAGCTGACGCGCGGCTATCGCCTCCCGGCGCGTTGGGTGATTCATACCGTGGGGCCGGTGTGGCGCGGCGGTGGTCATGGGGAGGCGGACTTGCTGGCGTCCTGCTACCGGCGTTCGCTCGCGATCGCGCAGTCGCGCGGGATGCACTGCGTGGCCTTTCCGTGCATCAGCACCGGGGTTTACGGCTACCCGCGGGAACCGGCGGCTGACGTGGCGCTGGCGGCCGTGCGCGCAGCCGTGGCCGCGGGCGGCAGCGTGCGCGAGGTGATCTTCTGCTGCCATTCGGCGGCGGACCTGGCCCTGTACGAGGGCCTGCTCGCGGACGGCTGACGCACCGGATGTCAGGCGGCGCGGCGCGACAGCGTATGTGCGGGATCGATCATCACCCGCGGAGCCTGCATGCGCATCCTGTTCTCACTGCTGCTGATCGCCGGCAGCGCGCACGCCCTGCAGGATGGGGACGTGGACACGAGTTTCGGCGCGAACGGCTTTCGCTATCTGGACACCGTCCCGATCGGCGGGGTGCCGACCAATGAGCGTGGCCAGTACGCCGCGCGTTTGTCGGATGGGCGGCTGCTGGTCGCTCTGCAGGGGCAGCAGTCGGGAGCACAAAGGGCGATCACGGCGGTGTTCTCGGCCGACGGCAACACGCTGCTGGCGTCGCAGGAGTTCGCCCTCGATTTCAGCAACGGCGTCATCGATCCACCGACGCGCGGCTTTGGCATGGACGACGCGGGCGCGCTCTACATCGGTGGCACCTCCAGCGCCAGCGGGGTCGCCCAGGCTTATGTGCTGAAGGTCTTGCCGCCCGACTATGCGGGGCTGGATGAGACCTGGGGCAACGCGGGCGTGGCCACGTTGGCGCCATTGACCACCACCAGCTTCCTCAATGCCATGCATGTAGAGGCCGATGGCGACGTGGTGATCTGCGGCGACGGCCGGCTGCCGGATGGCCCCTTGATCGGCTTCTGCTCGCGCTTCCTCAGCAACGGCACGCTCGACGAGAACTTCGGCGAGGGTTACTTCGTCATCAACGAGGCCGCCGTTCGGCTGAACCTGATCCAGAGCGTGGCGCCCACCGAGGACGGTGGCTACCTGATCGCCGGGCAGGCCACACTGACGGATGGGCTGCGCTACAACCTGATCGCGCGCCTGACTCCCTTCGGCACCCTGGATCCGACTTTCTGCGCCGCCTGCACCGGCGCGAACGTAGTGCTCAGCGCGCCTGGCTTTCGCGTCGACCCCGGCGAGGTGCTGTTTTCCTGCCCGCGCATCGCGCTGCGGCCGGATGGCGAGATCGCGCATGTCAGCATCGATTACCGCAGCGGCGGCAGCACGCTCGCCTATCGCAGGTACAGCGCGAACGGAGCCCTGACCGGCGGCGTATCGGAAACCTATCCCGGGGTGTTCGCGCACCAGGGCTGCGACAACCTGCTCAGCGTGCAGCTGGACAACAAGGTGGTGTTGGCCTACAGCCTGCGCCTGGACGGCATCCAGTACGGCGCGCTGATCCGCTATCCGGCCGCGCCCTCGCTGGCGCAGCCGCGCGATCCGATGTTCAGCGCCGCCGCCGAGTTTATCCGCGCGCCGCTGCCAGGCGCTGTCCTGGGCGGCAGCAACGAGTGCAACTACGCGCTGGTCGAGGCCGATGGCATCCTGTGCGTGGGACTGACGCGCGTCAGCGACGGCCCGACCAACATCGACCTGATGCTGGCGCGAGTGGTCAACAGCGTGCCGGATGCATTGCTTGCGGACGGGTTCGAAACACCGCCCTGAGGTCGCGTTGCCGGGCCTGCGGGTGCCCGCAATGTCCGCATCCGCTGCCCGCAATCGTTTCCGGCACCAGGGCAGACGGAACAACCGGCCATGAGCAGCAGGGCAGAGCGCGCGCGGCGCAGCGGTGCGGTGAAGATCACGCCGCAGGACATCGACAAGGTGCGCCGGCGCGGTCCGGCGGCGCTGGCCTATTACCGGGAGATCGGGCTGGCGGAGGTGCGCGCGCGGGCGACCGCGCTCACCGTGGCGGGCGCGATGCCGATCTTCGGCGCATTGGCACTCGGGTGGTCGCCGGCCTCGATGATGGTGTTCATGATCTTCGATGCGGCAGTGACGCTGGCGCTGGACTGGGTGCGGCTGCCGCTGGCGCGGCGCTGGATGGAAGCCAGCCATGCGCGCGACGGCGAAGCCGGCGAGATCGTCGGGATCGTCGATGGCCTGGAGGACGGCACCGGCATGCGCACCCCGCGCGCCGGCACGCTCGGGCCGCTCGGCGTCATGGGCATGGGACTGGTGGTCAGCGTGTTCATGGTCCCTGCCACCGCAGCGGCAATCGAGCCGATCGGCCTGAGTTCGCTGGCGGCAGTGCTCGCCGAGCCCTGGTTCCTGCATCTGCTGGCCGGCGACGCTGCCCTGCGGTTGCTCAACGCCCTCCACGGCGTGTGGCGCGCGCGCTCGCGTCCGCCGGGCGAGGTGATGATCGTGGCCGAGTCCGGCAACGTGGTGATGTTCTACCTCGGCCTGCTGGTCCTCGTGTGGCTGCCGCTCAGCTTCGGCCACGCCGGCCTGCTCATGCTGTTTGCCGCGATCTACCTGTTCCGCATCGGTTTCGGGCTGTTCTCGCTGTGGTGGATGCCGCGCGCCGTGGCGGCGCTGCAGCGTCGCCTGGACAGCGGCGACTTCTCAGTGGCGCGGGTGGTGTCGGAGAAACTCAGAGGGTAACTGCCAGCCGCGTGCCCTGGTCGATGGCGCGCTTGGCGTCGAGTTCGCCCGCGGTGTGCGCGCCGCCGATCAGGTGAACCTTGATCCCCGCGGCGACCAGTTCGTCGTGCAGAGTGCGGTTCGGCTCCTGGCCGGCGCAGATCACCACGTTGTCGACCTCCAGCGTGCGCACATCCTCGCCGGTGCGGATCTTCAGGCCGCGCTCGTCCACACCCTCGTAGCTCACGCCGCCGATCATCTCGACCCGCGCCATCTTCAGCGTGGCGCGATGGACCCAGCCCGAGGTCTTGTTGAGCCGCTCGCCGAACTTGCCGGCCGAGCGCTGCAGCAGGTAGACCTGCCGCGCCGGCTTGGCCGGCTGCGGCTTGGCCAGTCCGCCGCGGCTGGACAGCGTCGCATCGATGCCCCACTGGCGGTACCACTCGGGCGGATCGATGGTCGGCGAATGCCCTTCGTGCGTCAGGTACTCGGCGACATCGAAGCCGATGCCGCCCGCACCGACGATGGCCACACGGGCGCCCACCGCCGCCTTGCCGGCGAGCACATCGACATAGCTCAGCACCTTGGGATGATCCTCGCCCGGGAACCCGGGGCGGCGCGGGGTGACGCCGGTGGCCACGATCACTTCGTCGAAGCCCTTGAGCGCGGCCACGTCCGCGCGCGTGCCGAGCTTCAGATCGATGCCGAGTGACGCGATGCGCACGCGGAAATAGCGCAGGGTTTCGTGGAACTCCTCCTTGCCGGGGATCTGCTTGGCCATGTTGAACTGGCCGCCGATCTCGCTGGCGGACTCGAAGATCGTCACCGCGTGGCCGCGCTCGGCCAGCGTGGTGGCGGCCGACAGCCCGGCCGGGCCGGCGCCAACCACCGCGATGTGCTTCTTCTGCGTCGCCGGCTTCACCACGATCTCGGTCTCGTGGCAGGCGCGCGGGTTCACCAGGCAGGAGGCGCGGCGGTTCTCGAACACATGGTCCAGGCAAGCCTGGTTGCAGGCGATGCAGGTGTTGATCTCCTGCGCCTTGTTGGCGGCGGCCTTGTTGACCCAGGCGGCGTCGGCCAGCAACGGGCGCGCCATCGACACCATGTCGGCCTGGCCGCTGGCGATGATCTTCTCGGCCACGTCCGGCATGTTGATGCGGTTGGTGGTCACCAGCGGGATGCGTCACCTCGCGCTTCATCTTCTCGGTGACGAAGGCGAAAGCCGCGCGCGGTACGCTGGTGACGATGGTCGGCACCCGCGCCTCGTGCCAGCCGATGCCGGTGTTGATCAGGGTGGCGCCGGCGGCCTCGATGGCCTTGGCCAGTTGCACGATCTCTTCCCAAGTCTGGCCGTCTTCGACCAGGTCCAGCATCGACAGGCGGTAGACGATGATGAAGTCGCGCCCGACCTTGGCGCGGATGCGGCGCACGATCTCGGTGGGAAAACGCATGCGGTTCTCGTAGGAGCCGCCCCATTCGTCAGTGCGCTGGTTGGTGCGTTTCACCAGGAACTGGTTGATCAGATAGCCCTCGGAGCCCATCACCTCGACCCCGTCGTAGCCCGCATCCCGGGCGTAGGCGGCGGTGCGCACGAAGTCCTCGATGGTGTTTTCGATCCCGCTGCGGCTCAGCTCGCGCGGGCGGAACGGGGTGATCGGCGATTTGATCGGGGAGGCCGACACCGACAGCGGGTGGTAGCCATAGCGCCCGGCGTGCAGGATCTGCATCGCGATCTTGCCGCCGTGTTCGTGCACCGCGGCGGTGACCTTGCGGTGGCGCTTGACCTCCCACGGCCACGACAGCTTGGACGCGAACGGTGCCAGCCAGCCGTTGATCGACGGCGCGATGCCGCCGGTCACGATCAGCGCCACGCCCCCCGCCGCGCGCTCACCGAAATAGGCCGCGAGCTTGTCGTAGTCCTTCGCCCGGTCCTCCAGGCCCGTGTGCATCGACCCCATCAGCACCCGGTTGCGGAGCTGAGTGAAGCCGAGGTCCAGCGGCGACAGCAGGTGCGGGTAGGGGGAAGTCATCGGGCCGGTGTCCGTACGCCAGGGTATGGCGGAGGCTGCACCGGATTGGGCGAGCAGGCAAGCGCCCGGACTTTGCTCGGGGGGAATCGCCTTGGGTGGAGCGTCAGGCGCACCGCTGTCGCGGGGCGGCTCCGCCCACGAATACCAGAGCCGCCGGCGACGAGTCGACACGCGACAAGCAAAGACCCGGAAACATCAAGCCAGCGACACGGAGAAAGGTGTGCAAGCCCCCTACTTCAACCGGTGCAACTTCACCCCCGGCAAGCTGCTCAACGGCTCACTGCCCAGCAACTGCGCCGGCGTAGTGAACCCCTCCGGCACATGCCCGGTCAGGGCGCGCTCGGTGGCTGCAAGGGCCGCGTGGACGGTGAAATCGTAGGGATCGGGGCACTCGACCACGGCGCGCAGACGGTTGCCGATCTCGTTCACCACCTCGCCATAGACCCAGCTCTTGCGCTTGGCGCGCGCTGCTTCGGTGGGACCATCCGGGGTGCGGGCCACCCAGTTTTCCAGCAGCTTGCGCAGCGGGCCGTGCTCGAACCAGCCGCGCTTCTTGAGCACGAAGCGCATCACCGCAGGCACCGCGGCGTAGCTCTGGATGTGCGGGATATTGGTCGACAATCCGGCGCTGAGGACATCCGCGCGCCAGGGGAACAGCACGGCGCGCTGTTCCTTGCCGGGACCGAAATCGATCGTGCGCGATTCGCTGGCGGGCTCGGCGGCGACCAGTTGCCCGGTGCGGCGCACGAACCCGCTCTGCTGCAGGCTTTCGAGGAAGGTGGCGAGCGTGCCATGCGAGGCACTGGCACCCGCCGAGAAGGCCAGGGTCAGCGTGACCGCACCCGCGAGATTCTCGTTCAGCCAGTAGGCCAGGCAATCACTGGCCAGGACCCCGAAGCCCACGCCGGGCAGCAGCATGACGCCGGCCTCGCGCGCGCGCTCGTCCAGGCGCTGGACGACGCGGTGGTCGGCGATTTCGCTGGCAATGTCGAGGTAGTGCGCACCGGTGCGCAGGCAGGCCTGCGCCAGGGTGGACGCGGTCAGCGAGAACGGACCCGCGCAGTTGAGCACCAGGCGCACCCCGGCCAAGCCGCGGTCGATGACATCGCGGTGGCTGCTCATGTCGAACACGCGGTGGGCGCCGCCGATCTTCGCCGCCAATGCCTCGATCCTGGCCGCATCGCGACCTGCGAGGATCACATTGTGGCCGCGCGCCTTGGCCGCCTGTGCGATCAAGCGGCCGCTGAAACCGGTTGCGCCGTACAACAACCAGCTTGGCTTGAATGTGGCCATGGCCTTCTCCGTCCTTGGATTTTCGCGCTCAGCCGGCCGCGGCCGCGGCATCCGCCTCGGCCTGGGTGCCGCCGCGATTCACGTAGTGCTCGTGGATCACCTTGGCCATGCTGGCGGTCAGCTTCTTGCCGGTGGGGATGTGCAGGAACTCGTTGGGGCCATGCGCGTTGGACTTCGGGCCGAGCAGCCCGGTGACCACGAACTGGGCCGCCGGGAAGCGCTCCTGCAGCATGTTCATGAACGGGATCGTGCCGCCCTCGCCCATCGCCGCGGCGCGTGGGCCGAAATACTGGCGCGAGGCCTCGTTGACCGATTCGCGCAGCCAGCTGGCGGTGGCCGGTGCGGCCCAGCCGGTCGCCGATTTCTCCACCTCGAATTCGACCCGGGCGCCATAGGGCGGATCCTTTTCCAGCGCCTCCTTGAGCAATCGCGAGGCGCGCTCGCCGTCCATCGTCGGCGGCAGGCGCACCGAGAGCTTGACCGAGGTGTACGGGCGCAGCACATTGCCGGCATCGGTCAGCGACGGCAGGCCGTCGGCACCGGTGACGGACAATGTTGGCCGCCAGGTACGGTTGAGCACCAGGTCGGACAGGTCCTGGCCCATCGGATGCATGCCGGGCAGGAACGGGAACTTGTCGTAGATCGCCGTGCCGAGCACCTGCGAGGCTTCCTTGGCCTGGTCGACGCGTTCGCCCGGGATGTCCACATACAACGGGTCGATCAGGATGCGGCCGGTGGCCGGATCCTCGATGCGGTCGAGCAGCTGCCGCAGCACGCGGAAGGAACTCGGCACCACGCCGCTGGCATCGCCCGAATGCACGCCCTCTTCGAGCACGCGCACGCGCAGGGTGCCGCCGGCCAGGCCGCGCAGGCTGGTGGTGAGCCACAGCTGGTCGTAATTGCCGCAGCCAGAATCGAGGCAGACCACCAGGCTGGGCGTGCCGATCCGGCTGGCGAGGTGGTTGATGTAGAAGGGCAGATCGTAGCTGCCCGATTCCTCGCAGCCCTCGATCAGCACCACGCAGCGCGAGTGATCCAGCCCGCGTTCCTTCAACGCCATGATCGCGGTCAGCGAGGCATAGGTGGCGTAGCCGTCGTCAGCGCCGCCGCGGCCATAGAGCTTGTCGCCGGAGAGTACCGGGGTCCAGGGCGCGAGGTCCACGTTCCAGCCGACCATTTCCGGCTGCTTGTCCATGTGCCCGTACAGCAGCACGGTCTCGTCGCCCTTGCCGGGGATCTCGATGAACAGCAGCGGGGTGCGCCCGGGAAGCTGGATGCGCTCGACCTGCATGCCGCTGATCGGCTGCTCGCGCACCCAGGTTTCCAGCAGGCTCATCGCCTCGTCCATGTAGCCGCGCTCCACCCAGTTCGGGTCGAACATCGGCGACTTGTTGGGGATCTTGATGTAGGTGGAAAGCTGCGGAACGATCTCCCGATCCCACTTCTCGGACACGAAGTCCATGACCTTCTGCGTCTGCGACACGAGTTGCTCCTGAAACTTGGGTCGCGCGATGCGGCGCAACCGTTGGTAACGCCGAGTCTACCTGCTGTCGGATTTTTCCTACACCTCGTCGTGTCCTTTTCGCTCGTGCCGATGCGGGATTCGCTGGACGCGGCGCGCCCGCTGGCTGCGTAGCTTGTGCATCAGCCGGACGACGACCGACCGGCAACCACCACCGCACAAGGAGCACTCCGATGAACATCTTCAAGAACCTGCTGCTGGCGCTCGCGCTGTCGCTGCCGCTGTACGTGTCCGCCGGCGAGCCGGTCAACATCAACACCGCCGACGCCGCGGCGATCGCCGACAACCTCAACGGCATCGGCGAGGCCAAGGCCCGCGCGATCGTCGAGTACCGCCAGAAGAACGGACCGTTCAAGAGCGCCGACGAACTGGTCAACGTCAAGGGCATCGGCCTGAAGACGGTCGAGAAGAACCGCGATCTGATCCGCACCGGCGGCGCGGCCCCGGCCAAGCCCGCCACTCCCTGATTCCCGCCGCCCGCTGCATCGCCGACTCCCCAGGGCGGTGCAGCGGGCACGGGGATGCCCCGGAGACCGCTCAGGCAGCGGCGTCATGGATGACACGGCCGGGCTCCCAGGAGTCCGGCCGAACTGCGTGCGTCATCCGCTGGCCAGCGCGGCGCGCACACGCTCGGCGTAGTCCTCGCGCTCGGCCTCGGTGGAGCGCGGGAGGGGCCCCGGATAGACCCGCAGGAAGCCATCCCCGACCAGGCGCGGATGCACGTGGATGTGCAAATGCGGCACTTCCTGGTGGCCGCCCGGGCCGATCGAATGCCACAGGCTCAGCCCGTGATTCGGAAAGGCCTGCGAGACCGCGCGGGTGATGCGCGAGGTGGTGGCCATCAGCGCCGCGCCGGTGGCCTCGTCGAGTTCGCGCACATCGTTCAGGTGCGCGCGCGGAATCACCAGCACATGGCCGGGATGGAACTGGCGCAAGTCGATGAAGGCCAGCGTCAGCGCGTCGGCGTGCACGATGCTGGCCGGCGCGCGGCCAGCGACGATCTCGCAGAAGATGCAGGGTTCGGACATGGGCACCTCGGCCAGTGCGGGACGCCAGTCTAAGGCGCCGTGTCTGCAATACTCCCCGCCCCTGCCACCGATCCGACCACCATGATCCTGCCCCGCTACCGTGTCGATGCCTCGCCGATCGCCGGCGCCGGCAAGGGATTGTTCGTCGACGAGCCGGTCGCCGCCGGCAACATCATCGTCGCCCCGGATGCGATCCCGCAGGTCTACACCATGGACCAGCTGATGGCCCTGCCGGATGGCGTGTCCTTGCTCCCCGCCACTGTGCGCTGGTTCGAGGATCGCTACACGGCCACGCCCGAGTGGCCGGACGAGTGCTACATCAACCACAGCTTCGCGCCGACCGCCCTGTGGCACCTGGGATTCGTGTTCGCGCGGCGCGACCTGGCCGCCGGCAGCGAGATCACGGTGGACTATCGCCATTTACTGGGCGACGGGCAGGAAGAAGCCTTCCGCGACAGCGAAACCGGCGCGGCGATCATTGGCCTGCCGTGGCGCGAGAGCCTGCTGATGACCGCCACCGAATTGGCGCAGATCCTGGCGCGGCGCTGATGCGCATCACGCCGATCCCGCCCGAGCAGCAGGCGGTGGTGCGCTGGCGCAACGGCGGCGGCAGCACGCGCGAGATCGCGCGCATCGGCCCGCCGGACGGCTACTTCTGGCGTGCAAGCCTGGCAAGAGTGGAGGCCAGCGGCCCGTTTTCGGCATTCCCGGGTTACCGTCGCTGGTCCTGCCTGGTTGACGGCGGGCCACTCCGCCTGCAATGGGAAGACGGCCGGCGCCTGGATCTGGCGCCGCGCCTGCGCGCACACGCCTATGCCGGCGTCCCGGCGCCGGTCGGCCATCTCGAAGGCGAGGCCGCGTGGGTGTTCAACCTGATCGCGGCCGAAATCCTGGACGAGGTGCAGCTGATTCCGCGCACCCTGGTCGGCAGCATGTTGTTCTTCGACCAGGCCGGTTGCGACTGGCTGGTCTACCTGCTCGGAGGGGAGGCCCAGCTGCGCTTGGGCGACACCCACCATTGGCTGGGAAGCGGACATGCCGTGCTGCTGCACGGCGATGGAGGCGGACAGCGCGCGGTGCTGGAAGGCGGTGGTGAGGTGGTGCTGGTGAAGGTGGTCGGCCACCGAGCCTAGGCCGCAATACCGCGCAGAGGTTCTGCGGCGCTCTGCCGTTGAAGCGCTGCGCGCTGCAATGGCCTACGACACTGGGGAGCGATCAATCGCCGAAGCGGCAACCACGGCGGTTGCGGCCTACGCCGGACAGCGTCGCCAATTCGCCCTTGGTGCTGAGCTGGATGCCATTCGCACGGTACTCGGTACCGGATCCGGATGGCACCTGTGGCAGCACGTGCACATTGCCATCGACGAGCACGGCAGCACTGGCAGCACCGAAAGCCGCGGCGAAGGCGCCGCCTTCCTCGCACTGGTAACCGTGCAGGCGCAGCGCGGGGTCGCGCGCATACAGCATCACGCCACCTTCGCCGCCGAGCGCCAGCTGCAGCCAGTCGCCATCGAAGGACAAACGGCGCGCCTGCGCCAGCTGGCCGATGAATTCACGGTCATGGCTGGCATCGCCGCAGCCCATCTTGGTCAGACCGGGCGGGCCCGCCTGAAACAGGCCATCGGCCGACAGGGTGTACCCGGCGCTGCCGCGGTTGCAGTCCACCTGCAGCTGCAGCTGACTGTCGCCGGCGAATTCCATGCGGTAGCGCGTGGGCTCGTCGATCACCCACAGCGCCGCGCCCACCTGGGTACCCAGCCAATGCCAGGCGCCGTCTGGCGCAGCGGTGGGTGCGGAGGTATTCCGGCGCGGATCGGCGTCCGCATCGTCCTCGATGACCGGCGACATCGGCGCATTGCTGCAGCCGGCCGCCAGGCCCGCGATGAACATCGCAATAAGTTTGAACGAGCCTTGCATGGTTCGCTCCGAACACGCGGTGCGCCGATTGTGGCAGCTGCGCCGATCAGCGTCGACGCTGCTTCAGCTCGCTCTTCAGCCCGACTTTAAGCGCCTCGCCCTCGACGGTGGAACCGTTCAGCGCGGCAATCGCCTTGCGCGCCTCGTGGCCTTCCATGTCGAGTTCGGCGAAGCCGCGGCACTCGCCGGAAAACAGGTCACGCGACATCTTCAGATTGCGCACGCGGCCGTGCGCGGTGAACATTTCGGTCAGCAGTTGTTCGGTCATCTTGCGCGGCAGGCCGCGCACACTCAACGTCAGCATCAGGAGGTCTCCGGATGGGTGGCGGGGCCACGATGTTCCGCGACAGCGCCTGGATGGACGGCAGAAACGACTCGGGCAGGCCTTGGCCTGCCCGAGCGCTTACAACGGGCGTACTGCGATCAGCCAGCGGCCGACCGCGGTTGCCTGATTACAGCGGCTGCACCTGGTCAGCCTGCAGGCCCTTCGGGCCCTTGGTGACGAGGAAGCTGACCTTCTGGCCTTCCTGCAGCGACTTGAAGCCGCTGCCCTGGATGGCGCGGAAATGGACGAACACGTCGTCCCCATCCGGACGGCTCAGGAAGCCGAAGCCCTTGGCGTCATTGAACCACTTCACGGTACCGATCTGACGATCCGACATTTTTGTATCTCCAAAGCAAGGTGAGGGGCGACGCACCCAATGCGGGGCGCCGATGCGTTCATCTGCGGGGGAACCAGAACACTAGAGAAGCAACAGCGGCAGATCGCAAGACTCACCGTGCGGCCTCGTCACGTTGTACCGTGCCGAGCTGAAAGCCCGTGCACCTTAGGCGACTTCGGCCGGAAAAGATAGTGCGGGATGCACAACCGTTCAGAATCCTCCACCGCTGTCGCTCATCGGATACCTGGACACCTGGCACGAACCGCGACAACAGTTCGCGCCGCGCGCTGACTCGCGAAGGAGACCCTGGCCCGGACGGCGCTACAGCCGCGGCCGCAGCAGCGTGCCGAAGTTCAGGTACAGGGAGGCGTCGCCCGTGCTGGCGCGCCCGTAGCCCAGGAAGATCGGCCCGAAGGGCGAATCGATGCCGAGGAAGATGCTGCCGGACCAGATCAGGTTCTCCAGGCTGATCAGGGCATCGCGGGACTCGTAGACGTTGCCGGTCTCGATGCTGCCGCCGACGAATGCCGGCACCGAGAACAGCTGGCCCGAATCGCCCAGGCGCCGGTAGTAGACCGAGCGCAGCAGCAGCAGGTTCTCGCCGAGCAGCTCGCGCTCGGTGAAGCCCGAGAGATTGAGAAAGCCGCCGAGCGGTGCCAGGGTTTCCAGCGGATTGGGTTCGCCCCAGCCCAGGTGCAAACGGCTGCCGAACAGGATGCGGTTGGCGCCGCGGCTGAGTGCCTTGTCCCAGTTCAGGTCCAGGGTCTCGCCATCGCCGCTGGAGCCGAGCGCCGCCAGCTCCGACACCAGCAGGACCTCGCCGCGGCTGCCGTTGCCGGGAAAGTTGCCGTCGTCCAGGGTGTCGCGCACATACCCGAACCGGACGGCGCCCGTGTTGGCGGACAAATCCGGCAGCAGCGTGCTGTCGCCCACGCTGACGCTGGCGCTGGCGTGGCCACGGTAGATGCCGGCATAGATCTGGTCCGACTGCCTGAGGTCCCAGCCGATGTCCAGGCCGAGCACCGCGCGCCGCAGGCGGTAAGTGGAGAGCACGAAATCGCCGGCACTCAGCGGCTGGTCGAAGGCGCGATACTCGATGTAGGGCTGCGCGAAATACTGGCCGCGATCGCCCGCCGGCTGGAAGAACTCGCTGCGCAGCCCGGTGATGCGGCCGATTTCCCCGCGCGAGCGCCACTCGCCGCCGTAACGGTTGAGACCGGTGCGGGTGTACTCGGCGCCAAGCTGGTAGTCGCTGCGGCCTTCGAAATCGTCGCTGATCTGCAGCCCGAAGGTCAGGAAGTCGGGGCCCCAGCCCTTGTCGACCGGCGTCACCTCGACGCCCACGCGCCCGTCGCGCTCCACCGGCTTCCACGCGATGCGCTCGTAGTTGCCCTGGGCGTAGGCGCCGCTGAGCGCGCGCTCCAGCGTGGTCACATCGAGCGGCGCGCCGGCGATACCATCCAGCTCGCGCTCGACGTACCCTGCGGTGCGGCTGCGGCTCTTGAGCACGTCGAGGAAGGCCACCAACGGCGGGTCGAAGCCCGGCTGGCGGTGGCGCGCACGCCAGGCGGCGAATTCCTCGGGCGAGACCGACAGCGTGCGCAGGCGCTCGATCTGTGCCTCCGCCGCCGCCGCGCCGAGCGGGATTGCTTCCGGCGAGCGGATGAAATCGGCGCTCGACAAAGTCCCGAGCTGCGGCAGGATCTTGATGTCTTCTGGCGCCATCGCCGAGAGCACCTGCGCGGTGCGCTGCTTCATCAGCACATCGAGCATCTGCATGGTGATCGCGATCGGCGAGTTCAGCTCCTCGTCGCTGGCCAGCGGCGCACCGACATCGACCACGATCAGGCGGTCCGCACCCATCTGCTGCACGATGTCGACCGGCACGTTGTTGACGATGCCGCCATCGACCAGCAATCGCCCGTCGACGCGCAGCGGCGCGAACGCGGCCGGCACCGACATGCTGGAGCGGATCGCCAACGCCAGGTCGCCCTCGCGGAACACCACCGGCTCGCCGCGGGCAATGTCGGTGGCCACCGCGCGGAAGGGGATCGGGAACTGGTCAAAGTCCGGCGTGCGCCAGGTGTGCAGGGTCAGCCGGCGCAGCAGCATCAGCAGCTTTTGCCCCTGGATCACGCCACGCGGCAACTGGATCGCACCGTCACGCAGGCCGAAGCGGAAGTCCATCAGATAGCGCAGGGTGTCGTTCTTGCGCCGCATCGGGTAGTCGGTGCGCGGCGGATCGTCGTCGAGCACATCTCTCCAGTCCACCGAGACCAGGATCGCTTCGATCTCGCCCGGCGAGTAGCCGGAGGCGTACAGGCCGCCGACGATGGCGCCCATGCTGGTGCCGGCGATGCGGCAGACCGGCACGCGCTCGCGCTCGAGCACCTTGAGCACGCCGATGTGCGCGGCGCCGCGCGCACCTCCGCCGCCGAGCACCAGGCCGATGCACTTGGCCGCCAGGCTTGCGCCCGACAGCAGCAGCAGGGCGAGCGCCACGAGGGCCCGCCAGGTCGCGCGATTCATACCGGTACCTGCCAGATCGAGGCCGGCAGTCTATCCCGGTGTCGCCAGCGGACCTGAACCGCAGGCCATCCGCGCGGCGCCGTCAGCGCAACTGACTGTCCTTGCTGCCGCGGCGGTTGTAGCCGGTGAAGCCCGTCGTCTCGCTTTCCTGCGCTTGCTGGCAGGCCACGCACAGGCGCACACCGGGAACCGCGTCGCGCCGCGCCTGCGGAATTGGCGCCTCGCATTCTTCGCAATGGCGGAGGCCCGGGCCGCGCGGCACCTGCGCCCGTGCGCGGGCAATCGCGTCCTTGATCGTGGCGTCGATCTGGTCCTGCACTGCGCCATCGCCTGCCCAACCTGTGGCCATGGTGGACTCCGGTCCTGTGATTGTCGGGATTCCTTCACTTGCCCGCGATGATATCGCCTGGCGGCCGGTCGTCGGTTGTTGGCAGCGGAAGCGTGGCGCCGCCCCTGCCGTTGCGCCACCGAACAACCAACAACCGGGAAGCAGGCCGCGACCGCTTCCGGGTCATCCGGTTTTTTCCCCCCCCCCCCCCCCCCCCCCCCCCCCCCCCCCCCCCCCCCCCCCCCCCCCCCCCCCCCCCCCCCCCCCCCCCCCCCCCCCCCCCCCCCGGGGCCGGGGCCCGCCGCCCCCCGGCCCGGGCCCCCCCGCCGCCCCCCCCCCCCCGGCCCCCCCCCCCCCCCCCGCCCCCCCCGCCCCCCCCCCCCCCCCCCCCCCCCCCCCCGCCCCCCCCCCCCCCCCCCCCCCCCCCCCCCCCGCCCCCCCCCCCCCCCCCCCCCCCCCCGGGCGCCCCCGCGGGCCCCCCCCCCCCCCCCCCCCCCCCCCCCCCCCCCCCCCCCCCCCCCCCCCCCCCCCCGGCCCCCCCCGCCCCCGCCGCCCCCCCCCCCTGCCCCCCCCCCCCCCCCCCCCCCCCCCCCGCCGCCGCCCCCCCCCCCCCGCCCCCCCGCCGCCCCCCCCCCCCCCCCCCCCCCCCCCCCCCCCCCCCCCCCCCCCCCCCCCCCCCCCCCCCCCCCCCCCCCCCCCCCCCCCCCCCCCCCCCCCCCCCCCCCCCCCCCCCCCCCCCCCCCCCCCCCCCCCCCCCCCCCCCCCCCCCCGCCCCGCCCCCCCCCCCCCCCCCCCCCCCCCCCCCCCCCCCCCCCCCCCCCCCCCCCCCCCCCTCCCCCCCCCCCCCCCCCCCCCCCCGCCCCCCCCCCCCCCCCCCCCCCCCCCCCCCCCCCCCCCCCCCCCCCCCCCCCCCCCCCCCCCCCGCGCCCCCCCCCCCCCCCCCCCCCCCCCCCCCCCCCCCCCCCCCCCCCCCCCCCCCCGCCCCCCCCCCCCCCCCCCCCCCCCCCCCCCCCCCCCCCCCCCCCCCCCCCCCCCCCCCCCCCCCCCCCCCCCCCCCCCCCCCCCCCCCCCCCCCCCCCCCCCCCCCCCCCCCCCCCCCCCCGCCCCCCCCCCCCCCCCCCCCCCCCCCCCCCCCCCCCCCCCCCCCCTCCCCCCCCCCCCCCCCCCCCCCCCCCCCCCCCCCCCCCCCCCCCCCCCCCCCCCCCCCCCCCCCCCCCCCCCCGCCCCCCCCCCCCCCCCCCCCCCCCCCCCCCCCCCCCCGCCCCCCCCCCCCCCCCCCCCCCCCCCCCCCCCCCCCCCCCCCCCCCCCCCCCACGCCCCCCCCCCCCCCCCCCCCCCCCGGCCGCCGGCGCCCCCCCGGCGGCCCCCCGGCCCCCCCCCCCCCGCCCCCCCCCCCCGCCCCCCCCCCCCCCCCCCCCCCCCCCCCCCCCCCCCCCCCCCCCCCCCCCCCCCCCCCCCCCCCCCCCCCCCCCCCCCCCCCCCCCCCCCCCCGGCCCCCCCCCGCCCCCGCGGCGGCCCCCGCCCCCCCCCCCCCCCCCCCCCCCCCCCCCCCCCCCCCCCCCCCCCCCCCCCCCCCCCCCCCCCCCCCCCCCCCCCCCCCCCCCCCCCCCCCCCCCCCCCCCCCCCCCCCCCCCCCCCCCCCCCCCCCCCCCCCCCCCCCCCCCCCCCCCCCCCCCCCCCCCCTCCCCCCCCCCTCCCCCCCCCCCCCCCCCCCCCCCCCCCCCCCCCCCCCCCCCCCCCCCCCTCCCCCCCCCCCCCCCCCCCCCCCCCCCCCCCCCCCCCCCCCCCCCCCCCGCCCCCCCCCCCCCCCGCCCCCCCCCCCCCCCCCCCCCCCCCCCCCCCCCCCCCCCCCCCCCCCCCCCCCCCCCCCCCCCCCCCCCCCCCCCCCCCCCCCCCCCCCCCCCCCCCCCCCCCCGCCCCCCCCCCCCCCCCCGGGGCCCGGCTCCCGGGGGGGCCCCCGCCCCCCCCCCCGGGCCCCCCCCCCCCCCCCCCCCCCCCCCCCCCCCCCCCCCCCCCCCCCCCCCCCCGGCCCCCGGGGGGGTTTGGTTCCTCCCCTTCTCTCCCGGGGGGCCCCCCCCCCTTACGCTTTGCCGGTTTGCGCCGGCGCACCTACTCGAAGCCGTTCCCGAACAGCGGCAATTCGAAGGCCGGGCCGCCCTGGAACAGGATGCGTCCACTGTCACTGCGCGCGTCGCCGGGCTGGTTGTCGCTGAGCGTGAAGCTGATCGTGCTGCCGGCCACGGTCGCGTCCAGGGTGTTCCAGCCCAGGCTGAGCGGGTCGCCCTGCACGCGCGCGCCGAAGGCTCGCACGAGGCTGCGCGCGGCGAAGCTGCCGCCGTGGATGGTCAGGTGGACGCGCACGCTGCTGCAGTTGGCGATCTCGAAGCGAAAGGCACCATCCGGCTTCTGCACCTGCGGGTCCGCCGCAAAGGTATCCGCCGGAACTGCGATCACGTCGTACAGGCGCGTGCAGTTCCCGGAGAGCGGCGTCAGGCTGACCGTGAATGGACGGCTGACGCGCTGCGCCGCGGAAGCCGTCCCCGGCAGGCTGGCCACATTGCTCTGCTGGCTGTCCGGCTGGCCGTCGCCGTTGCCATCGCCGCCGTTCGGCGCCGCACTCTCGGGCGCGGTCGGCGCGCCGTCGCCATCCGGATCGGGCACGCGGGTGTAGGCGTACACGCCAGTGCGGCTGCCCGCATACAACGTGGGTGTCGCCGGCGTGCTGTTGTCCAGCGCCAGCGCGGTCGCGGAGGTCAGCGGCAAGCCGGCGCTGATCGAATTCCAGGTAGCGCCGCCGTCTTCGGAGACGAACACGCCGCCCGGATTCAGCGAACTGCCGCCGCTGGCGGCATACACGCGCAGCGAGTTGCTCGGGTCGACCAGCAACGCGCGGATATCCTGCCCGGCCAGGCCCGTCCCTGCGACCGTCCAACTGGCGCCGCCATTGGTGGTCTTGTAGACATTGCCCACAAACGAGGAATTGTCGAAGAACGGATTCGCGGCGGCGTACAGCACGTTGCGGTTGGTCGGATCCATCGCCAGCGCGAGCACCGCATGGTGCGAAGTGGCCGAGCCGGTGTACAGCGGCAGGCCGGTCGAGGCAGCGGTCCAGGTGGCGCCGCCATCAGTGCTCTTGAACACGCCATTCGGCGCGCCGGGCACATAGCTCGAGCTGGAGCTGAATAGTCGCAGGTAGGTGCCGACATACAGGGTGTTCGGGTCAGCGTGGTCGACCACTAGAGGCACCGGGATCGGGTAATCGGCCACCGGGATCGGTTCGGCGGGGGTATTGCCGTTGACGCACTCGCCGGTCGACAAGCCATCGCTGCCCACCGTGGACCCGCTGCCGGGCGACGCGATCGTATTCCAGTTGTTGCCGGCGTCGAGCGTGCGCCACAGACGCGGCGTGGAGATCGTGACTGGCCCGCCGATCATGCTGCAACTGCCGTTGCCGGTTGCGGTCAGGTAAAGTTTGTTCCAGGTGGTGCCCATCATCGAGCTGGGATCGGCGACGATCGCGCGCACGGTCCCGAGGGTCGCCAGCGGAATCGGCGAGCCGAGTCCGCCGAAGCCGGTCAGCTCAGTCCAGGTCGCGCCGCCATCGGTGCTCTTGACCACGCCGCTGGAGCGCAGCGCGGTGGGAACCGCTGGCGCGATGTCGCGTCCGCCCGCGTAAATCACCGTCGCGGCCGGGTTCAAGGCGGTGTTGCTGTCGACCAGCAGGGTGCGGAACCAGTCGGTCCGGAGACTGCTGCCGGTCTGGGCCCAGCTCCCGCCGCCGTCGTTGCTGCGGAAGAAGGGCCAAGTGATCGCGGTGCTTTCGGACTCCGCCTGACCGGCGTAGATCACATTGGGATTCGACGGGTTGATCGCCAGCGCGCGAATGTTGGCCGCGCCGATGCCGGTGTTCTGCTGGGTCCAAGTGGCGCCCGAATCGGTGGAGCGATAGAAGCCGGCGCCGCGCGAGATGAAATAACGCGTGGCCGGATCGCCCGGCTTGGTCGTCACCAGCTGGCTCTCCAGCGCGGGACTGGGGCCCGGCAGGGTCGGCGTCGGTGCCACTGCAAAACTGGCGCCGCCGTCGGTGCTGCGCAGGATCGCGCCGCGCGCATTACCGGCCAGCACCTCTCCAGGAGAGGGGCCGACGAAGTTGTAGCTGGCAGGCAGCGTGGTGTTGCCCGGGCCGGCAGAGAACCGGCTGAACGTCAGCCCGGCGTCGGTACTGCGCAGCACCGTGTTGAAAGGCGCAAAGGGGCCGACGCCATCGCTGCCCAGCACCAGGCCGGACGTGACCGGACTGAAAGCCAGCGCCGCGGTGCAGGTTGCCGTTCCCGGGTCCATGCCGCTCACATTGAGCCCGGAAAAACTGGCGCCGCCGTCGGCACTGCGATAGAGGTGGGCACCGGTGTACGCCGAACCGTCTTCCGGCGCGCACGGGCTGACCAGCAGGACCGCTGGATTGCCCGGGTCGAATGCGACCTGGGACAAGCGGACCGGCAGCGTTCCGGTGCCGATCGCTGACCAATTGGCGCCGCCATCCGTACTGCGGAATGCGCCGTGCGAGGACGAAGTCAGCACCAGCGTGGACGGAGTGCCAGGGCGCATCGCCAGATCGCGGGCGAAGAAGCCGGTCGTCGGCAGGCCAGTCGATGCCGGTGCGAAGCTGGCGCCCCCGTCGATCGACTTCATGACCCCGCTGGTGGTCAGCAGGTAAACCAGGTTGGCGTCACTGGCGGCGACTTCCAGATCCACGATGAAGCCCAAATCCTGCCCGACCGCCCGCCGGGCCCAGGTCAGGCCACTGTCGCCGCTGCGGAAAATGGCGAAACCGATGGCCACATAGACCACCGCGGGATCGGCAGCGCTGGTCGCCAGGTGACTGAGGCCACCGCCGTTGGGGCCGGTGGTCGTCCACAGCGCCGGACCGGCGAACGCAGGACTGGTGAGCATGGCAACAACGAGCAGCAGACGGCGCACGGTAATTCCCCTTCAATGGATAGATCCAGGCCAGCCGTGGCGTCGCCGACGCGCGCACAGCCACGCATCAGAAACTAGCGCAACGGAGGTGCGCGAACTGTCACCCTGAACGCATCCAGGTGCGCGCAGGTGCCAGGCCCCCTGGCCGCTCTCCGCGACCGCGCGCCGCTGGGGGTCAGTCGTCGGCAAGGACCACGATCATGTCGTCCTTCGAGAACTGCACCTTCTCGCTCTTCTTCGGATTCAGGCGGACGCCAAAGCCCTGCTCGGCGTCGTTGCTGCGGGCGATGATGCGATAGCCGATCGCCGTCTCGCCACGCCGCGCCGCCGCCTCCAGCAGGGTATGGAAGTCCACCGGGCGGTCGACCTTGACGTAGTCGGCGACCGGGCGGATGTAGATCTCCGAGCCCTCGGCGCTGAACAGGATGCCGAGCACCTTGTCGAGGGCCTTGTTCTCGCTGAGCTGGGAGATCATCAGCGACACCAGCTTGTCGCTGACGATGAAGTCGTCGGCCTTGGCCACCTGCGCCAGCGTGCGGTTGCGGATGTCCATCATCTCGCTGACGATGTTCAGGTCCACGCTGTGCTGCTCGGCGATGTTGCGCAGGTGCAGCAGCGTGATCAGGGTCTGCGCATCTGCCTGCTGGATCGGCAGGTCGCTGTAGCTCAGCAGGATGATGTGGTCATAGCGATACACCTGCAGCGCATCGAGCACCGCGCGGCTGGCAATGTCCCCAGGTGCATGGCGCAGACGCTGGCGCTTCAGCGACTTGGACATCGCGACCAGTTTTTCGCGCACGCCATCGCGCTGCGCCACTACCACCAGCTCGGAGCCAGCCGCGACATAGTTGTCGAGCTCGCGAACGATCGCCTCGGCCTTCGGGTTCCAGCCGAGCACCAAGGTGCGCTCGGGATCGGAGCGTCGCGGCGGCTTCTCCGACAGCGTCGATACATCCGGAGCCGACGGCGGCGCCTTGGCCAGGACCACGGTGTCGTCGTCCTCGCTGATCGCGATGACACTGTCGTCGGCCGCCAGGCGGGTGTCCATCGGCGGATTCACCAGCACCTCACCGTTGCCGCGCATGATTCCGATCACTGCAGACTCGGCGTACGCAGAGATCGCCTCGCGATAGCTGCGCCCAGCCAGCGCCGGCTCCGGCTTGATGTAGATCTCGGCGCCGTCGAAGTCGAGCAGCTCGGTGTAGACCACCGACAGCCCGGACTGGCGGCAGGTCTGCGCGGTCACGCGCGCGATCAATTCCTCGCCGCGGACGTAGATCGCCTCACTGCCGCCGACCAGTTCGCCGGCTTCGAGATTGGCCTCGTCGCGGATCTCGGCGACGATATGGTATGGCTCCGCCCGCCGCGCCGGGTTGTTGGTCAGCGCCAGCACCGACTTGATCACGTGGATGTCCGGGTTCTCGTCCTCCGGCGCGAGGATGATGATCGCGCGCGCGGCATTCGGCGTCACCACGGCAAGGTCGTCGAGGTCCAGCGGATCTCCGCTGCGGCAGATCACGCGGGTGTTCTTCGTGCTCGGGAACTTGCCGCGGATCTCGTCTTCCATCTCGGTCTTCTCGCGCGGCGAGAGGATCACGATGCGCGGCTTCTTCTGGTTGGCGTTGGCAATGATCAGTTCGCCGATGATCGAATAGACCTTGCTCGACCAGCCCAGGATCAAAGTGAAATCCTGCTCGATCACCCGTGAGCGCCCCTTGCGCAACTCCTGCAGCCGCGCATCCAGGCCGGCGGTGATCGTGCCAATCAGGCTGCCGATGATGAAGATGCCGCCAATCGTCACCACCAGCATCACCATGCGCAGCGGCCAGCCCGCATCCCCGGCCAGGTTGCCCGCGTCCATCGCGTGCATCAGGCTCTGCCAGCCGCCCTCGATGAAGCCGAGTTCGCTGGCAGGATCGGCAGGATCGCTGCCGAGCCCGGTCACCCCGAGCACCAGCGCCGCAAGCACCACGATGAGCAGCGACACCAGCGCCAGCCAGCCGATGATCGCCACCGTGCCGCGCGAGAGCGTGTTCTCGAAGCGGTAGCGCAGGCGGTCGCGCAAGGTCACATTGCTGAGCGGCATCGGCGAGCCCCTGCGTGAAGGTGGTGTCAATGCGCGACTCTAGCGAATGTTGGGCCGGGTGGATGAGGGTTGTTGGTTGTGGGTTGTTGGTTGTTGGTTGTGGGTTGTGGGTTGTGGGTTGTGGGTTGTGGGCGACGAAGCCGGAATACCTCAGGCCTGTGGGAGCCGACTCTGTCGGCGATCTTTCAAGCAGCCGGCGGGAAGTTCGCGGCTGAAACCTGCTCCCACCGGCCTGCGGTGGACCAGTTCTTGCCGCCCACAACCTGCACCGGGACCCATGACCCACATTGCCCCTGCCCTTTCGTACGCTGTCGACCGCCGCTCCGATCGCACAGACTCGAAGCCTGCTTGATGGCTACCTGGATCCCATGGACCTGCTGATCGTCCTTGCTGCGCTGATCTTCCTGATGGTGGTGGCCTATCGCGGCTACAGCGTGATCCTGTTCGCGCCGGTGGCCGCGCTCGGGGCGGTGCTGCTGACCGACCCGGCGCTGGTGGCGCCGATGTTCACCGGCTTGTTCATGGACAAGATGGTGGGCTTCCTCAAGCTCTACTTCCCGGTGTTCCTGCTGGGCGCGGTGTTCGGCAAGCTGATCGAAGTCTCCGGCTTCTCCAAGTCCATTGTGGCGGCGACCATCCGCGTGGTCGGCGCGCAGCGCGCGATGCTGTCGATCGTGCTGGTGTGCGCCATCCTGACCTACGGCGGCGTGTCGCTGTTCGTCGTGGTGTTCGCGGTCTATCCCTTCGCCGCCGAATTGTTCCGCCAGAGCAACATCCCGAAGCGGCTGATTCCGGGCACCATCGCGCTTGGCGCCTTCACCTTCACGATGGACGCGCTGCCGGGCACGCCGCAGATCCAGAACATCATCCCGACCTCGTTCTTCGGCACCAACACCTGGGCCGCACCGTGGCTGGGCGTGATCGGGGCGATCTTCATCCTGATCTGCGGCATGAGCTACCTGGAATGGCGCCGGCGCGCAGCGGTGGCGGCTGGGGAAGGCTATGGCGACAACCTCGTCAACGAACCCGCACCCTTCACCGGTGGCCAGCTTGCGCACCCGCTGGTGGCGATCCTGCCGCTGGTGCTGGTGGGGGTGAGCAACAAGCTGTTCACCACCTGGATCCCGCAGGCCTACGGCAAGACCCACGAGTTCATCCCCGCGGTGATGGGCAATGCCGCACCGGTGGTGCAGGAAGTGCCGAAGGTCGCCGCGATCTGGGCAGTCCAGGGCGCGCTGCTGGCCGGCATCGCGTGTGTGCTCGCCTTTGCCTGGGGTCCGGTGATGCGCAGTTTCGCCGAAGGCAGCAAGCAGGCGATCTCGGGCGCCATGCTGGCGGCGATGAACACAGCCAGTGAGTACGGCTTCGGCGCGGTGATCGCAGCCCTGCCCGGCTTCCTGGTCGTCGCCAATGCGCTCGGCGCGATCCCCAACCCGCTGGTCAACGAGGCGATCACGGTGACCTCGCTGGCGGGCATTACCGGCTCCGCCTCGGGGGGCATGAGCATCGCGCTGGCGGCGATGAGCGAGACCTTCATCGCCAACGCCAACGCCGCCGGCATCCCCATGGAGGTCCTGCACCGGGTCGCTTCGATGGCCTCCGGCGGCATGGACACCCTGCCGCACAACGGCGCTGTGATCACCCTGCTTGCGGTCACCGGCCTGACCCACCGCCAGTCCTACAAGGACATCTTCGCGATCACCGTGATCAAGACCCTGGCGGTGTTCGTAATCATCGCAGCCTACTACCTGACCGGCTGGGTCTGACGGCGATCCGAGCCGGTCGCAGGCTGCAGAACGAAGACCCTGTGATTGAGTACGCGAAGGACGCAAGGACAAGTGCCGGCGCTGACCCAGCGCTGTATCACGGTTGATTTTCTTCGCGTCCTTTGCGTCCAGGAGCACAGTCCGCGATCTAGCGAGAGTCACCGTTCGATGCGCGAACATGCGCACCGCCAGGAGCGAGCGGAATTCCCAAAAGCGGGACCCCGGCGGTCGCCGCCGCCCGGGCATCGACGCCATGCGGACAACGTACTAACGCACCATCACATTGCTGCAGTACAAGTTGACCTTGGTTTGCACTGGCCGCATCTTGCGTGCGCCCCGGACGGGGCCGGCGGGCGGATGGGGATCCGCGTGGTGCGCCGGCGTCGTCTGACGGGGCTCAACCACACCTGGGGAGTCACCTGATGAAGTTCGTCGCCTCTGGCCAGCGCCTGTCGCTGGCGCTTGCGCTTGCCCTGTTGTCCAGCCAGACCCTCGCTGCGCCGTTCGCGCAGCTGGGCCGCGCCCCGATCGACGCCGCCAATCCGGTGGTTGCCGCCCTGCGCGCGGAACGCAGCACCGCTGCCCTGAACCTGATGCAGATCGACAGTTCCGTGCTGTCGGCCGACAGCGACCGCCTCGAGATCCGGCTGGCCGGCAACCGCACGGTGGTCGCGCGGCGCAGCGGCTCACGCTTCTCGGAGGACGGCACTCTGGTCTGGGAGGGCTACATCGAGGGCAAGACAAACCCGGCCGGCGCGGATGGTCGCGCGCAGCCGGACGACCTGCTGAATACGGTGACGCTGGTGAAGAGCGGCGACGAGGTCGCGGGCACCCTGCGCATCGATGGCCGGTTGCATCGATTGAGTTCGCTTGGCCGTGGCCAGCACGTCCTGGCCGCCATCGATGAGTCGAAATTGCCGCCCGACCACCCGGAGGAATACAAGTCCTTGCCGGTGGCGAACATCGGCACCGAGGATCACGGCAACAAGGCTGCCGGCACCAAGGCGATCTCGACCATCCGGGTGATGGTGGTGATCACCGATCGCGCGAAGACCAAGATCGGCAACATCACCAACTTCGTCAACCTCGCGATCAGCGAAACCAACGCCGGCTACACCAATTCCGGTGTGGAGATCACCGCGCAACTGGCGGGCACCTACACCACGTCCTATGTCGAATCCGGAAGCATGTCGACCGACCTGGCGCGCATCCGCGGCACCACCGACGGCTACATGGACAGCGTGCATTCGCTGCGCAACACCAATGCCGCCGACATCGTCATGTTCGTGATCGACAACGCCGCATCCTGCGGGCTGGCTTCGGGAATCGGCGCCACGGCCAGCACTGCGTTCGCCGCGGTGCACTACAGCTGCGCCACCGGCTACTACTCCTTCGGCCACGAAATGGGCCATTTGCAGAGCGCCCGCCACGATCCGGCCAACGATCCGACGACGACGCCGTATGCGTATGGCCATGGCTACCAGTACGCCGCGGGCGGTTGGCGCACGATCATGGCCTATGCCTGCAGCACCGGCACCTGCAACCGCATCAACTACTGGTCCAACCCGGCCAAGCTGCGCAGCGGTGTGCCGATGGGCACCACCAGCACGCACCACAACCAGCGCGTGCTGAACAACACCAAGGCGACCATCGCCGCGTTCCGCTGACCGCGTCGTGGAGGGCGCTGCTGCGGCAGCGCCCTCCCGCCAGCGTCCGTGTCAGTCTGCAGTGGCGAGCACAAAGTTGTCGAAGGCCGCATTGGTGGCCGCCACCACCGGCGACACCGACAACAGGCCGGCACCGACGGCAGCCGCAAGTTCGCTGTCGCTGGCCTCGCCGAGCAACTCGTGATTGGCGTGGAAGCTCAGGTTCACGCCGCGGCAGACGGCCTTGAGATGCACGCCCTCGGACGGGTCGAAGCCGATCGCGCCGGAGGCCAGCACCTCGCCCTTGCCGCCGCGCACGCGCACGATCTCATAGCTGCCGCTGGCGATCAGGTTAAAGGCATAGAAGCTGCCATCGCCGCCGACGCGGCAGGCGATGCCGGCGCGGGACTGTGCCTGCGAAGCCGACAGACGCACGTCGGCTTCCACCACCATGTCCGCCGACGGGCTTGCGGCCGGCGCGGGCGCCAGCGCATAGGCCATGTTCTTCAGCGGATTGATCAGGTACTCGCTGCCGACCACGGTATAGACCGCGGTCAGGTCGCCCGAAACATCCGAATCCGGCCAGCCGCCGATACTGTCGAAATCGTGCGTGTAAACGGCCTGCTGCGCAGACGCGGCGGACGCGAACGCGAGGGCAAGGGCGAAGACGGTGGCGATGCGGGTGGACTGGCGCGACATGACGGATCTCCTGTGGGGTTCGGGCGCCGGGTTCGACGTCCTTCGCCTGGCTCATGCGCAATCCCGCGGCAGATTCTCCGCCGTCGGTTGACACCGGGCCCGGAGGAAAGCTCCGGAGAAAACCGCACCGGACTGCGCATGAGCGGACAACCCCATTGCGGACGCTGACGCCATGTACCGTGCCCTGCTGCAGACCATTGCCTTGATCACCCTGATCGCTGGCCGAGCGCCGGCCGAGGCAGGCCCTTTGCTGGACCCCTCCTGGGGCACCGGCGGCGTGCGCACGCTGGCCACACTCGGCGGGTATGTCGAAGGAATCGGTTCCTGTCCCCACGCCAACGGCAGCATCAGCCTCATCGGCTACCGCGCGACGACTGCCACGCTGGTGATCGTGCGCCTGACCGCGAGCGGACAGTTCGACACCGCATTCTCCGGCGACGGCGTCGCCGAATTGCCGATCGGCCAGGCCTTCGACATCTCGCGCTCGGCCGTGTCCTGTTCCGGCGTCGGCAACAGCGTCCCGGAAGACGACCGTGCGATGGTGGTCGGTGTCGCGCCCGGGGCCTACGACCTGACAGTCGCAGCGCTCCTCGACCTGCACGCGGGCAGCTTCGACAGCCAGTTCTACCTTGGCGGTCCTGGTCTGTATGACCTCGGGGGCGTGCTGTTCCCGCCGCAGAACCAGGTCAGGCCTTATCCGATTACCCGCGTCCAGGGGGTTTTCCCCGGGCCGGCCGGAGGCTGGTTGGTCGCCGGCCAGTTCGACGGGCACGCGAGCGGCGTTCCGGCGGGCTTCATTGCGCGGTTGACGGCCGGCGGCGCCGTGGATGCCATCACGCAACCCATCGTCGCCGGCTTCACCAGCCGCAACCTCAGCACTGCGCGCGTGGGGGCCGATGGCGACATCCGCGTGCTCGGCGACGGCACTTACGAGGGCGGCTACACCTGGGGCCTGCTGCGGCTGGACCCCGCCTCGCTGCAACCCATCGCGCTCTCCGACCATGGCGTTGCCGACATCTTTCCGCTCGCCTTCTACAAGGGCCGCCAGATCGGCGGCGGCCTGATGGTCGCCGCGGCGCTGCAGTTCGACGCCAGCCCCTTCGGAGCGAGTCCCTGGCTGATGGTGGTGCGCGGCGACGAGGTCAGCGAGGTCGCGCTGCCGGCTGCACCGATGGCCGACGGAGTGCCGCTGGGGCCGAGCGGGCTGCCGGGCAGCGCTGCCGCCACTGGCGCCGCGGGGAACCGGGCCGTGTTTGCGATGGGCCTGCGTTCGCTCGACCAGGCGATCGCCGGCTATTACGTCGCCATGGTTCAGCTTGGCGATGGCGCCGGGACACCGGACGTGGTCGACACACGCTTCGCTCGTGACGGCGCGGGCAGCTTCCGCTACCGCGTGTCGCCGACCAGTTGCGCCCCGACGGCGACGCCCCCGCAACGCTTCGCGAACCTCAGTTCCTGGGGCGATCGCACCCTGCTCGTCGGCAGTGTCGCGCCGGACTGCGCGCCCACCGGCGACGGCTGGATGCTGTCCGCGCGCTTGCTGACTGACGGAGAGACGCTGCACCGGGACGGGTTCGAATGACGCAATGCGAGTGGAAGCTGCAGAACCATCCCGCCGCGAGCTTCTTGCCTCGTTCCAGGCACTTTGTCATTGTCTTCCCGGCAACCCGTCAGCGGCAGGTTTGCGCCAGCTGCCGGTAAAGATCGCCCAGTGCCGGGAGCAACTGCGGGTCGGCCAACACCCGGGTGAGGAGTTCGGACGAGTGCTGCTTCCCGGGAGCGTCGCTGCGCGCACGGCAATCGAGCGCGTGGATGATCAGCTCGGACTGCGCGATCGCTGCATCCTCGTCGCCGCCTTCACGGCGCGCCGCGAGCGCACTCTCGCCGCGCGCGCGCGCATCGCCGGCGTCGCCTGACAAGGCCAACACCAGAGCGAGGTCGTTGTCGACCGTCGCACGGCTGGGATGGCCGGCCGGGAACAGCTTGTCGCTTTCGTCGGCAACTGCGCGCATTACCCGCAGGGCGTCGTCCAGCCGGTCCTGGATCGCCAGCGCCAGCGCCAGCGGATGGCCCAGCAGCACGCGTACCGTGTGCGGCGCGGTGAACACCCGCTGGGCGCGTTCCCAGCCCAGCTCGAAGTGCGCCAGTGCCTCGCCGTGCGCGCCGCGCCGCTGGGCATTGCGCCCGAGCATGCGCAACAGGCGGATGCTGTCCGGGTGATCCGGCCCATACAGGGACTGGGTCAGCTTCTGCGCTTCCAGCAGGGCGAGATGTCCACCCGCGATATCGCCCTGCGCGGTGCGGATATCGCCGAGGTTACGCAGCGTGTGTGCCAGTTGCCCCTGGTCTGGCAGTTCCATCGCGCGCAGGATTGCCAGCGCCTGGTCGAACTCGGCCAGCGCCTGATCCGGGCGCCGCTGGTACTGGTGCAAATTGGCAAGGGAGGAATGCAACTCGGCCTCGAACGCATCTCCACGCAGGCCCTGGGCGGTGCGCATCCGGAGCACGCCTTCGATGGCCGCCTGGGCCTCCGGGTAGCGACCCAGATCCTGCATGGCGATCGCCTGTCCGTGCAACGCGCGCTGCTGGCCGTCGTATTCCGCGGCGCGCGCGTAGGCGTCCGCAGCCTCGCCCAGCAGTGGGATCGCCTGTGCCTGGCGGGAGAGTTCGAGGAAGGTGGCGCCCACCGATTCGAGCACGCGTGCGCGCACCAGCGGCGGCTGGTCCGGCATCTGGCGCAGACGGCCGACAGCCTGGTCGAGCGCCTCGCTCAGGGTCAGTTCCTGGCCCTGCGCGCGCGAGGGATCGGCGCTGCCGAAGACATTGGTGATCAGCTCGGTGGCCTGCTCGGCCACCGCGCGCTCGCGCTCGCTGCGTCGCAGCTCCTGGTTCAGGCGCCAGATGAATCCGCCCGTCAGCACCACCAGCAGCACCACCACGCCCAGCGAACGCCAGTGCCGGCGCAGGAACTTGCGCCCGCGGTAGGCCAAGCCACCGGCGTGCGCCTGGACCGGCTCGCCGCTGCGCCAGCGCGCCAGGTCTGCCAGCACGGCATCCACGCTGGGATAGCGCTGCGCCGGTTCCTTGCGCAACGCACGCAGGCAGATCGCGTCCAGGTCCGTATCGATGCGCCGCGGATCCGCCACACCCGCGGTGCGTGCGGCGCGACCCGGCGGCGGCGGGTCCTGCTCCAGCACGGCCCGGAGCAGTGCGGCACCGTCCAGCTCAACGAACGGCGGCGCGCCTGCCAGCAACTCGTAGAGCAGCACCCCGAGCTGGTAGACATCCAGGGTGGCGCTGCCAGGCGTGCCCGCCACCTGTTCCGGCGCGGCATAGCGCGGCGTCAGGGCGCGCGTGCCGGTGGCGGTGGCGGTCTGTTGCGACAGCAACCGGGCGATGCCGAAATCGAGCAGGTGCGGCACGCCGTCGCGGTCGACCAGGATGTTCCCAGGCTTGATGTCGCGATGCGCGACCAGCATCTGGTGCGCGTGCGATACCGCGGCGGCGACCTGCTCGAACAGCGCGATCCGCTGCTCCAGCGTGAGCGGGTGGGCGCGCAGGTAGCGGTCCAGCGGCTCGCCGTCCACGTACTCCATGACCAGGTAGGGGATGCCGCCGGCGCTCTCGCCAGCATCCAGCAGTCGCGCGATGTTCGGATGGACCAGCCGCGCCAGGATCTCGCGCTCGGCGACGAAGCGACGGCGCCAGTCGGCATCCTGGCGCGAGCCATCGATGACCTTGATCGCCACCTGGCGCTCGAAGCGGCCATCCGCGCGCTCGGCCAGCAGCACGCGCACCATGCCGCCGCGGCCGATCTCGCGCAGCACCCGGTAGCCGCGCTCGCCGCCAAGGTCATCCGGCAGCACATCGGCTGGTGCGGCCACGGCATCGAGCCCCGGGCCCGCACTGGCCGCGAGCATTTCCAGCAGCTCATCGACCAGGTCGGGATCGCTCGCGCGCAGTGCATCCAGTGTCTGCGCGCGGCCCGCGCCGTCGAGTGGATGCACCCGGTCGAAGGCCGCGCAAAGGCGGCGGTAGCGTGCGGCCTCGGCTGCCGCAGGCGCTAGCGTTGCAGCGTCTTCAGCAGCCATGCGCGTGCGCTCTCCCACTTGCGGTTGACCGCGCTGGGATGCAGCTCGAGCGCCGCGGCGGTCTGCTCGATGGTCAGCCCGAGGAAATAGCGCAGTTCGACGATCCGCGCCTGCTCGGCGTCCAGCGCCTCCAACCGGCGCAACGCGTCGTCGAGTTCGATCAGATCCACGTCCGGTCGGCTCGGCAGGTCCAGCAGCTCATCGAACTGCACCCGCTCCAGCCCGGATCCGCGCTTGTCCGCGGCGCGCCGGCGCGAACGGTCGATCAGCGCCTGGCGCATCGCGCGCGCGGCGCAGCCGAAGAAGTGCCGCCGGTTGTCGAAGTCCGGCTCGGCGTCGCCGACCAGGCGGAACCAGGCTTCGTGCACCAGCTCGGTGGCCTGGATCGACTGGCGCGACCACTCGCGCCCCAGTTGCGCCGCGGCGAGACCGCGCAACTCGTCGTAGAAACGGCGCAGAACCGCGTCGCCGGCGTCCGCCTGGCCACGACGCCACAGGGCAAGCAGGGATTCGGTGTCGTTGGAAGCAGCCATGGCGGGATATTACGCGGGCGGCCGCCCGCAAAAATGCACCGACGACGCTCACCTGACCTTTGCCACTGGCCGCACACGCCGGCGGCTCTATGCTGGCGTCCTTTCGCGCCACCGATCCGGAGCCCCGATGCGCATCCTTCTGCTGGCCCTGCTGATGCTCGCTTCACCCGCGTGGGCAGCCGCACCCGAGTCGGCCATCGATCCCGCCGACCTGACCATCCCCAGCGAGACCTTCACGCTGGACAACGGCCTGACCGTGGTGGTGCACGAGGATCGCAGCGTGCCGATCGTCGCGGTGCACGTGTGGTACCAGGTCGGATCGCGCAACGAGCGCCGCGGGCGCACCGGCTTCGCGCACCTGTTCGAGCACTTCTTCTTCAACGGCTCGGAGAACCATCCGCACGGCTTCCGCGAGGCGATGGACGACCTCGGCGCCAGCAATCGCAACGGCACCACCAGCACCGATCGCACCAACTTCTTCGAGGATGTGCCGAAGTCCGCACTGGAACGCACGCTATACCTGGAGGCGGACCGCATGGGCTTTCTCGCCGGAAATTTGTCGCCGGAGATGCTCGAGCGCGAACGCGGGGTGGTGAAGAACGAGAAGCGCCAGGGTGAGAACCGCCCATACGGTCGGGTGTGGACGCGCATGGCGAACAACTCTATCCGTACACCCACCCTTACAGCTGGTCGCCGATCGGCAGCATGGAGGACTTGGACGCCGCGACCCTGGACGATGTGCGCGAGTGGTACCAGACCTGGTACGGCCCGAACAACGCGATTCTGGTGCTGGCGGGCGACATCGATGTCGCCGAGGCAAAGGCGCTGGCGGGCAAGTACTTCGGCAGCATCGCGCCGGGCGCGCCGACCACCCGGCTGTCGGCCTGGGTGCCCACGCTGGACGCCGACATCCGCGACAGCATGCAGGACCGCGTGCCGCAGGCGCGCATCTACCGCATCTGGCACATGCCCGGCGCCGGCGAGCGCGCAGCCCACGCGCTGGAGCTGTACGCCGACCTGCTCGCCGGCAGCGACAGCGCGCCGCTGCAGCGTGCGCTTGTGTTCGAGCAGAAGCTCGCCACCGATGTCGGCGCTTTCGCCTGGACCAACCAGCTCTCCGGACAACTGATGGTGTACGCCAGCGTGAAGCCCGGCAGCGACGTGGCTGCCACCGAACGCGCGCTGGACGCCGTGATCGCGGAATCGCTGGAGCAGCCTGCCAAGTCCGATGCGCTGGCACGCGCGCGCATGCGCACGCTGGCGCCGATGGTGCGCGGGCTGGAGCGCCTAAGCGCGCGCGCGGCCCTGCTGGCCGAGAGCCAGGCCACGCTCGGGCGCGCCGACGGCTACCTGGACCGCCTGGCCGATTTGCAAACGATCGATCCCGACGAGATCCGCGCGATCGCGAAGGACTGGCTGTCGCGGCATCACTACACCATGGTGGTCGAACCTTTCCCGACGCTGGCGGCGCAGCCCAGCGACCTCGACCGCAAGCGCCTGCCGCCGCTCGCAGCGCCGCCGGCGCTGGCCTTCCCCGAGGTCCAGCGCGAGCGGCTGGCCAATGGCCTCGACCTCGTGCTGATGCGGCGCCCGTCGGTGCCGGTGGTGCAGATGGCGCTGAGCGTCGGCGCCGGAATCTCGGTGGACCCGCAGGCGCAGCGCGGCCTCGGCCAGATGGCCAGCGATCTGTTGCTGAAGGGCACCCGCAGCCAGGATGCCTATGCGCTGGCGGACGCGCGCGACGCGCTCGGCGCCGCGATCTGGACCGAGCACGCGCAGGACGAGACCGTGGTGGCGATGACTGCGCTGAAATCGCAACTGCAGGGCAGCCTGGCGCTGTACGCGGACATCGTGCGCAATCCGGCCTTTCCCGCCGACATGATCGAGGTCCAGCGCAAGCAGCAGCTCGCCGGCATCGCGCAGCAGCAGGCCAATCCCAACGGCATGGCGATGCGCGCGGCCATGCCGCTGCTGTTCGGCGCCGGGCACCCGTACGCGCAGGCAGGCGGGCTGGGCGATGCCGCGTCGGTCGCGGCGATCGACCGCGAGGCGATCGCGGGCTGGCACGCGCGCTGGTTCGTGCCCGCCAACGCCACGCTGATCGTCGCCGGCGACATCGGCATGGCCGAGCTGAAGGCGCTCGCGCAGTCCAGTTTCGGCGACTGGCAAGGCGCCCTCGCCCCCACCCGGCCGATGCCGCCCGCGGAATTCAGCGGCGCCGGCCGGATCTACCTGATCGACAAGCCGGAGGCGCCGCAGTCGGTAATCCTTGCCGGCCACCCGGTCGCGGCCGGTGCGCGCGCCGACGAACTGGCATTGGAAACGGTGATGCGCAATTTCGGCGGCATGGCCACCGCGCGCCTCAATCGCAATCTCAGGCTGGACAAGCACTGGTCCTATGGCAGCTGGGGTGGCGTCAGCAACGCGCGCGGACCGCGCGCGTTCAGCGTCGTGGCGCCGGTACAGACTGACCGCACGCGCGATGCGATGGTCGAGGTGCGCAAGGAGATCGAGGGGCTGGCAGGCGCGCGTCCGCTCGTTGGCGAAGAACTGGAAAGTATCCTGCGCAGCCAGGTCGCGCGGCTGCCGGCGCGCTTCGAGAGCCTGGGTGCACTGGTCGGCGCCGGACGCGAGATCGTCACGCTCAGCCGGGATCCCGCCTGGTACTCGGGTTATGCCAGCGCAATGCAGGCGCTCGACGGCGAGGCGCTGAACGCATCAGCCGCCAGTGTGGTCAAGCCCGATCAGCTGATGTGGCTGGTGGTCGGCGACTTGAAGAAGATCGAGGCCGATGTGCGCGCGCTCGGCTGGGGCGAGGTGGTCGTACTGCAACCCTGAGGTCAGCAGGTGGCGCGTAGGCCGGGGTGGCGCGCAGCGGCTCCCCGGCGCCGTTTGCCGGTGAAGCGCTTGCGCGCCACACCGGCCTAAGCCCGGAAAGCTCAGGCGATGCCGACCACATAGGCCACCCATACCGGCGCATCGAGCAACTGGCGCACCGGCCGCAGCCAGCCGCGCGGACCCTCGCGGGTCGGCCGGATGGTGTGCCGCCAGACCTGCGCGCGGCGGAAGCCCGCCTCGCGCAGGGCCTCGGTCAGCTCCGGCAAGGACCACAACCGCCAGCGGTAGCTGAAAGCATCGTCGATACGCCGACGCGCGCCGTCCGGGTCGCTCCATTCGAAATGGATGCGGCAGTCGATGCGCGCCGTCGCCGCGTCGTACTGGCGCGTCTCCCAGATGTAGTCGAAGGGTGCCAGGGCGCCGGCGCCCCGCTCGCACCCGGGGACGATCGCGTGCCGGTCGCAGCGCGGACGCAGCGCATCCGGCCCGCCGAAAGTGTTCAGTACCAGCACACCGCCTTCTGCCAGACCGCCACGTGCGTGCCTCAGGTAGCGCAGCAGCGCGGCGCGGCTGTGCAGGTAGCCAATGCTGAAGTTCAGCACCGAACACACATCGGCGCGCGGCGCCTGCGGGGGCGCCACCGCGTGCACGTCGTCGGCAAACCATTCGATGCGTTCCGCCCGCCTGCCGAGCAGGCGCAGGGCGCGCGCGCGCCCGTGTTCGACCGTGGCCGGATCGGCATCGACCGCCACCGCACGGCGCCCGCGCCCCTCCGCGACCCAGGCGACCGAGTCGGCGCCGTTGCCGGCAAAATCCTCGCGCAGGATCAGCGCCTCGCGGCCGCCGCGCACGCGGCGATGGATCTCGGCCAGCACCGCCGCCTGCGCGGCGGGATCCTGGGTCGCCCAGCGGTAGCGATCGAGAACTGCGTCACGATTTTCGCGCATCGATGATCTCCGCACCCGCGATTGTCCGTATCGGAGGGATGAGGCAACGGGAACCGGCTGCAATGCAAGCCGCCACCGCAGGCCCACCCCCACATCGGAGACCATGTCATGAGCAAGCAAGCCACCTCGCAGAAGCCGTCGAAACCGGAGGCCAAGGACCTGAAGCCGAACAAGGACGCCAAGGGCGGCCTGTTGCTGCCAGCGGTGCAGAAGGTCCGCGAGGCCGCCGCTCGCGGTGGTTGAATCTGGGCCATCAGTCATGGGCCCACGGCGCCAGCCGCCGACGTTCCTGCTTCGATGAGATACCCAACGGAGATCACGACATGAAGACCAAGACTCCTGCCAAGTCGCCCACCAAGGTGAGCACCAAGCCAAAGGACCTGAAGCCGAAGAAGGAGGCCAAGGGTGGCATCGGCATGCTGCTCCCGGCGGTGCAGAAGATCCGCGGCGGTTGAGACTTCGCCCGGGGAAGCAACCCAAGCCCACACCAACGAGGACCAGACAATGACCAGCAAGAGCAGCAAGACCCCGGCAAAGGCGCCTGCCAAAGTGAACACCAAGGCCAAGGACCTGAAGCCGAAGAAGGACGCCAAGGGCGGCCTGCCGGCGGTGCAGAAAGTGCGCGAAGCAGCCTCCCGCTGATAGGTCGACAGCGGGAGACGCGGCATGCCCTCGCTTCCCGCGGACGCCCGCCGAGCGCTGGTGGTGTTCAGCGCTGGCGGGCAGGAATTTCGGGTCGCCGAGGTACTGGCGACCCTGGCGCCGGACCCGACGGCAAGTGCCCTGGCACCCGGCGCCGATGTCGATGCGGCGCTGGCCGCCTGGCGCTACCAGCGCGACCTGGTCAGTGCCGAGGAGTGCGAGGCCTGGCTGGCGCAGCGCGGCCTCGAATATGCCGACCTCGCCGAATGGATGGCGCGGCGTAGCGCCGGCATCGCACCCGATCCGGAGAGCGACGACATCGACGCGCTGCTGGGCGAGCGCTTCGACCCGCATGCGCGCGAATTGGCTGCCCACGCCGCCATCTGCTCTGAAGTGGGCAACGGCCTCCTGGACCCGCTGCCGGATGCATGGCCGCGCTGGCAGGCTGAGGCGAGCGAGTTTCTCGCGCGCAGCCTCAACGCCACCCTGCGCGAGCGCACGCTGGCCCAGCATTCGGCTGCCCTGACCCGCATGGATTTCACCCTGGTCGAGTTCGACAGCCTGGCCGCCGCGCGCGAGGCGCGCATGTGCGCGGAGCACGATGGCCTGCCGCTGGCTCAGGTTGCCGCCGAGCATGGGTTTCCCGAGCGTCGGATTGACGCGCTCGCGGAGACGCTCGCGCCGGCGATGACCAGCGCGCTGCAGCACGCCCTGCCCGGCCAGGTCTGCCTGGCCACGCTCGCCGATGAGTGCATCGGACTGATGCAGCTGCACGCGCGGTCCGCGCCCTCGCTGGACGATCCGCAGGTCGCCGCGCGCATCGAGGCGATCCTGCGTACGCGGGTGTTCGACGCGCTAATCTCGCGCCATGTGCGCTGGAACTGGCCGCTGCATCGAAGCTGATGACTCACGCTGACGACCTGGCGAGACGCTCGTCGCTGCTGCGCTTCGTCCCCGAGGCGCAGCAGGACGCCGTGCTCGCGCTGTTCGATCGCGTGGACTACGTCTTCGGCGACGAGATCGTGGCCGAGGGTGATTCCGCCGACGCCTGGTACATCGTGGTCAGCGGTCGCGCGCGGGTGCTCCGGCGCCAGCCGGATGGCAGCGAGCTGATGCTCGGGAGACTGCTGCCGGGCGACGAGTTCGGCGAGGCCGCGCTGCACGCGGGCGGTACGCGCAATGCCACGGTGCGCGCCAGCACCAGCGTGGAGGTACTGCGCCTGGCGCGCGAGCGCTTCGCCGAGTTGCTGCGCCAGCAACCGGCGCTGCAACAGGCGCTGGAGCTGCAGTCGCGCTGGCGCACGCTGCACGGTTTCCTCTACCAGTTCAGCGACTTCGGCCGCTTGCCGGCGCCCGCACTGCAGGCGCTGATGGCGGCGCTGGCGCCGCGCCAGGCGGCGCGCGGCGAACTGATCGTGCGCGGGGGCGAAGCCAGCGCGGACCTGCTGATTCTGCGCAGCGGCCGCGCGGTGGCCTGGCGCGGCGACGGCGCGGCGCGCCAGCGCCTGGCGCTGTACCGCGCGGGCGACTGGTTCGGCGAGCGTTCGCTGGTCACCGGCGAGCCGCGCGCGGCGAGCGTGGAAGCGCTGGACGACTGCGAGCTGCTGCAACTCTCCGCCGACGCCGCACGCGAGCTGTGCGTGCGCCACCCCGAGTTTGCCCAACGCCTGGCCGAGCGCCAGGCGCTCTACCTGCAACCGGCCGCGACCCGCGTGCCGCTGGATTTCGCCGCGGAACTGCTGCCGGCCGACGCCACCCGCAGCGCCACCGAGGGCGCGCAGGCGCTGGACGACGATGCGCCCTTCGCCGAAGGTGGGATGTTTCGCCGCAGCAGCGCGCGAATCCGCGGCTTCCCCTTCGTCGCGCAGATCGACCAGATGGACTGCGGCGCCGCTTGCCTGGGCATGGTCGCGCGCCACTTCTCGCGCGAGGTCTCGCTCACCCGGCTGCGCGCGCTGTGCCACACGGGCTTTGATGGCACCAGCCTGTCCGGCCTGTGCGCGGCGGCCGGCGAGATCGGGCTCGCCGCGCGCGCGCTCAAGGTGTCGCCGCGGCATCTGGACGACCTGCCGGTGCCCGCCATCGCGCACTGGCAGGGCCACCACTGGGTGGTCGTGCACGGCGTGGACGCACATCACGTCTGGATCAGCGATCCGGGCCTCGGGCCGCGGCGGCTGCCGCGCGCCGACTTTCTCGCCGGCTGGTCCGGCTACACCGCGCTGTTCGACCACGCGGCAGACCTGTCGCCGACGCTGGAGCCGCCCGCGGCGGGCTTCGCCTGGCTGCGCGATCTGCTTTCGCCCCTGCGCGGCTCGCTGCTGCTGGCGACCGGCCTGGCGCTGCTCGCCAGCCTGCTGACCCTGCTGTTCCCGGTGGCCACCCAGTTCGTGGTCGACCAGGTAATCGTCGATGCCGATGTCGACCTCCTCGCCGCGGTACTCGCGGCGATCGGTGCGGCACTCGTGGGCCTGATCCTGGCGCAGGGCATCCAGCAGTATCTGTTCGCCTTCGTGGCACTGCGGGTGGACAGCGCGGCACTCGATTTGCTGACCCGCCGCCTGCTGGCACTGCCGATGAGCTATTTCCACACCCGGCGCACCGGCGACATCCAGCGCCGCCTCGACGGCGCGCGCCAGGTGCGCCAGTTCCTGGTGCACCAGGGCATCGGCGGCGCGCTGGCGCTGCTGCAACTCGGCGCCGCGCTCGCGCTGATGCTGGCCTACTCGGCTCGCTTGGCGCTGGTGTTCGCCGCCACCCTCCCGCTGTATGGCGCACTGATGTGGCTGTCGCGGCGCTGGCTGCGGCCGCTGTACGCCGACATCGAGGAAGCGCACGGGCGCTATGCCTCGCAGCAGATCGACGCGATCCGCGGCATCGAGGCGGTCAAGGCCGGTGCCGGCGAACTCGGCTTCCGCGACGCGATGCTCGCGGCCTTCCTCCAGGTTTCGCGACAGCAGTTCCGCGGCCAGTTCCTGGTCCTCGCCTACGACAGCCTGCTGCAGGCGCTGGGCCTGGCCACCCTGCTCGCCTTCCTCTGGTTCGGCGCGCAGCAGGTGATCGCGGGCGAGCTGAGCGTCGGTGCGCTGGTGGCCTTCAACAGCCTGCTCGCGCTGGCCAGCGCGGCGCTGCTGAAGGCCCTGGGCGCCTGGGATGAACTGCAGTACGTTTCGGTGCTGCTGAACCGCTTGCGCGATGTGTTCGAGCACGCGCCCGAGCAGGGCCATGACCGCGCGCGCCTGCAGCCGGTGCGCACGCTGGAGGGCCGCATCCACCTGGAAGACGTCGGCTTCCGCTACGGCGGCCCCGGCGCGGCGGAGATCCTGGCAGGCATCCACCTCGAGTTCGCGCCTGGCCGCACCTATGCCCTGGTCGGGCGCAGCGGCAGTGGCAAGACCACCCTGGTCAAGCTGATCGCCGGACTGATCGAACCTACCCAGGGTTCGATCCGCTTCGACCACGTCGACAGCCGCCAGTTGAACCATCGCGATCTGCGCCGGCAGATCGGCTTCGTGCTGCAGGAAAACCATCTGTTCGACGGCAACGTGCTCGCCAATATCGCGTTCGGGGACAGTGAGCCGGATGTCGAACGCGCCCTGCGCGCGGCGCAACTGGCGCACGCGCATGAATTCATTGCGCGCCTGCCGCAGGGCTACGAGACACGCGTGGGCGACGGCGGGCTCGCGCTGTCCGGCGGCCAGCGCCAGCGCATCGCGATCGCCCGCGCGCTCTACCGCGACCCGCCGGTGCTGATCTTCGACGAAGCCACCAGCGCCCTCGACAGCGAGAGCGAGCGCGCTATCCAGGCCAGCCTGGGCGAGATCGCGCGCGGACGCACCTGCATCGTCATCGCGCACCGGCTGAGCACCATCCGCGAGGCGGACGAGATCGTGGTTCTGGAACAGGGGCGGATCGTCGAACGCGGCAACCACGACGCGCTGCTCGCGCGTCGCGGCCTGTATTTTCACCTGCACAGCCAGCAACTCGCCGGCGCATGAACACCGCGCCCGAGTTCGACCGTCCATCCGGCCTGCTGCCGACCGCGCCGCCGTCCCGCGCTGCGCGCGCGGCCGGCGTGCTGCTGCTGGCGCTGGCCGGTGGATTCGCGTTGTTCGCCACCCTGGTGCCGCTGCCGCAGGTGGCGCTGGCGCCGTTCGAACTGGTCAGCGACCAGCCTGCAGACGCCTTGCAGGCGCCGCTCGCTGGCGAGCTGGTGCGGGTGGCGGTGGCCGAGGGCGAGCAGGTCGAAGCCGGCGCAGTGCTGTTCGAACTGACCCATGCGGATCTGCGCGCGGCGCAGTCGCAGCTGCGCCAGTTGCGCGAGCAGCGCAGCGCCGCTGCCGAACGTACCGCGGCGGCCGACCGCGCGCACGCGCAGTTGATGCAGATCCAGCAGACCGAGATCGCCAGTGCGGAGCGTGAGCTCGGCTTCCGTCGCGGCCAGGTCGCCACCCAGAAGGAGCTGCTGCAACGTGCGGAAACGCTCGGGCGCAATGGCGTGGTGGCGGACGTGGAACTGCTGAAATACCGCCTGGCGCTGGCCGAGGCGGAAAAGGACCGCACGCTGGGCGAGCGCGAACTGGACCGGCTGCGCCTGGCGCTGAAACAACGCGAATCCGAGCGCGACCGCGCGCGCGGCGACGAAGCCAGCGAAGCGCGCCTGCTCGACGAGCGCATCGCGACTCTCGAGGCCGAACTCGGCGACAACGACGAGCGACTGCGCCGGGTGCGCGCGCCCTATCCCGCCATCGTCGTGCGCCTGCCCGCGCGCACACCGGGCAGCGTGGTCGCGCAGGGCGAGGTGCTGGCGCAACTCGCGCGGGTCGACGCCACCCTCCAGGCACGCCTGCAACTGCCCGAGGAAGCGGTGCCGCAACTGCGCATCGGCCAGGCCGCCCGGCTGCAGCTCGACGCCTGGCCCTACCACCGGCACGGCAGCGTGCCCGCCAGCCTGCGCTGGATCAGCCCGACGCCGGTGGAGCAAGCCACCGGCCGCGGCTTCATCGCCGATGCGCGCATCGGCGCCACACCGCTCGCCCTGCGCGCCGGCATGCGCGGCGTGGCGCGGGTGGAAATCAGCCGGCGCACCCTCGCCGAGCGCGCCCTGGAGCCGCTGCGCGCGGCACACGAGCGGATGCGCTGAAGGGCGCCGCCAGTCCGGCAACCGTCGGTTCATCCCTCCGACGATCTGTGATCGAATGCAACATCCCTTGCCGACCAACCCTGACCTTGAATCGCGCCCTGTTCCCCGTTCTCGCTTCACGCCTGCTTGCGCCGGTGTCCTGCCTCCTTGCGCTGGGCTGCACCGTCCTGGGGTCTGCATTGAGCACTCCCGCGCACGCCTGGGACAGCGTGGACCCGGTGATCCTCGGCGACTCGCCGCCAGCGATCGCGCGCCAGGTTGCGGTGGCGGGCGACGGCAGCTACTGGCTGGTCGCCGGGCACCAGGACGAGCTCACCAGCATCGACCACTACGCCACGGATGGCCGGCTGCTCTCGCGCCAATTCATGCCCGAAAGGGAGGAATGGGTGGACAGCGTCGCGGTTCCGACGCTGCATCCGCAGGCCGACGGGACGCTGCTCGGTACCGGTTTCTTCTGCGATATCTGGCGGTTCTCCGCCAGCGACGGCCTGCGCTTCCGCAGCAACGACCTGTACCCTTCCGGTTCAAGCTATTGCGACAGCCACGCGCCGACGCCTGCCGGCGCAACCTGGCTCGCGCAGACAGACCTGCTTTCCGGGCGGGTGGACTTGCGTCGCCGGGACGCGGCAGGACGCGACCTTGGCATCGTCCAGCCTGCACTTGCGGACTTCGTCGGCACCTCGACGGTGCTCGCCGTTCCCGGCAGCGAATCGGTGACCATCGCCGGGTACGCCAGCAGCGACAACCCACGCCTCGCGCGGGTGCTGGAGGTCAGGGTCGACGGCGGCTTGGCGCGCCAGTGGGCATCGCCGTCCGACTGGGAGCGCGTGGAGATCGAACAACTCGCCCGCACGGCGAGCGGCGCGATCATCGCGGTGGGCGACTCGTCTTCCACGCCCGGCATCTGGCTGGGCTTGATCGACACCAGCGGCAATTCGCAGTGGCGCCAGATCGACCAGGAGTTCGACGGGGTCAAGTCGGACGGGTTGCTGGTGTCCGACGCCGGCTGGACCGTGGTCGCCGGATCCGGCTGGCAGGACGTCGGGGACGGCTTGCTGCTGCTCGATTCCGGTTTCGCCCTGCGCGGGCGCTACCGGCTGCGCGACCAGCTGCGTTGCATTTCGGGAGCACGCGCCTGCGGCGTGTCGGTCGCCGCTGACGGCCACATGCAGCTGATCGTGCGCGACGAGTCGAATCCGGACGCGCCCTTGCGCCTGCTCACGCTGTCGGCCAGCGGCACGCCCGTCGAGGAGCGTACGCTGAGCCTTGCCCGGGCCGACGAGATCGATGCCCTGCCGGGCGGTGGTTGGCTGCTGCGCAGCAACGGCGCAGCGTACCGGGTCGATGGCAACGGCGCGATTGCGGCCCTGCCGATCACTCGCGGCGCACCTTCGCAGTCATCGAACCTGCTCGGCGAGTACCCCCTCCAGGGCGAGCGCTACGCCGGCTTCGCCAGCGGCGAGGATCACCTGTTCGCGCGCATGGATGAGCACGGACAGGTGCTGTGGCAGCGCAAGCTGGAAGCCGCGGCAGATCGCGACCTGGCCTGGTCCGCGCAGGCGGTGCAGCTCGTCGGCGCCCTGGTCTGTGTTTTCGATGAGCGCCCGGCATGGGAACGGCCACCGCTGCGCTGCCTCGACCGGACCACCGGCGAGACGCGATTCGAACACGTTTTCCCGAGGGAGTTTCCAGCGGCATGGGGCGGCTACGCCAATGGCGAGCTTGCGCTGCTGGATCGCGATGCCGCGGGCACGCTGTTCCTGCGCAAGCTGGACCCCGCGACCGGCCGGGAACAGCCACCCGTCGCGCTCCCCGCATTCTCGGTCACCAGTGCAATCCCGCGCCTGCGCAGCGATCTCTTGCGCGGCGAGTCGATCGTGGTGGTGGGCAGCGTGGCGCCGGGCGGAGGAGTCGTGGCGGCATGGCTAGGCGCCAGCGATGCGCAGGCGCGTGTCCGCAATCTGCCGGCCAATCCCGAAGAATTCTGGCCACTCGACGGGCGCATCTTCCGCGTCGAATCCAGCGGAATCGACTCCGTGACTCGTGCCCTCGACCTGCGCGTGCTCGACATCGGCACCGGCGGCGAGGTGCTGGCAGGCAGGCTCGGCATCGGTTCCAACTTCGTGGAGTGGACCTTGCACCAGACACTCTCCGGCCAACGCCTGATGCTGGCCTTGGGCAACCTCGCCGCCGCCGCCGGGAGCACGTTCATGGCCGCGCGCCTGGTGGCTCTGCCATTGGACGGCCAGCGGATCGACTGGCAACAGGACCTGGCACTGGACATCGATCAGCTGTCCGATGTCGCCGTGGTGCCCGCGCGTGGCGCTGTGCTGCTGACCAGCCGCGCCACCGGCGCACTGCAGTTGCAACTTTTCGACGAGGCCACCGGCGCACCGATCGAGCAACGCACCCTGCCCTGCGGCGGCAGCCAGTGCTGGACGCGGCCGCACAGCCTGGCCGCACCGGCCAACGACTACCGCGTGCTGGCGAGTGTCTATACCCAGCCCGCGGGGCGCCGGCTGGATGCGCTGCACGTCGACCTCCGCGATGCCGCCGATCTTCCGCCCGGCCAGCTGGGCATCACGGGCACCTGGTATGCACCGGCGACCAGCGGCGAAGGCCTGGTCCTGACCTGGCTGCCCGAATCGCGCACGCTGTTCGCGCCCTGGTTCACCTTCGCCAGCGGGGGTGCGCTGCACGACCAGTCCGCGGCGCGCTGGTACTCGCTGCAGGGCACGACCAGCCCCGATTCGCCATCGGTGCAGCTGCAGATCCTGCGCAACCGCGGCGGCCGGTTTGCGCTGCCGCCGGTTACCGAGGCGGAGACGGTGGGCACGGCGCAATTGCGATGGCGCGACTGCGAAAACGCGACCCTGAGCTATCACTTCAGCGCCGGCATCGAGCGGGGCCGCGTCGGCAGCATGCCGCTGGTGCGCCTGGGCCCGCGCGTGCGCGGCTGTCGCGATGCGGGCGGAACAGCGCAACCGCCCGCCCTGGCGGCGCCGGACGCGGGCGGATTCAGCATCCGCCAGTCAGGGGCGTGGTTCGATCCGGCGAGTTCCGGCCAGGGGCTGATGCTGGAAGTGGTCCCGACGGACAGCGCCCAGCCCGGGCTGCTGTTCGCCGCCTGGTTCAGCTACGACCCGATGAGCCCACCCAACGACGCCGACGCACAGGACTGGCTGGTACTGCAGGGCACATTGGCCGATGCCCGCGACGGCACGGTCAGCCTGCCTATCCTGCGTGTGATCGGCGGCGAACTCGACCATGCCGCGACCAGCAACCTGTTTCCGATCGGGCACGCCGAGTTCCGTTTCCAGGGCTGCGACCGGCTCCGCGTCGACTACCGCTTCGATCAGGGCGAACTGGCGGCAGAACATGCGGGGCGTGGCGGAGTCCTCGAGTTGCAGCGCATCGGCGGCTGCGGCGCGGAGTGAATGGCGTCGGCGATCGACTCTCGCGCGTCACGCGGGCTTGCTCGCCCGCTTGGCAGCCGGCCATGTGCGGGATTAGCCTTGGTGCAACCCGGACCATCGACCCGGGCATCGGGGGAAATATGCTTCGCCATCGTCTCGCAGCTGCGGCTTCCTTGATCTTCCTGGCCATTGGGGCCGCCCAGGCAGGCAACCTGACCTTCCAGTTCCGCAGCAATCACGAATACTCGGTGGCGATCGAGTTCACCTCGCAGGACCGCAACCACCAGTGGCCCGGCAACGGCAAGGCCTACAAGATCGCGGACTACAAGGTCCACAGTTACAAGCTCAGCTGCCAGAACGGCGAAACCATCTGCTACGGCGCCTGGCTGGAAGGCGACTCGACCCAGTACTGGGGCGTGGGCATGGACAACGAGAACTACTGCACCGACTGCTGCTATGTCTGCGACGGCTCGCGGGTGCAACTGATCAACCTGAACGAGTAGCCCGACGCGAGCGGGGACGCGCCGGGCGCGGCGCGTCTCCATGGCTTCTCCACAGTGCTGTGGACAATGGAACCCGACCGCCGACGGGATGCTTCCATGCGTCGATTCTCCACCGCGTTGTGCCTGGCCCTGCTGGCGACGATCGCGCGCGCCCACGACGATCCAGCGGCACTGATCGCGGCCGCGGAGGCGCTGCCAGCGGAGCGCAGCGCGCAGGCCAGCGAACTCTACGACCGCGCACTCGCCGGGCTCGACCCGGCACGCGATGGTGCCCGGTGGTTGCATGCGGCGTCAGGCAAGTGCTGGCTGATCGTGCACGCGCAACCTGCGGCTGCGCTGGAACTCAGGGACCGCGCGGCCACCCTGTCCGGCACTCTGGGCGATACCCTGGACTGGCACCAGTTGGGTGTGTGTGCCGGCTATGCGCACCAGCGCCTGGAGCAACCGGAGGCGGCTCTCACTGCCTTCAATGCCGGCGTCGCGGCCGCACTGACCGCCAATGACCTGGAACTGCTGTCGCGCGCCCGCGTGCTGCGCGGCGAACTGCATTACGAACGCGGCGCCTGGAGCGACGCATTGGCCGATCTCAAGGCCGCCTTCGACGCCAGCGAGACGCTCGGCGACGCCACTGGGCGCACCTATGCGCTGACCGCGATCGCGAACCTCTATGGCAGCGCTGGCGAGCACGCCAAGGCACTCGACTACTACCAGCAAACCCTCGCGCTGGCCCGCGAGACCGGACGCCGCGACAACGAAGCCACCGCGCTGTACAACTTAGGCGTGACCCAGGACAAGCTCGGGAACCCCGCGGCAGCGCTCGAGCACTATCGCGCGGCACTGGCGGTCCAGCGGGCCGCGGGGCTCGCCGGGGAGATTCCGGACAGCCTGCGCTCGATGGCCATCAGCCTGATCAAGCTGGATCGCGCGGGTGAGGCGCTCGGCTTGCTCGACGAGGCCGGCGCATTGCCCGCCGTGCGTGACGACCCCGGCATGGTCGCGGCCCTCAAGCTGACCCGAGGCGCTGCGTTGCGCACACTCGGGCGGCCCGGTGAAGCCCTTCCCCTGCTCGACTCGGCGCGCGACTGGTTCGCCGCCACGCAGGCCGCACCCTTCCTGGAGAAGATCGAGGACGAGCGCGCGCGCGTGCTCAAGGCGCTCGGCCGGCCGGCCGAGGCGCTGGCCGCGCGCGAACGTCAGATCGAGATCAAGGACGGCCTGCACCAGGCCTGGCGAGCGGAGCAGACCGCACGCCTGCGGGTGGAGTTCGACACCGATCGCTTCGAGCAGCAGAACATCGCGCTGGCCACCGAGAACGCCTTGCGCGCCGCGGCGCTGCGCGATGCCGAACGCATCCGCACGCTGCAGAGCGGGGTGATCGCCAGCGCCGGCCTGACCCTGCTGGCGCTCATCGGCCTGATCCTGCTGCAAGTGCGGCATGCGCGCCGGTTGCGCCGCATCGCCCTGACCGATGAGCTGACCGGGTTGCCGAACCGGCGCGCCACGCTCGACTACGCCCGCCGCCAGGTCGAGCGGCGCGCGCGCGAGCGCACGCCGGTCAGCGTGGTCGCCCTCGACATCGATCACTTCAAGCGGATCAACGACAGCTTCGGACACGATGCCGGCGATGTGGTCCTGCGGCGCGTCGCGGCCGCGCTCAGGCATTTCGACCGCGGTCTGGTCGGTCGCGTCGGCGGCGAGGAGTTCCTGGCTGTCCTGCCCGACTGCGACCGCAGCCGCAGCGCGCAGGTGGCCGAAACGGTGCGCAGGATCATCGAGGACATCGACCTCAGCGATGTCGACCCGTCCCTCCGCGTGAGTTCCTCCTTTGGCATTGCCGAGGTCGAAGCCGGCCAGGGATGGGAAGCGGCAGCGCGGCGCGCCGACGAGGCGCTGTACCGCGCCAAGCATGCGGGACGCAACCGGGTGGAGGTCTGCGCCGACTGAGACGGGGCGCTGCGACCTTTCGAAACGCTGAGGCATCCTCTGAGCGGGCAGGTCCCCGGCCGGACCCTCGCTCGCCGAACACACCGCCCCGGAGTCCGTCCCATGAGAACTGTCTGGCGCCACGTCGGCGCATTCCTTGCAGCCTGGCTGGCCTGCGCTCCGCTGCATACCGCAACACCGGAGCGCGCGGACCTGGTGACTGCGCTCGATGCGCGCATGGCGAAGGCGGTCGCCGACGGCTTCAACGGCAGCGTGCTCATCGCCGATGGGGCTCAGATCGTGTTCGAGCGCCAATACGGCATCACCGATCCGGGCGATCCGTTGCCGATCACGCCAGAGACCGCCTTCAACCTCGCGTCCAGCGGCAAGCTCTACACCGTGGTCGCGGTGATGCAACTGGTGCAGCAAGGCAAGCTCGACCTGGACGCGCCAGTTGGCCGCTACCGGACTGGCCGGTGGCCGCGGTGCGTGACCGGGTCACGGCGCGGCAACTGCTGCTGCACACCTCAGGGCTGGGCTCATTCTGGGGCGAGGAGTTCAATGCGAAGCGCGCGCAACTGCAGACGTTGCGCGACTACCTGCCATTGCTCGACCAGGAGCCCGAATTCGAACCCGGCAGCCAATGGGGATACAGCAACAGCGGCTTCATGCTGCTCGGGCTGCTGGTGGAGGCCATCAGCGGCGTCGACTTCTACGACTATGTTCAGGTGCATGTGTTCGACACCGCGGGTATGCGCGGTGCTGGCTATTTCGCAATCGACGGGAAAGCCAACGGCGTCGCCGTGCCCTACGTCATCGAGGACGACTCCTTTTCGCGCTTGCCGATGCCGGAGCCGCGCGGCGGCCCCGCCGGCGGCGGCTACGCGCAGCCGCGCGACTGGCTGGCCTTCCACCGCGCGCTGACCAGCGGCCAGTTGCTCGACGCCAAGGCGCTCGACCTGCTGTTCGCGCCGGTGCAACTTCCACCCGGCACCCGCGCACCGCCGCATGGCCTGGGCATCCTGCGCTGGGACGTTGGCGATGATGTCGCCTACGGCCATCCGGGCGGCGCCCCAGGGGTGGCGGTCGACTTCCGCGCCACGCGCCGCTCCGGCTGGGCCATTGTGCTGATGAGCAATCGCGACCGCGCGCCGCTGATGCCGCTGACGTCGGAACTGGCAGCAATCATCGCGGGGCATGGTGGGCCGGACCTGCGCCCGCCCATGCCGAAGCGATGAACGGCACCTTCGGCACGCGAACCCGGGAGCTGCTGGCCCGCCATCGCCCAGAGCAAGCCGCCCTTCAACCGCCGCCGCGGCGCCAGGCATGGAAGCGCTCCAGCCAGCGCAACGCGCCGGCCGGCGCATGCGCGCGAGCCCAGTTGCCGGCGGCGTATTTGTTGGCTTCCATCATCGTCGGATAGCTGTGGATGGTGCCCAGGATCTTGCGCAGGCCCAGGCCATGGCGCATCGCCAGCACGAACTCAGCCAACAGGTCGCCGGCGTGCGCGCCGACGATGCAGGCACCCAGGATGGTGTCCTTGCCGGGCACGGTCAGCACCTTGACGTAGCCTTCGTCGTGCCCGTCGGCGATCGCGCGGTCGAGGTCGTCCAGCCCGTAACGGGTGACCTCGTAAGCGATGCCCTGGGCGGTCGCCTCGGTCTCCGAGAGCCCTACCCGCGCTACTTCCGGATCGGTGAAGGTGCACCACGGGATCACGCGGTAATCGACCTTGAAGGTCCAGAAGGGGCCGAACAGCGCGTTCACCGCGGCATACCAGGCCTGGTGCGCGGCCACATGGGTGAACTGGAAGGGCCCGGTCACATCGCCGCAGACCAGGATGTTCGGCAGGCTGGTACGCATCAGCGCATCGGCCTCGACCGTGCCGTATGCGCCGACGCGCACGCCGAGTTCCTCGAGGCCGAAGCCGCTGACATTCGCGGTGCGCCCGAGCGCCAGCAGCAGGCGGTCGAACTCGATCGCGCGCTCGGCGCCGCCCTGGCGCACGATCAGCCGGCCGCCCTCGCCCACCCGTTCCACGCGCAGCGCTTCGGCGCCGAGCGCCAGTTCGATGCCCTCGTGCGTCAGCGCCGCGCGCACCGCCTCGCTGGCATCCGGGTCTTCCTTCGGCAACAGGCGCGCGTTGCGCTGGACGATGGTGACCGCGCAGCCCAGCCGCGCGAAGCACTGGCCCAGTTCGCAGCCGATCGGCCCGCCGCCGAGCACCACGAGGCGCCGCGGCTGGACGCGCAGACTCCACACGCTGTCCGAGCTCAGGTAATCGATGGTCTCCAAACCCGGCAGCGCGGGCACGGTGGGCCGCGCACCGGTGGCGATGACGATGTTGCGCGCGGTGATCCGGCGCCCGGCCACCTCGATGGTCCAGGGATCGACCAGCCGCGCGTCGCCAGCGATGCAATCGACCCCGAGGCCGGTGTAGCGCGCCACCGAATCGTGCGGCTCCACCTTGGCGATCACCTGCTGCACGCGCTCCATCGCGGCGGCAAAGTCGAAATCCGCATGCATCGCGCGCACCCCGAAGCGCTCGGCGCGGCGCGCATCCGCGAGCAGGCGCGCGGTGCGGATCAGGGCCTTGCTCGGCACGCAGCCGGTGTTGAGGCAGTCGCCGCCCATGCGGTGGCGCTCGATCAGCGCGACCTTCGCCTTGACCGCGGCGCCGATGTAGCTGGTGACCAGACCCGCCGAGCCAGCGCCGATCGCGACCAGGTTGTAGTCGAACTTCGGCGGGCGGCGGAAGCCGGCATACACCCTCCGCGCACGCAGTGCGTCGAGGATCTTCTTGGTGATCAGCGGCAGCACGCCGAGCAGGGCGAAGGCCGCCAGCAGGCCCGGCGACAGCAGGCCGCGCAGCGAGCTGAGCTGGCCGATTTCGGTGCCGGCGTAGACGAACACGGCGGTGGCCGGGAGCATGCCGAGCTGGCTGACCCAGAAATAGGTGAGCGTCGGCAGCCGCGTCAGGCCCATCGCCAGGTTGACCAGGAAAAACGGGAAGGCCGGGACCAGGCGCAGCGCGAACAGATAGAAGGCACCCTCGCGCGCGAGGCCCTCGTCGATGGCCTTCAGCCGCGGCCCGAAGCGCGCCTGCACCGCATCGCGCAACAGATACCGCGCCAGCAGCATCGCCAGGGTAGCGCCCAGCGTGCTCGCGAATGACACCAGCAGCAGCCCGGTGGCGAAACCGAACAGCGCACCACCGGCCAGGGTCAGCAGCGCCGCCGCCGGTAGCGACAGCGCGGTGACCAGCACATAGGCCAGGAAGTAGATCGCCGCGCTCGCCAGCGGGTGCGCGGCGATGCCCGCCGCGAGTGCACTGCGCTGCGCGCGCAATTCGTCCAGCGTCAGCCTGTGGTGCAAATCGAGCGCGAAGAAGGCGACGATCGCCGCGGCGATCAGCGCCAGCAGCAGCCAGCGGCGGGTGGATGCGGACATCGGCAGCGGTTCCGTGGCGGGCGATGCCGGATCAGACCGGCGGCGCCCCGATCATCTCGCAAACCGTGTTGCGCAGGTGTACTCCGCGCGGCGCCCGGTCAACGCTCGAAGCCGCCGTTGGCGATCACATCGGCACTTGCACCCGGGATCCCCAGGCTTTCCAGGCGCGCGCGACGGGCATCCGCCCCCTTGCTTTCACCCACCACCAGCGCTTCCCAGGAGCCGTACATCGGATTCGGCAGCACGATCCAGCGGGTGCCCAGCCAGCTCACTCGCTTCTCGACCGCCGCATCGCGCTTCTCGCGATCCGCGTCCGGCACGTCGATGAAATCGTAGAGATTGTCGCCGGCCAGCATCACGATGCGGTGGGTCTTCGCAATCTCGGCGCGGCGCGGACCTTTTTCCTTCCACCCGCGGCTGGCGTCGCGGAACAGGAAGGTCGTGGTGTCGGCGGTGTTGGGAAAGCCGAACTGCGCCAGGTTGCGCCGCGTCGGCCCCACCTCGTCCTTGAGCTCGGGAACGCTGGGCACACCCTCACGGTTGGAGACGTAGAACACGGTCACGCCCTTGCTGGCCGCGTACTTGAGAAAGTCCAGCGCGCCCGGCAGCGGCGGCGCATTCGCCCGCTGGACGTATTCGTTCCAGTCCTTCTTCGAGAAGGGATGGCCGTTGCGCAGGCGCTCGACCATGTAGTCCGAGGTGTCGAGCACCGTTTCGTCGACATCCACGATCACTGCCGGTGGCAGCTGCGCAAAGTTGCCAGTCTGTTCGACCGCCGCCGTCCAGGTCGGATCCGCCAGCGCCAGGTCGAGCGAGCGCTTCGCCATGCCATAGGCCTGCAGGTACAGCGCCTCGGCCTCGGTCGAGGTGCGCGACCAGACGATCGCGCCCAGGCCATCGAGCTCGTAGTTGTCGACCGGCCGCGACGCCTCGACGACCGGCGCTGCGGGCGTCGGCACGACCGGCGCTCGCGAGGTCGCGCACGCGGCGAGCATCAGCGATCCGGCCAGGATCAGGATGCGGGATGGTTGCATCGGGTCACTCCGCCACTGCAAAGCGCGCAAGGCTAGCGGTTTCAGCGTGGCAGTGGTGTTGCGATGGTGTTGCCGCGACGGATGCGGTTGTGGGCTGTGGGCGGCGAAGCCCGCACGCCGCAGGTCTGTGGGTCCTGGACGCCCCTGCGAATGCTCATATTCGCGCATCGAACTGGAGGGCGCGAGGGCACGAGGCCACGAAGGCACGCAAGAGCCGGTTCGGTGCGAAGGAGCGCCTTTGCGTGCCCTCGTGCCCTCTTGCCCTCGTGCCCTCCGAATTTGTCATCTCCAAATCAATGCCTTGCGACACGTTCGGCGGTAGCCGACCCTGTTGGCGATCTTCTGCTCGCGGGCGCCGGCAAGCGAGATCGCGGCTGAAGCCCCACAAGCTGTCGCCGCGCCGGGCTCTTGCCCGCAACCGGCAAGATCCGTCGCTTCCACCTGCGTACCGTAAGGCGCCAAGTGGCAGACTGCACACCTTCGCCATCGCGCGCCTGCCATTGCCCGCATGTCCCGCCTGCTGCCCTCGCTGCCGCGCTTGAAACCTTCGGTGGGCCTGTTGCTGGTGCTCGCACTGACGCTGGTGCTGTACCCCTTTGCCGACGACAACCGCGGCCTGCGCACACTGGCGCAGTTGCTGGACATCGCGGTGGTGCTGAGCGTGATGCGGGTGCTGCGGGTGCACGAACTGTGGTTGCGCAGCGGCTGGGCGATCTCCATCCCGTTGGTGCTGCTGCAGCTGCTGCACCTGGTGTTCCCGAATTGGTCCGCAGTGCAGTTGCCGATGCTGGTAGCGCAGATCGCCTTCCACGCCTACGCGGTCATGCTGCTGCTCGGATACGTGCTGCGCGACGACGTGGTCACGATCGATGAGCTATATGCGCTGGCCTGCATCTACGTGCTGCTCGCACTGCTGTGGGCCAGCGCCTACGCGATCCTCGTGCACTACGACCCAGCAGCGATCTTCATCAACCCGAGCAATGACGCGGACGGCCGCACTGGCTGGTCGGACCTGGTCTACTACAGCATGACCACATTGACATCGACGGGCTACGGCGAGATCACCCCGGTGACGCCCGCGGCTCGCGCGATGGCGATGCTGCAGCAGGTGGTCGGCGTGCTGTTCGTGGCGATCCTGATCGCGCGCCTGACCGGGATGGCGCGCAATCGCCGTGGAGAATCCGCATGAATCCCCGGGCTCGAAGGCTGCGCCCGCTGGCCTGCGCCGGCAGGTAGCCGCTGCGCGAGGTGGTCGACGGCACGCCCGCCCTCGGGCGGTCCCGGTCGCAGCCTGCCGCGACGCGCTGTAGTCCTTGAGCACCCGCCGGCAGACGACGCCACGCGCACGGCCTCAGCCTATACTTTTCCGCCCTCCCTTCCTGCCCGAGGTTCCGCCATGTCGCAGACAATGAAAGCCCTGGTCAAGCGCGAGGCCACCAAGGGCATCTGGATGGAGCAGGTGCCGCTGCCCGAGATCGGGCCCAACGATGTGCTGGTCAAGCTGGAGAAGACCGCGATCTGCGGCACCGATCTGCACATCTACAAATGGGACGAGTGGAGCCAGCGCACGATCAAGCCGGGCCTGGTGATCGGCCATGAGTTCGTCGGGCGCATCGTCGACATGGGCCCGGGCGTGCGCGGCTACCAGCTCGGCCAGCGCGTCTCGGCCGAAGGCCATATCGTCTGCGGCTACTGCCGCAACTGCCGCGCCGGCAAGCAGCACCTGTGCCCGCATACGGTCGGCATCGGCGTGAACCGCCACGGCGCGTTCGCCGAGTACATCTCGATGCCGGCCTCCAACCTGTGGCCGATCCCGGACCAGATCCCCTCCGAGCTGGCCGCGTTCTTCGATCCCTATGGCAACGCCGCGCACTGCGCGCTGGAGTTCGACGTGATCGGCGAGGACGTGCTGATCACCGGCGCCGGCCCGATCGGCATCATCGCCGCCGGCATCTGCAAGCACGTGGGCGCGCGCAACGTGGTGGTCACCGACGTCAATGACTACCGCCTGAAACTGGCGGCCGACATGGGTGCCACCCGCGTGGTCAATGTCTCCAAGCAGTCGGTCAAGGAAGTCATGAGCGATCTGCACATGGAGGGATTCGACGTCGGCCTGGAGATGAGCGGCAACCAGCGCGCCTTCCAGGACATGCTCGACTGCATGTACCACGGCGGCAAGATCGCGCTGCTCGGCATCCTGCCCAAGGGCGCCGGCATCGACTGGGACAAGGTGATCTTCAAGGGGCTCACGCTGCACGGCATCTATGGCCGGCGGATGTACGAGACCTGGTACAAGATGACCCAGATGGTGCTGACCGGATTCCCGCTGCAGAAAGTACTGACCCACCAGATCCACATCGACGATTTCCAGCGCGGTTTCGACCTGATGGAAGCGGGCACCTGCGGCAAGGTGGTGTGCAGCTGGAACTGAGAGGCGCAGGACCGATACGTAGCACTCCGCAATACCCGACGCTCGCCAGGATGTCGCATGATCGCGGCTCCGGAACGAGCGCCTGCGGAGTGCCATGATTCGCCGATCCCCTGCCCGCCTCTCCAGTCTGGCGGCAGCGCTGGCCATCCTGTCAGGTTGCGTCACCACTCACCGGGCGCAGATGCAGGCGGATGCCCCGCCTGCGCCCGCACTGCGCGGCGCGCTCGCGTACGAGGCCTATGTCGGGCCCTACTGGCATGACCGCTTCACCTACCCGACCGGCCAGTACCAGCAGCGCTGGGCGCTCGACGCCGGCCGCGACGCCGCCCGGATTCCCGCGGCGGTGCCCGATGGGGCGCGCGCCCGCCGCAGTGCCAACGGCCTGGATGGAAACAACTTCACCCTGCTCGGGCCGCAGCCTTTGCTTCCGAGCGGCGATGCGGGCCGGACCAATGTCATCGTCTCGCATCCCGCCAATCCTGCCGTGGCTTGGCTGGCATCCGACGGCGGCGGCATCTGGAAGACCAGCAACTGCTGCAGCGCGAACACCACCTGGCAGATCAAGACCGACCTGCCGGAAATCGCCTCCAGTGCCATCAGCGACCTGACCCTGGATCCGTCCAATCCAGATGTGTTGTATGCCGGCACCGGCGACCTGCGCTACGGCTCCTTTTCCTTCGGCGCTTCCGGCGTGCTCAAGAGCGCCGATGGCGGCGAGACCTGGACGGTGCTCGGCGCCGACGTGTTCACGCCCTTCTATCCGCCATCGGCCAACGGTTTCCCGCAGTACCAGGCGATCGGCCAGGTGGAGGTTGACCCGAACGATTCGAACAAGGTTGTCGTCGGCACCAAGACCGGCCTCTACCTGTCCTACGATGCCGGCGCGAGCTGGACCGGCCCATGCCTGACCAATGCGTTCACCACCCAGCGCCAGGACATCACGGCGATCGTGCTGCGCGACCTCGGCGCCACCACGCAGATCGTTGCCGGCGTGGGCACCCGCGGTTTCAACACCACGGTGCAGCCCGACCTCAACCAGAACGGCGCGAACGGCATCTATCGCACGAATCTCCCGGCCAGCGGCTGCCCGGCGGCCTGGACCCTGATCTCGCGTCCCGACAACGGCTGGCCCGCGGGTACCGGCGGCGGCACACCCGGCAGCAACACCCTCGGCCGCGTTGAACTGGCCCAGGCGCCCAGCGACGTCGATACGCTGTACGCGAAGGTCGCATCCGGCTCCGACGCCTCCGCGATCCTCGGCATCTGGCGCAGCACTGACGGTGGCGATACCTGGAGCCAGCGCGCCAGCAACAGCAACTTCACCGGCTGCTCCAACGCGACGGCCCAGAGCTGGTACAACATCGGCATCACCGTGCATCCGAGCAATGCGAACATCGTGTTCAGCAGCCTGGTGGACGCCTTCCGCTCCTCCGACGGCGGCGCGACCTGGTCCAACATCACCTGCGGCTACGGCGGTGGCAATGTGCATGTGGACCACCATGCACGCAGCTTCGTCGCCAACCCGGGCAACCCGGCGCAGCCGAATGTGCTGCTCGGCAGCGACGGCGGCGCCTGGTACAGCAGCAACCCCTACTTCAGCGGCGGCCGTCCCAGCTTCATCTCGCTCAACAACACCTTGCCGACTGTCGAGTTCTACACCGGCGACATCACCGCGAACTTCGCCACCGCGCAGAACCGCGGCGCGGTCGGCGGCGCCCAGGACAACGGCTGTTCAGTGGCCTTCTGGAACAACGGGGCGCCGGTGGGTCCCACCGCGTGGACCCGCCGCAACGGTGGCGATGGCATGTACGTGCGGATCGAACCGGTGATCGGCAACTGCTGGTACATGTCGAGCCAGAACGGCGCGCTGGTGGTGTTCTCGAACCTGCCCGGCGGCGGCGGCTCGACCAACGCCTCGCCGAGTGCGGCGGGCTATTCGAGCGACACCAAGAGCTTCGTCACGCCTTTCGAGATCTACCGGAACGGCACCGATGCCAGCCCGTCCTGCGGCGGCACCGCGGGCAACACCCGGCTGATCCTTGGCACCAACCGGGTATGGGAAACCATCCAGGGCGCTATCCCGCGCTCCAGCTGGTACAGCAACAGCCCGGTTCTGACGCGCCCATCCAGCCCGCTGGCTGACCGCGCCTTCATCAATCAGCTCGCCTACGCGGTGAACACGCCGGCGAACGCGATTGCCGGCACCAATGACGGCAAGGTCTGGATGGGCTTCAACCTCGGTGCCGGCACCACCAACTCGGCCAACTGGGTCGATGTCACTGGCGGCAACGGCACGCTGCCGAACCGCCCGATCCTGGACGTCGCCACCGATCCACTGGATCCGTTGATCGGCTATGCGGCGGTGGGTGGCTTCGACCAGAACACGCCGGCCACGCCCGGCCATGTCTATCGGGTCGAGTGCACCGCGGCCTGCGCCAGCTTCACCTGGCGCGATGTCAGCGGCAACCTGCCGAACATCCCTGCCAACAGCATCATCGTCAACCCGCACCGTCCGAACCAGGTGTTCGTCGGCACTGACTGGGGCCTGTACTTCACCGACGACGTCAGCGCGCCCTCGCCGGTGTGGCAACTGCACGCCGGACTGCCGCGGGTGATGATCTGGGACATGACCATCGACCGCGGATTCACCACGCTCGCGGTGTGGACGCGCTCGCGCGGCGGCTGGGTGTGGCCGCTGCCGACCGCCGACGACCTGTTCGCCAACGGCTTCGAATGACGCCGGTGCAGCCATTGGCGCGCCTGGGCCGCAGCTTGCTGCTGCTCGGCACCTTGCTGCTCGCGGCTTGCGCGCAAACCCGCCACCACCGCGCCGATGGGGTCGCCGCCGAGGCGGCCCTGGGGCGCGGCGCCGAGGTGCTGATCGTCGAGTCGGATATCGAATTGAGCGAACTGCTCGGCAGCGGCGTGCAGCAGCCACGCGCCGACTGGACCGAGGGCGCGCGCCGGCTGGTCGACGATGCCATCGCCGATGAACTCCAACGCCGCGGCGCGCGCCTGACGCACTACCGGGCGCCCCAGGATCCGCAGCTGGCCCAACGCCAACGCCAGGCCATCCTGCTGCACGAGGCGGTAGGCACAAGCATCCTGATTCATCGCCACTTCGGTGTGCCGCTGCCGCACAAGGGCAAGGCCTTCGACTGGACCCTCGGCCCCGGCGTGCGCGCCCTCGATCCCGACGCCCGCTACGCGCTGTTCGTGTTCATCCGCGACAGCTACGCCAGCGGTGGGCGCAAGGCGATGATGGCCGTGGGCCTGCTGCTCGGCGTCGGTGTGTCGCTGGGCCAGCAGGTCGGTTTCGCCTCACTGGTCGACCTCGAAGACGGCCGCGTGGTCTGGTTCAACCTGCTGAGCTCGCAGACCGGCGATCTGCGCGACGCGGAAGGCGCGAAGGCGTCGGTGGCGAAGTTGCTCGATGGGGTGCCTTTGTGAGAAACGGGGGAAAGGGGAAGGGGGAAAGGGGTGATGGTCCGCAGCGCGAACGAGCTCTCCCGTGGGCTGCGACTGCGTTCATTCAAGCAGGAGTCCAATTCCCCCGCCCCCTTCCCCCTGCCCCACTTTTGCTGTTGCTGTTCGCCCTGCTCCTCTCCGCCTGCGCCGCCCCACGGGTGGACCGGGTGACGCCGGCGGCGCCGGCACCGGCGGTGGAGACCGACGAGGCGGGGCTGATCATGCAGATGGACCGCTTCGAGGCGGACCTGCGCAATTCCTCTGCGCTGGTGCGCGATCCGGCGCTGAATCGCTATCTCGCGGAACTGACGTGCAAGGTCGCCGGCAACTACTGCAACGACATCCGCGTCTACCTGGTGCGCCAGCCCTATTTCAATGCGCAGATGGCGCCGAACGGCATGCTGATCGTCTGGACCGGCCTCTTGCTGCGGGTCGAGGACGAGGCGCAACTGGCTTTCGTGCTCGGCCATGAGGTGGGTCATTACGTGGAGCGCCATTCGCTGGCACGCTGGCGCCAGCTCAAGTCGACCAGCAACCTGGCGCTGGCGCTGCAGGTGCTTGGCGGTGGCGGCCTGGTCGGCGCGGTGGCGAGCCTGGGCGCCTACGGCACGCTGTTCGCTTTCAGCCGCGACCAGGAACGCGCCGCGGACGCCTACGGCCTGGCGCGACTGCGCGAGATGGGCTACCGCGATCGCCGCGCCGGCGAGCTGTGGGCCGCGGTGTGGGAAGAGGAGAAGGTGCGCGATCGCGAGTTGCTGTCGTCGATCTTCGCCACCCATCCGGCGAGCGAGGAAAGGCGCGACGAACTGCTGGCCAGGGCCACGGATGCGCCCGGCACGACAGCCGCCGAGGCCTTCTGGTCGTCCATTGCAGTGCAGCGCAGCACCTGGCTGGAGGACGAAGTCGCGCGCCGCCACTACACCCAGTCCGAGGTGCTGCTGGGGCGCCTGCGCACCCTGCCTCCGGGACACGCCCAGAGCCTGCATTTCAGCGCCGAGATGGCGCGTCGTCGCGCGCGCGCTGGCGACCAGGAGCGCGCGATCGCCTGGTACCGCGAGGCGATTGCCACCGGCCAGGCTCCGGCGCAGAGCTGGCGCGGGCTGGGACTTTCGCTGCGGCAGCTCGGGCGTGAGGACGAATCGCGCGCGGCCTTGCGCGAGTACCTTCAACGCGCCCCGGATGCCGAAGACCGCGCACTGATCGAGGGCTGGCTGCAATGACCCCACGGTACCGCCAGTGGCTGTTGCTTGCGCTTGCCAGCGCCCTCGCCGGCTGCGGGTCACCGCTGGTGCAGCCCGGGCCGCGGGACGTCGATGGGCTCCGGCTGTCCACCCCGGTGGCCTGGAGCGATCTCGGCCATCGCGGCGAGCGCCTGTGGACGCGCGACGGGATCCCGCTGAATGCGCTGCGCATTTACGCCGACATCAAGCCCGGCGAGCACGTGTTCCGCGCGCGCCTGCGGGGCGAGCGCGACGAGGGCGCGCGCTTCCGCACCGGCCTGAGCGAGATCGAGATCGCGGAACTGATCGTCGAAGGCCTGCGCGGCTCCGGGCTGCAGAACGTCGAGGCGCGCGCGCTCGCGCCGGCGAAGATCGGCGGCGACGCGGGTTTCCGCGCGGAGCTCAGCTTCGACAACAGCGCCGGCCTGCACTACCGCGGCCTGCTGCTCGGCGAAGGCGCCGACGGCACCCTCAGCTTCCTGATGTACACCGCGCCGGCCGAACACTACTTCGAGCGCGACCGGGCCGCGGTGGAATCGATCTTCGCCAGTCTGCAGGAGTGATGTGCCGCAGCAAGGCGCCTGTTTCGCACCACCGACCAGTTGTTTTTGTCCGCAAAGGACGCAAAAGACGCGAAGAGAATCAACCGCTTTTCTTTGCGTCCTTTGCGTCCTTTGCGGACACAATGTCTTTTCCTCTCTGCGATGCGGCTCGCCGTCTACAGATCCCCAAAGCGCGCCTGCAGCGCCGCAATCGCCGCCAGGCCCGCGGTTTCGGTGCGCAGGATCCGCGGCCCCAGGCGCAATCCGCCGAAGCCCGCACGCTGCATCAGCGCGACCTCGGCCTCGCTGAAGCCGCCCTCCGGTCCAACGGCCAGCGTCATGGATTCGGCCGGCGTCAGCTCGCGCAGATCCAGCGCGCCGCCGGGATCGAGGACCAGTCTGGTGTCACCCGCGCCGTCCACGCCGCGTAAAGCCGCCAGCCAGTTCGGCAGCGCCATTGGCGCATCCAGCCGTGGCAGCGTCGCCCGCCCGCATTGCTCGCAGGCCGATGCGATCACCTGGCGCCAGTGGGCCATGCGTTTGGCCTCGCGCTCCGCATCCAGGCGGACCTCGGTGCGCTCGGTCAGCAGCGGCAGGATCGCGTGCACGCCCAGTTCGGTGGCCTTCTGCAACACGAGGTCCATCTTTTCGCCGCGGCAGATACCCTGCGCGAGGGTCAGGCGCAACGGCGATTCGGCCACCGGTGCAATGTCAGCCTCGACCCGCGCAGTGGTGCGCTTGCGGTCGAGCACCGCGAGCACCGCGCGCACTTCGCGCCCGCGCCCACCGAACAACTGCACCGTATCGCCCGCGCGCAGGCGCAGCACGCGGGTCAGGTGATTGGCGAGCGTCTCGCCGAGGACGATCTCGGCGCCTGGCGTGAGGTCGCCGTCATGGTAACCACGGGGAATTCGCATGCCGCGATCCTACGACAGCGCGCGCCGCCGCAGCATCCAGTTGACCAGCCAGCGCCCCGCCAGGAAGCGCTCGGCCAGCCGTCGCGCGAGGTGGCGCGTAGTCGGCGGCGCGTTCAGGGTGTGCGAAGCCTTGACCTCGTCAATGATCGCTGCCGGCGACAGCGCCGCACGCATCGACTGCTGGCGCGCGCGTGCATCGCGGTAGGCCTGGTCGAGCGCCTGCTGACGGCGCTCGGCGACGTCTGGCCGGGCCGGCACGCGGTAAAGGCTGGTGGTCTTGTCGACCAGCACGAAGCGATCCTCCAGGGTGTAGCGGGTCCACAGGTTCCAGTCCTCCAACTGGTCCATGTCCTCGGCGAAGCCGCCGTGGCGCTCGTACAGCCGGCGGTGGAACAGCACGCACTGGATCGGCATGAAGTTCTCCACCCACAAGGTGGCGTGGTTGAACGGCATCTGGAAGCGCAGCAGCCAGTCGGTCTCGCGGTAGCGCAGCGGCACTTCGCTCTCCACCTCGGTAGGCACTTCCCAGCCGATGCCATAGACGCCCGGCACCCCTTCCTGCTGCGCCACCGCCAACAGGTTCTCGACATGGTCGGCGTACAGAAGGTCGTCGTCGTCGAGGAAGTTCAGCCACTCGCCGCGCGCCAGCGACAGCGCGAGGTTGCCGGCCCGCGCGCGCCCGACCGGCGTGCCGGTGGCGACATAGCGCAGGCGCGGCTTGAGGTGCGCGAACTCGATGTCGAGCATGCGCCGGCACAGGTCCGGGCCATCCTCGACGATCACGATCTCGATGTTCGCCCAGGTCTGCTGCTCCACCGAGCGCAGCGCCTCGCGCAGCCACAGCGGGCGCTTGTGGGTGCGGATCAGGATCGACACCAGCGGCTGGCCGGACACCGGCGGCGCGCTGAAGAAGGCGCCCTTGCGCCGCCGCTCGAAGTCCCATCCGGCAAAGCGCGGCGCGAAGTGTTCGCTGGGCCGCACGCGCGTGCGCCGGAAGTGCGGCAACAGCCGCAGGCTCTTGCGCAAATTGCCGATCAGCGCGCGACGGCGACCGGGAAAGCTGTCGCCAACGCGGATCTCGCTCAGCAACTGGCGGTAACCCTCGCGCACATCGCGCCAGCTGCCGTAACGCATGCGCAGCAGCAGGTTGGCAAGCGTGCCGCCGGCCACCTGCGCCGGCTTGACCTCGCCGGCGTGGCGGTAGCTGTCGTGCACCACCCGCGCAGCCGGCAGGTAGCGCAGTTTCCAGCCCGCCGCACGCAGGCGCCAGCTGAGGTCGACATCTTCGCCGTACAGGAACAGTTGCTCGTCGAATCCACCCACCGCCTCGAATGCGCACCGGCGCAGCAGCAGCGCGGCGCCACTGCACCACTCGGTTTCCAGTGTCAACGGATGGTAGTTCTTCGGATGCTCGTAGGGTTGCTGGCGGCATTCGAAGGCCGCCGCCGGCGCGTCCTCGGACGCCTGCGCCAGAAGTGCGTGCAGTGCCCCGGGCAACAAGGCCGAATCCGGGTTCAGCAACAGCAGCCAGGGCGTGCGCGCATCCCGCGCCAGCGCATTGTGGGCGCGTCCAAAGCCGAGGTTCTGCTCGTTGGCGAGCACCCTCAGGGACGCAAAGTGCTGCGCATACCCGCCGGCCAGATCACGCACCACGGCCGCCACGGCCGGATCGACGCTGTTGTCGGCGATCGCCACATGCAGCGCGGTGCCGGCGCCCTCCGCGACCAGGCTGTCGAGCAGCCGGCGCAGTTGCGCGGCGTCGCTGTGCCAGGTCACCACCTGGACGTCGATGGCCTCGATCGCGCTCATGCCCGCGCCTCCGCCCGGCGCCGGCGCCACCCGAGCAGGCCACGCAAGCCAGCGCGCAGCGGCGCCGGCAGCCAGCCGGCCAGGCGATCGTAGCGCGCGCCCTTGACCCGCAGCGGCAGCAACTCTGACTCCAATGCATTAATGCGCTGATGCATGATGGCGATCTCCATGGCGCGCGCCTCGCTGGACTGCTGCAGCGCGGCGGCGCGCGCGCGCTCCTGGTTGAGTTGCGCGGTGAGAGAGTCGTTGCGCGCGGATAGTTCCGCGAGCGTCGCATCGCGCTGCGCGAGCGATTCGCCGAGCGTCCCGAGCTGGCGCTGCAGCTGCGCGGCGTCCGCCTCGACAGCCAGGTTGCGCGCGTTCAGCGCCGCGGCCATCGATTCGACGTCGGCATTGCGCGTGCGCAACGCCGCCACATCGCATTCGCGCTGCGCCAGCTCCGCGTCCAGGCGCGCGCGCACGCTGGCAAGCAGGTCCAGGTCCGCGGTCAGCCGCTGCACATCGGCCGCTTGCTTGTCGGCCCATGCACGCACCTGTGCGTAGTCGCGCGCCAGGCGGATGTTCTCGTGGCGGAAAACCACGTCGTCCAGCTGCGTGCGCAGCCAGGGTTGCAACTGCTCGATGGCAGCGGTCGCGCAGCCGGCCATCGCCGCCGGGAGCTTCGCGTACTGCGCGTCCATCGCCTCGATCATGTTCCGCCTCGCTGGCGCCATCGCTGGCCTCCTCTCACGAACCTGAGTACGCCACACGGCGGTGGCATCGCTCGCGCAAAGTGCGCCGAGCTGTCGCATCAGGGTGTCCGCATCGTCCGGATCAACCAGCAGTGCGCCGCCGCCGTGCAAGCGCACGCGCTCACCCAGCGCACCGCAATCGGGCACCAGCACCGGCAAGCCCGCCGCCCAGACGTCCGACAAGGCGTAGCTGAAGCTCTCGGCCAACTGGTTCGGGAACAGCACCAGGTCGACCGCGTAGTGCCGCAGCCAGTGCGCGGTCCGCGCGGCATCGAAGGGCCCATGCACCCACATCCGCCCGTCGCCGATCCAGCCCGGCTGCAACTGGTCCTCGGTGTATCCGATCAGGGTCCAGCGATATGCCGCGGCGCCGGGATGCGCGAGCCAGCGCAGCAATCGCTGCTTGCCCTTGTGAGCGCCAAGCGCTCCGACCACGGCAAGCGATCGCAGCGGCCGGTCGCATGGGACGTCGATGGGATCCGGCCACTCGACGCCCGGCTCGACCACCGCGGCGTGCAACCCCTCGCAGGCCCGCGCGAAGGCGTCAGCAAGGAAGCGCGACGGCGCCGTGATCGCGCCGGCGCGCGCGAGCACTGCACGCCAGCGCCCGGCCCACGCAGCGTCCGCGGGCGGCAGGCTCGCCGCGCCGCCGAAAGCATCCGCACGCAAGAAGCCGACATCGTGCAGGCTGGCCAGCCACGGCCGCCCGCGCCCGCTCCAGGCCTGCATCAGGGCCAGCGTGGCGGCGTCGAGATGGTGCAGGTGCACGGCACCCAGCGCGTGCGCGTCGAGCACAGCATCCAGCCAATCTGCCGCATCGGCGGGCATCGGCGGCAGTCGGTAAGGCAGGAAGCGGGCGAGCCTTCCGGCCGCAGCATGCTCCAGCACCCAGGTGTCTCCGCCGACATGCAGCAGCGCGTCGCCCGGCGCGAGCAGATCGCGCGCGAAGCGACACATCCCGCCTCCGCGCGCGGACACCAGGTGGAGAACGCGCGGCCGGGTCATCGCGCGGCCTCACACGGGGATTTGCCAGAGCTTGCCCAGATGCGAGGGCACGATGGCACAAGGGCACGAGGGCAGGCGAGCGCGGCAGTTCGCGCCGGGGGCGCTATTGCCGGCGATCCCGCACGCCCTCGATCAAGGGTGCGAGTTCCCTGGAGGGCACCCGCGCGCACAAGCGCGAGGCCGCGCAGGATCTGCTCTCCCGTGCCCTCGTGCCCTCGTGCCCCCGTGCCCTCGTCTCCGGCCGCCTCACTCCGCCAGACGCTGCAGCAGCGCCGGACCACCCAACTGCTCCATCTGGCGCACGATCCACGTCGCGCGCTGGTGCAGGTAGGGCGTGGGCTGGTCAGCGCGGCGCCGACGCGGATCCGGCAGGGTCGCGACCATGAGCGCGAGCTGGTAAGGCGCCAGCGCATTGCAGGGTTTGCCGAAGCGGCGTTGGCAGGCGACACAGAAGCCGAACATCCCATCGCCGGTCTCGGCAATATTCAGGTAGGTCTCCAGCAGACGCCGTTTCGGCCACGAGAGTTCCAGCAGCGCGGTGAACCAGACTTCCAGACCCTTGCGCACCCAACTGCGGCCGGACCACAGGAACAGGTTCTTCGCCACCTGCTGGCTGATGGTGCTGGCGCCGCGCATGCGCCCGCCGTCCTCGGCCTCGTCCAGCGCACGCTGGATCTCCACCGTGTCGAAACCGTGGTGTTCGAGGAAACGCTGGTCCTCCGATGCGATCACCGCGATCGGCAAGTAAGGGCCGTAGTCGTCCAGCGGGCACCAGCGGTGTTCGATGCGGAAGCCATCGATGCCGGCCCGGCGTGCCTCGAGAATTCGCTCGGCCATTACCCCGGTCAGCGGCGGCGTGGCGAAGCGGAACAGGAGAACCAGCAGAAGGCTGAGGACGACCGGCGCCAGCAACAGAAACCACAGCCAGCGCCGCCAGCGACGGCGCGGCTTGTCAGGTTTGGCGGCGGGTTTGCGGCGGGCCATCGTGGCTGGAGTCTAACGGGCCAGGCGCACTTGCGACCGCCCCTCATCCGGCCCTGCGGGCCACCTTCTCCCCGCGTGCGGGGAGAAGGAGCTATCCCCAAGTTCCTGGTCCCGAGTCCCCGGTCCCGGAACCGATCAGGCGCGCTTCGACAGCCACCCGTGGATGGTCGGCGCCACCTCACGCTGCGCGCGCCCGGAGACGTAGATGCCGATATGGCCGCCCTTGAACGCCAGCACGGTGTAGTCCTTGGTACCGACCTTGTCCTTCAGCGGGATCGACGCGCTCGGCGGCACCAGGTGGTCCTGCTCGGCGTAGATGTTGAGCACCGGCATCGTGATCTGCTTCAGGTCGACCGGCTTGTCGCCGATGCTGAGCCCGCCGTGCATCAGCTTGTTGCCCTGGTAGAAGTCGCGGATGAACTCGCGGAAGGCCTGGCCCGCCTGGTTCGGCGAATCGAAGATCCACTTCTCCATGCGCAGGAAGTTCTCCAATTCCGCCTTGTCGTCGAGGATGTCGACCAGGCCGACGTACTTCTGGTGGTTCAGGCGGAAGGGCTTGAGCGTCAGGTAGCACCAGTTCATCAGATCGCCCGGGACGTTGCCGAGGGTGTCGACGAAGAGGTCGATGTCCATGCCCTGGGTCCAGTGCGAGAGCATGTTGTCAGGCGTGTGGAAATCCACCGGCGTGACCATCGTGATCAGGTTCTTGACCTTCTCGGGGTAGATCGACGCGAAGCACAGCGAGAATGCGCCGCCCTGGCAGACGCCGAGGATGTTGATCGCCTTCAGGCCGTGGCGCTTGGCGACCACGTCCGCGCAGCGGCGGATGTAGCCGTTGATGTAGTCGTCCAGCGAGATGTAACGGTCGGCGGCGTCCGGATAACCCCAGTCGATCAGGTAGACGTCCTCGCCCTGCGCCAGCAGGTTGCGCACCAGCGAGCGATCGGCCTGCAGATCGGTCATGAACGGGCGGTTGACCAGCGCGTAGACGATCATGATCGGCGTCTTCGCGGTGGGCTTCTTGTCGCCCTTGAAGTGATACAGGACGACCTTGTCTTCGCGGTACACCGCTTCCTTCTCGGTGGCGCCGTAGTGGACGTCATCGAGCTTGCGCAGCACGTCGGCGCCAGCGGTCAACTTCTGGCTGTAGCGGGCCACTTCGTCCAGGGCCGCTTTCGGATCGATCTTCACAGGTCCCATGGCGCTCAGCTCCGGCTACGGCGGGTGGAGGATTTCGGCGTGCTGGCGGCGGCCGGCTTGGCGGCCTTGGCCTTCACCGGCTTGGGTGCCGCCGGCTTCTTCGCAGCAGCCGGCGCCTTCGGCTCGGCCACCACAGGCGCCGCAGCAACCACCGGCGGCGCCAGCTGGGCATCTTCCAGCCGCGCCAGGCGTTCTTCCAGGTCGGCGATCCGGCGGCGCATCTCGTGGTTGCGCTTGTGCACGCTGTCGAGTTCGGTACGGCCGGGAATGCCGAGCGCTGCGGTGCTGCGCTCGACCTCGCCCTGCACCAGCTGGCGCACGCGCATCTGAGAGTTCACCAGCGCGCCATAGGCCTCGCGGAACTCGTCGGACAGCGCGACTTCGGCGTAGCCCTCCTCGGCGGCGTCGACGAACACGTCGTACAGCCCGCGCAGGCTGGTGATCTCGCGGCCGGGCTCGCTGCGCTCGGCCAGCTTGGACTCGAACTTGTCGAGGCCCAGGCGACTGGCCTTGTACATCAGCGTGTTGTAGCGATTCATCTGGTCGTTGTAGTCGACCATGGCCTGCGCCAGGGCCTGCTGGCGCTCCTGCGACTCGCGGTTGTAGCCGAAGGCCGGCAGCGACAGCAGGCTGCGCGCATCAGCCTCCAGCGGCTTGGCCACTTTCATGAATTCGCGGAACAGGTCCTCGAAGCCCTTCGCACCCTCGGTGGTCACGCTGCGCAGCGCATCCATCACCGGGTTCTTGTGCACGTGCATGCCGCCGAAGGCCTTTTCGAGCGCCTCGCGCACGCCCGCCGCCGTAGAGAACTCCGGCTTGGTGGTGGCCAACTGGCCGATCACGCCCTGCATGAAATCGGCGAACTGCTTGGCGCTGCCGACCACCCGGTCGAGCACCTCGTTGCCGGAGTCGCGTCCGTTGAACAGCTTCAGCCAGACATCGAAACCTTCATGCACCGGCATCGACGGCGCGGCCCCGCCGCGCGCGGCGTCGGTCCAGGCAGAGAAGAACTGCTTTTGCATCGATTGCCAGTCCGGCAACCATGCAGCTTTGGGATCGGACACGGCTCGCGCTCCAGCTTGTGGGGTGCGCGGATGCTAGCAGGATGCTGCGGTGCAACAATACAAACCTTCGGCGAACCCGGGGCCAATTACCAGGCCCACAGCGGCGCCAGGTCGATCGCGACCGCATCGAAGGGTTCGGCGCGCATCGAATCGTCCTCGCCGAAGGTCTCCAGCAGCAGCCAATGCCCATCGGCGTGGCGCAGCACCTCGATGGTCTTCGCAGCCGGGTCCACCAGCCAGGCATGTGCCACGCCGAGCCTGCCGTACAGCGGAAGCTTGCGCGAGCGGTCCTTGCGCGCGGTGCCCGGCGAAAGGATCTCGCAGACCCAGTCCGGCACCACGTCGATGGGCCCGTCCGGGATCAGCGGCAGGCGCTCGCGGCGCCAGCCGGCAAGGTCGGGCACCAGCACGTGCGCGCCGAGGTGCAGTTCGGGTTCGACCAGAATCACCCAGCCACCGGGACCGCCCCTGCCCACTCCAAATGGACCGCTGACCTCGCGTGCAATGCCCGTTTCGATCTGCGCATGCCGAGAACTCGGCCGTGGCTGTGTGTGCAACTCGCCATCGATGATCTCGCCGGTGACGTGCTCCGGCAGTGCGAGGATGTCGTCGTAGCTGGCGAATCGGGGTACGGCGCTCATCGGACCATCCGCGGCGGCTTCGCGATCAGCTTACGCCGCCAGGCTCTGAAACGACAACGGGCCCCGCGGGGCCCGTTGCCTTGCAGCTCACGCGACCTGCGCCGCGCTCATTCGACTCAAGCCGAGGCGGCCGCCTCGTCTTCCAGCACGGCCTTGATCGACAGGCGGATGCGGCCCTGCTTGTCCACTTCGAGCACCTTGACGCGCACCGTGTCGCCTTCCTTGAGCTTGTCGGCGACACGCTCGACGCGCTCGTTGGAGATCTGCGAGACGTGCACCAGACCATCGCGGCCCGGCAGGATGGTCACGAAAGCGCCGAAATCCATCAGCTTGGCGACCTTGCCCTCGTAGATGCGACCCGGCTCGACGTCCGAGGTGATCTGCTCGATGCGCTTCTTCGCGGCATCGGCATTCGCCTGGTTGTTCGAGGCGATGGTGATCGTGCCATCGTCGGCGATGTCGATGATCGCGCCGGTTTCCTCGGTGATCGCGCGGATGGTCACGCCACCCTTGCCGATCACGTCGCGGATCTTGTCCGGGTGGATCTTCATGGTGAACAGGCGCGGCGCGTAGGAGCTCATCTCCGAACGCGGCGAGTCGATCACCTTGGCCATCTCGCCGAGGATGTGACGGCGGCCGTCGCGGGCCTGCGTCAGCGCGACCTTCATGATCTCCTCGGTGATGCCGTCGATCTTGATGTCCATCTGCAGGGCAGTGATGCCCTCCCAGGAACCGGCCACCTTGAAGTCCATGTCGCCGAGGTGATCTTCGTCGCCCAGGATGTCGCTGATCACGGCGAACTTGTCGCCTTCCTTGATCAGGCCCATCGCGATGCCGGCCACCGGCGCCTTCATCGGCACGCCGGCATCCATCAGCGCCAGCGAGGACCCGCAGACCGAAGCCATCGACGAGGAACCGTTGGACTCGGTGATTTCCGAGACCACGCGGATGGTGTAGGGGAACTCTTCCATCTTCGGCATCACCGCAGCCACGCCGCGCTTGGCGAGGCGGCCGTGGCCGATCTCGCGACGCTTCGGGGCGAGCATGAAGCTGATCTCACCCACCGAGAACGGCGGGAAGTTGTAATGCATCATGAAAGTTTCTTTCGACTCGCCCTCGGCGGCGTCGATGATCTGCGCGTCGCGGCTGGTGCCCAGCGTGACGGTGACGATCGCCTGGGTCTCGCCGCGGGTGAACAGCGCCGAGCCGTGGGTGCGCGGCAGCAGGCCGGCGCGCACGCTGATCGGGCGGATCGTGGTGCTGTCGCGGCCGTCGATGCGCGGACGGCCGGCGATGATGCGGTGACGCACCAGCGCGTACTCGAGGTTATCGAAGCTGCGCACCACGGCGGCGTCGGTCCAGCCGCTGGCCAGCGCCTTCTCACCGCCCAGGGCGGCGATGGTCGCGGCCTTGGCTGCGGAAACCGCGGTGCGGCGTTCCTGCTTCTCGCGGATGTCGTAGGCAGCGTTCAGCATGCCCTCGGCGACTTCCTTGACCGAGGCGTCGAGCGCCTGGTGGTCGGTCGGCGGGTTCCACGGGAACGGCGTCACGCCGACTTCCGCCACCAGCTCGCGGATCGCGTTGATGATCGCCTGCAGTTCGCGATGACCGAACATCACGGCGCCGAGCATCACTTCCTCGCTCAGCAGCTGCGCTTCGGATTCCACCATCAGCACCGCCTTGTCGGTACCGGCAACCACCAGCTCCAGCTGCGAAGTCTTGAGCTGCTCGGAGGTCGGGTTGAGGAGGTACTTGCCGTTGGCGTAGCCGACCTTGGCCGCACCGATCGGGCCCGCGAAAGGCAGGCCGGACAGCGACAGCGCCGCGGAGGCGCCGATCAGCGCCGGGATGTCGGCGTCGATCTCCGGGTTCATCGACAGCACCGTCGCCATCACCTGGACGTCATGGAAGAAGCCGTCCGGGAACAGCGGGCGGATCGGACGATCGATCAGGCGCGAGGTCAGGGTCTCGCGCTCGGTCGGACGCCCTTCGCGCTTGAAGAAGCCCCCAGGGATGCGGCCACCAGCGTAGAACTTCTCCTGGTAGTTGATCGTCAGCGGGAAGAAGTCGCGACCTTCCTTGGCCTTCTTGTCGCCAACCGCGGTGACCAGCACCACGGTGTCGCCCATGCTGACCATGACCGCTGCCGTTGCCTGGCGCGCGATCTCGCCGGTTTCCAGAGTAACCAGGTGATCGCCGTACTTGAATTGCTTGGTGACCTTCGCCACTGGGGGTGTCCTTGTACTGTGTTCGAAACGATTGGTTCGGGAAAGCAGGCCTTAGCGGCGCAGGCCCAGCTTCTCGATCAGCGCGCGGTAGCGGGCGTCATCCTTGCGCTTGAGGTAGGCAAGCAGCTGACGGCGCTGGTTGACCAGCTTGAGCAGGCCGCGACGCGAGTGGTGGTCTTTCTTGTGATCCGCAAAGTGGCCGGACAGCTGCTCGATACGCGCAGTCAGCAGGGCAACCTGCACTTCCGGGGAGCCGGTGTCGCCGGCGCTGCGGCCGTGGGCCTTGATGATTTCGCCGGTCTGGGTGGCATTCAGAGGCATGACAAACTCCTTGTCGTTGAGAGGACTGACGCCAAGCCCAGAAAGACGGCCGCCTGTGAGCCGATCCACCGAGCATGACGCGCGGACTCCGCGCCGCGGCATCATTGCGCGGGGCGACGGAGCAGCTGATCCGATCCGTGGGCGCCGGAAGCATGCGCATCGCTCGTGCGGGCATGTCGACCGGCCGGGACCGAAAAAGCCGCCCATTGTAGGCGCCGATGGCCCGAAAGAACAAGGAAGCCGCGCCCGGCCGAACGGCGTTGCAGTCGGGCACGTTGTGCAGCGCTTGATCGCCACGAACCCCGCCGCTATGGTCCGCCGCCGCGAACGGAGGGCTTTGCGCATGCGCCGCAGGATGGTCCTGGGTAACTGGAAGATGAACGGCACGCGCGCCGAAGCGAGCGCATGGTCGCGCGCCGCGGCGGAACTGGCCGTGAACCTGCCGCATGTCGATGTCGGCGTGCTCCCGGCCTTCGTGTTTCTCGCCGACGTCCAGCGCGACACCGCCGCAAGCCCTTTGTGGCTGGGCGCACAGGACGTCGCCGGCTACGACGACGGCGCGTACACCGGTGAGGTCTCCGCGAGCATGCTGGCGCAGTTCGGGGTTCGCGCGGTGCTCGTGGGACATTCAGAGCGGCGCCACGTGCTCGGTGAATCCGACGCCACCGTCGCGACCAAGTTCGAGCGCGCGCAGGCCGCCGGCCTGACGCCCGTGCTGTGCCTCGGCGAGACCCTGTCCGAGCGCGACGCCGGCACCACCGAGGCCGTCGTGCTGCGCCAACTCGATGCGGTGATCGAACGCTGCGGCGTCGCGTCGCTGCGCGCGCCGTGCTCGCCTATGAGCCGGTGTGGGCGATCGGCACCGGCCGCACCGCGTCGCCTGAACAGGCGCAGGCGGTCCATGCGTGCATCCGTAGCGCAATCGCAAAACGCGATGCTATGCTCGCCAGTCTTGTTCGGATCCTGTACGGCGGAAGCGTCAAGGGGTCCAATGCGGCGGAGCTGTTTGCCCAGGCCGATGTCGATGGCGGGTTGATCGGCGGCGCCTCCCTGGTCCCGAACGACTTTGCCGCGATCTGCCGCGCAGCCAACCAGGACGGTTGATTCCACTTATGAAGATTGCTTTCATCGTTGTCTATCTCGTGAACGCGATTGCGATGATCACGTTCATCATGCTGCAGCGCGGCTCCGGCGCAGCCGCAGGCTCCGGCTTCGGCTCGGGCGCCTCCGGCACGGTGTTCGGTGCACGCGGTTCCGCGAACTTCCTGTCGAAGGCCACCAAGTGGCTGGCGGTGGTGTTCTTCGCGATGAGCATGGGCATGGCGGTGTACGAAGCGCGCGTCGGCATCAAGCGCGACGCGGCAGCGGAACTGGGCGTCATGGGCGAGTTGCCGACGCCGGCCGCTCCGGCTGCCGGCAGCGAAGTACCGACCGCCGGCAGCGAGACACCTGCCGCGGGCGAGACCCCGGCAGCGCCGTCTGCCAGCACCGGCAGCGACACGCCGGCTGCCGCGGGCGAAGTCCCGGCAGCTTCGACGAATGTCGAAGTCCCGGCAGCGGAAACAAGCGAAACGGCGCCCGCGGAAGCGAGCAACGAGGGTGCAAAACCGCAATAATGCGGCGCGATTGATCCAGATCAGAAGGCCGACGTGGTGGAATTGGTAGACACGCTACTTTGAGGTGGTAGTGGGGCAACCCGTGACGGTTCGAGTCCGTCCGTCGGCACCAATGTGAAGCGCCCGAGGGCGCACCTGCAGCCCGGCCCCGCGCCGGGTTGCGGCTTCAAGGGGTCAGAAATCATCCGGAGCGGAGCGGTTCAGGCATGGATCTGCAGCAATATCTTCCCATTGCCCTGTTCCTGGGCGTATCCACGGTCATCGGCCTTGCGCTACTTGTCCTGGGCTCGCTCCTGGGTCCGCGCAAGCCGGACAGCGAGAAACTCTCGCCCTACGAGTGCGGCTTCGAGGCCTTCGAAGACGCGCGCATGAAGTTCGACGTGCGCTACTACCTCGTCGCCATCCTGTTCATCATCTTCGATCTCGAAATCGCGTTCATGTTCCCATGGGCGGTGGTACTCGACGAACTCGGCTGGGCCGCGGTCGCGTCGATGAGCCTGTTCCTCGGGTTGCTCGTGGTCGGCTTCATCTACGAATGGAAGAAGGGAGCGCTCGAATGGGAGTGAGCGACGTCATTGCGGATGCCTTCCACAATCCGACTCCGATCGGAACGGTCGACGACATCCTCCGCCCCGAAGCCGACAACCCGCTGATCCAGCGTGGCTTTGCGGTCACTTCCGCGGATGCGCTGATCAACTGGGCGCGCACCGGATCGATGTGGCCGATGACCTTCGGCCTCGCCTGCTGCGCGGTGGAGATGATGCACGCCGGCGCGGCGCGCCTGGACCTCGACCGCTTCGGCGTGGTGTTCCGCCCGAGCCCGCGCCAGTCCGACGTCATGATCGTGGCCGGCACCCTGGTCAACAAGATGGCCCCGGCGCTGCGCAAGGTCTACGACCAGATGCCGGATCCCAAGTGGGTCATCTCGATGGGCTCCTGCGCCAACGGCGGCGGCTACTACCACTACTCCTACTCGGTGGTGCGCGGCTGCGATCGCGTGGTGCCGGTCGACATCTACGTCCCGGGCTGCCCGCCGACCGCCGAAGCGCTGGTCTACGCCATCCTGCAGTTGCAGAAGAAGATTCGCCGCACCAACACGATCGCACGCTAATGACCGAAGCACGCACTACGCTGCTGGAGCAGATCCAGTCCCGGTTCGGCGAGGCGATCCTCTCCGCCCGCGAAGCCCTCGGCCAGTACACCATCGAAGTGGCGACCGATCGGGTACTCGAAGTGATGAAGGCGCTGCGCGACGAGAAGCCCTTCCGCTTCCAGCAACTGATCGACGTCTGCGGCGTCGATTACCTCTCCTACGGCGATGACGAGTGGGAAACCGACCTCGTCACCGACGAGGGCTTCAGCCGTGGTGTGCTCGGCGCTGGCGCCGGCCGCTTCGCCTGGGACAACCGTCCGCGCCCGGCCGGGATCCCGAACCGCTTCGCCGCGGTCACCCACCTGCTGTCGATCGAGCACAACCTGCGCCTGCGGGTGCGCTATTTCGCCCCGGACGACAGCCTGCCCGTCGTTCCCTCGGTGGTCGATATCTGGGGCGCAGCCAACTGGTTCGAGCGCGAGGCCTTCGACCTCTTCGGCATCGCCTTCGAGGGCCACCCGGACCTGCGCCGGATCCTCACCGACTACGGCTTCATCGGCCACCCCTTCCGCAAGGACTTCCCGCTGATCGGCAACGTGGAAGTGCGCTACGACCCGGACAAGGGCCGCGTGGTGTACGAACCAGTGTCGATCGAGCCGCGCGTCGGCGTGCCGCGCGTGGTGCGTACCGATTCGCGCTACCTGCAGGCGCAGAACGAAGCGCAGCAGACCAAGGCGAGCTGAACCATGGCCGAGATCCGCAACTACACGATGAACTTCGGGCCGCAGCATCCGGCCGCGCACGGCGTGCTGCGCCTGGTGCTGGAACTGGATGGCGAGACCGTGGTGCGCGCCGATCCGCATGTCGGCCTGCTCCACCGCGGCACCGAGAAGCTGGCCGAGAGCAAGCCCTACAACCAGTCGATCGGCTACATGGATCGCCTGGACTACATGTCGATGATGTGCAACGAGCACGCCTATGTGCGTGCGATCGAGCGCCTGCTCGGCGTCGAGGCGCCGATCCGCGCGCAGTACATCCGCACGCTGTTCGACGAAGTCACGCGCATCCTGAACCACCTGCTGTGGCTGGGCAGCAACGCGCTCGATCTTGGTGCGATGACCCTGTTCCTGTACGCCTTCCGCGAGCGCGAGGAACTGATGGATGCCTACGAGGCGGTGTCCGGCGCGCGCATGCACGCCTGCTACTACCGTCCGGGCGGCGTCTACCGCGATTTGCCCGAGCGCATGCCGCAGTACAAGGAGAGCCGCTGGACCAAGGGCGCGGATCTCAAGCGCCGCAACGAATGGCGCCAGGGCAGCATGCTCGATTTCTTCGATGCCTTCTGCGAGGACTTCTACAAGCGCATCGACGAGTACGAAACGCTGCTCACCGACAACCGCATCTGGAAGCAGCGCACCGTCAACATCGGCGTGGTGTCGCCTGAACTGGCGCTGCGCATGGGCATGAGCGGCCCGATGCTGCGCGGCTCCGGCATCGCCTGGGATCTGCGCAAGAAGCAACCCTATGCCGCCTACGACCAGGTCGAGTTCGACATCCCGGTCGGCGTCAACGGCGACTGCTACGATCGCTACGTCTGCCGCGTCGAGGAACTGCGCCAGTCGACCCGCATCATGCAGCAGTGCATCAAGTGGCTGCGCGCCAACCCGGGCGACGTGATGCTGCGCAACTACAAGGTGGCCCCGCCCTCCCGTGTCGAGATGAAGGAAGACATGGAAGCGCTGATCCATCACTTCAAGCTGTTCACCGAGGGCTACTCGGTGCCGCCGGGCGAGATTTACTGTGCAGTCGAGGCGCCGAAGGGCGAGTTCGGCGCGTACATCATCGCCGACGGCGCCAACAAGCCCTTCCGCGTCAAGCTGCGCGCCCCCGGCTTCGTGCACCTGTCGGCGATGGACGAGATCGTCCGCGGCCACATGCTGCCGGACGTGGTTGCGGTGATCGGCACGCTGGATATCGTGTTCGGAGAGATCGATCGATGAAGGCCCGCAACGAGCAGGCCGTGCCGGTCGCGGTCGATGCCCACCAGGCACTGACCGCCGACAGCCGCGCGCAACTGGATGCCTGGATCGCGAAGTACCCGGCGGACCGCAAACGCAGCGCCGTGCTGGCGGGCCTGCGTATCGCCCAGAAGCAGAACCTCGGCCACCTGACCGACGAATTGATCGCTGCGGTGGCCGCGTACCTCGGCATCCCGACGACCCAGGCTTACGAGGTCGCGACCTTTTATTCGCTGTTCCACATCGGGCCGTGCGGGCGCCACAAGGTGTCGATCTGCACCAACATTTCGTGCTGGCTCAACGGCGCCGACCAGTTGCTGGAGCACGTCGAGCACAAGCTCGGCATCCACGCCGGCGAGAGCACCCCGGACGGCCGCATTCACCTGATCCAGGAAGAGGAATGCCTGGCCGGCTGCGTGCGCGCGCCGATGATGTGGGTGAATGGCGAGTATCACGAGCATCTGACCACCGAAAAGGTCGATGCGATCCTGGATGCCCTGAAGTGACGACGATGATGAATCCGCTCGGCCTCGTCCCGCAGGCCCACAACGTCTGCTTCACCACGCTGCACTACGACCAGCCGTGGAGCTACGAGAACTACCTGAAATCGGGTGGCTACCAGGCGCTGCGCAAGGTGCTGACCGAAGGCTGGACCCGCGAGCAGGTGATCGACGCGGTCAAGGCCTCGGCGCTGCGCGGCCGCGGCGGCGCGGGCTTCCCCACCGGCCTGAAGTGGAGCTTCATGCCGCGCAATGCGCCGGGCACCAAGTACATCCTGTGCAATTCGGACGAGTCCGAGCCCGGCACCTGCCATGACCGCGACATCCTGCGCTTCAATCCGCATGCGGTGATCGAGGGCATGATCATCGGCGGCTGGGCGATGGGCGCCACCGCTGGCTACAACTACATGCGCGGCGAGTTCCAGGGCGAGTCCTTCGAGCGCTTCGACAACGCCGTGCGCGAGGCCTACCAGCACGGCTGGCTGGGCAAGAACATCCAGGGCTCAGGCTTCGACTACGACCTCTACGCCTCGCTCGGCGCCGGCGCCTACATCTGCGGCGAAGAAACCGCGCTGATGGAATCGCTGGAAGGCAAGAAGGGCCAGCCGCGCTTCAAGCCGCCCTTCCCCGCCAACTACGGCCTGTACGGCAAGCCGACCACGATCAACAACACCGAGACCTTCGCCTCGGTGCCGGCGATCATCCGCAACGGCGCCGAGTGGTTCCTCGCCATCGGCAAGCCGAACAACGGCGGCCCGAAGATCTTCTCGGTCTCCGGACACGTGCAGAAGCCCGGCAATTACGAGGTGCCGCTCGGCACCCCGTTCCGCGATTTGCTGGAAATGGCCGGCGGCCTGCGCCCTGGACGCAAGCTCAAGGGCGTGATCCCGGGCGGTTCGTCGATGCCGGTGCTGCCGGCCTCGGTGATGATGGACATCACGATGGACTTCGACAGCCTGCAGAAGGCGGGCTCGGGCCTCGGTTCCGGCGCGGTCATCGTGATGGACGACAGCACCTGCATGGTGCGCGCGCTGACCCGCATCTCGCGCTTCTACTACCACGAGTCCTGCGGCCAGTGCACCCCATGCCGCGAAGGCACCGGTTGGATGTACCGCGTGCTCAAGCGCATCAGCGAGGGCAAGGGCACGCTGGAAGACCTGCACCTGCTGAAGAGCGCCGCCGGGCAGATCGAGGGCCACACCATTTGCGCCTTCGGCGAGGCCGCCGCGTGGCCGGTGCAGGGCATGCTCAAGCAGTTCTGGCCCGAGTTCGAGTACTACGTGACCCACAAGAAATCGATCGTGGACGATGCGATGAGGAACGCGGCATGAGCGCGGCGCCCACCGGACAATCCGCCCCCGACCTCGTCAACATCGAGATCGACGGCCAGGCGCTGAAGGCGCCCAAGGGCGCGATGATCATCCAGGCCGCCGACAAGGCCGGCATCCAGATCCCGCGCTTCTGCTACCACGAGAAGCTGGCGATCGCGGCCAACTGCCGCATGTGCCTGGTCGACGTCGAGAAGGCGCCCAAGCCGATGCCGGCCTGCGCCACGCCGATCATGGAAGGCATGAAGGTCTACACGCGCAGCAAGCGCGCGCTGGACTCGCAGCGCAACGTCATGGAGTTCCTGCTGGTCAACCACCCGCTCGACTGCCCGGTCTGCGACCAGGGCGGCGAATGCGAGCTGCAGGACGTGGCGATGGGCTACGGCCGCTCGGTTTCGCGCTTCGCCGAGCGCAAGCGCGTGGTGGCCGACGAGGACCTCGGTCCGCTGGTCGCCACCGAGATGACCCGCTGCATCCATTGCACCCGCTGCGTGCGCTTCATGGACGACATCGCCGGCACCACCGAGCTTGGCGGCATGTTCCGCGGCGAGCACACCGAAATCGGCACCTACATCGGCCGTTCGCTGCGCTCCGAGCTGTCCGGCAACGTGATCGACCTGTGCCCGGTCGGCGCGCTGACCAACAAGGTGTTCCGCTTCCGCGCGCGTCCGTGGGAGCTGCTGGCGCGCGAGAGCATCGGCTACCACGATGCGCTCGGCTCCAACCTGTACCTGCACATCCGCCGCGGCGAAGTGCTGCGCTCGGTGCCGCGCGACAACGAAGCGATCAACGAGAACTGGCTGTCCGATCGCGACCGCTACAGCCACCAGGCGCTCACCCACGCCGATCGCGTGACCACGCCGCGCATCAAGCGCGACGGCAAGTGGGTGGATGCCAGCTGGGAAGAGGCGATCAAGGCGGCGGCGGAGGGCCTGCAAGCCGCGGTGTCACGCCACGGCGGCGATTCGCTGGCCGCGCTCGCCAGCTCTGGCGCCAGCGCCGAAGAACTGTACCTGTTCCAGGCGATGGCTCGCGGCCTGGGCAGCGCGAACATCGACCACCGTCTGCGCCAGTTGGACACCAGCGACGATGCCGCCGCCCCGATCGCGCCGGGTTTTGCCGCGCCGGTCGCCGGCTACTCCGATGCGCGCGCGATCCTGCTGGTCGGCAGCCATCCGCGCCACGATGCGCCGCTGCTCGGTCATCGGATCCGCCGCGCGTGGAAGCACGGCGCCGAGGTTCACGCGATCAATCCGCTGGCCTTCGACCACCATTTCTCGCTGGGACAGAACCTGGTCGGCAATCCGGAGCAGCAGGTCGCCGACCTCGCCGCGGTCGCCGCTGCGCTGGCCCAGTTGCGTACTCTGGCCTGCAGCGCCGAAATCAATGAATGGGCCGCGCGTTCGACCCGACAGGTGGAAGCCGCGGCCATCGCGCGCGGCCTGCACGAGCGCGAACCCAGCCGCGTGCTGTTCGGCGACCACGCCGTGCGCCACCCCGCTGCCTCGCTGCTGCGCCGCATCGCGCGCTTCATCGCGCAGGCCTGTGGTGGCAGCTTCGACGAAATGCCGCAGGGTGCCAACGGCGGCGCCGCCTGGCGCGTGGGCTGCGTGCCGCACCGCGGACCGGCCGGCGCGAGCGTGCGTGTGGGCCTGGCTGTGAACGCGGCGCTGCACGCGAAGCCGCGCGCGCTGGTGCTTTACGGCGCCGAGGTCCCGGAAGACTTCGCCAATGGCGCGGCTGCGCAGCAGGCACTGTCCGGAGCGGAATTCGTGCTCGCCTTCGCCGCATATGTCAATCCGGCGCTCGCCGCCCACGCCAACGTGCTGCTGCCGATCGGCCTGACGCCCGAGATCGACGGCAGCTACGTGAACGTCGATGGCACGGTGCAGACGGTCGCCGCCGGCGCCAAGCTGCCGGGTGAGGCGCGTGCCGGATGGCGCGTGCTGCGCGCGCTGGGTGCACAGCTCAACTTCGCCGGCTTCGATGCGATCGACTTCGCTGCGGTGCATGCCACGGTCCGTCCGCTGCTGGAAGGCGGCAACGTGGAGCCCGGCGCTGCCGCCGCCTCCCCTGCCCCGATGTCCGCGGGCGAAGGCTTCGTGGTCCAGCAGTACCTGCCGATCTATCGCGTCGACAGCGTGGTGCGACGCGCGCCAGCCTTGCAGGGCACCGTGCTCGGCGAGGACGGCAACCTGCGCGTCAATCCCGAGGATGCGCTGGCGCTGGGCATCGGCACGGGCGGCGACGTGGCCATCGGCGGCAAGCGCTACGCGTGCACCGCCTCAGCCGAGGTGCCGCGGGGCATGTGTCGCATTCCCACCGGATTCGCCGCCGCCGCCGACCTCCCGGTCAGCGGCCAGCGCATCGTGATCGAGCGGGTGAGCCATGGATGATCTGTTGCTGCTTGCGTGGACCCTGATCAAGATCCTTCTGATCGCGGTGCCGCTGATTGTCGCGGTGGCCTTCTACACCCTGGCCGAGCGCAAGGTGATCGGCTGGATGCAGGTGCGCCTGGGCCCCACTGAAATCGGCCCGCTGGCACTCGCACAGCCCTTTGCCGATACGGTGAAGGCGATCTTCAAGGAGATCGTGCTGCCGACCAACGCCGACAAGTTCCTGTACCTGCTCGCACCGGTGCTGACCCTGGCCCCCGCCTTCGCGGCATGGGCGGTGATCCCCTTCGACCAGGGCATGGCGCTGACCCAGATCGACGCCGGCCTGCTCTACCTGCTCTCGATGACCTCGCTCGGCGTCTACGGCGTGATCCTCGCCGGCTGGGCGTCGAACTCCAAGTACGCCTTCCTCGGCGCGATGCGCTCGGCGGCGCAGATCGTCTCCTACGAGATCGCGATGGGCTTCGCGCTGGTCGGCGTGATCGTCGCCTCCGGCAGCCTGAACATCGAGAAGATCGTGCTCGCGCAGGCAGGCAATGCCGGCTTCTTCGAGTGGTTCTGGCTGCCGCTGCTGCCGCTGTTCGTGATCTACGTGATCTCCGGCGTGGCCGAGACCAACCGCGCGCCCTTCGACGTCGCCGAGGGCGAGTCGGAAATCGTCGCCGGCTTCCACGTCGAGTACTCGGGCGCCGCCTTCGCGGTGTTCTTCCTCGCCGAATACGCGAACATGATCCTGATCAGCTTCCTCGCTGCGATCATGTTCCTGGGCGGCTGGCTGTCGCCGGTGCAGGGCTGGATCGGCGGTCCGCTGGGCGAGCCGAGCTTCATCTGGCTGTTCGCCAAGGCCGGCTTCTTCGCTTTCTGCTACCTGTGGTTCCGCGCCACCTTCCCGCGCTATCGCTATGACCAGATCATGCGCCTGGGCTGGAAGGTGTTCATCCCGATCACCATCGTCTGGATCGCCGTGATCGCGGTCCTGGTGGTCGGCAAGTTCGTCGAACGCGGCGTCTGAGGAGAGAGCCATGGGCGCCATTACGCACTACTTCAAGAGCTTGATGCTGAAGGAATTGCTGGTCGGCCTGTCGCTGACCGGACGCTATTTCTTCCGTCCCAAGTACACCCTGCGCTACCCCGAAGAGAAGTCGCCGAAGTCGCACCGATTCCGCGGTCTGCACGCCCTGCGCCGCTATCCCAATGGCGAGGAACGCTGCATCGCCTGCAAGCTGTGCGAGGCGGTGTGCCCGGCGCTGGCGATCACCATCGATTCGGAGCAGCGCGCGGACGGCACCCGCCGCACCACGCGCTACGAGATCGACCTCTTCAAGTGCATCTTCTGCGGATTCTGCGAGGAGTCCTGCCCGGTGGATTCGATCGTGGAGACCCACATCTCCGAATACCACTTCGAAACCCGCGGCGAGAGCGTGGTCGGCAAGCAGCAGTTGCTCGCCATCGGCGACCGCTTCGAGAAAGAGATCGCCCAGGCCCGGGCACTCGACGCCCCCTACCGTTAATGCGCCGCTGAAGACCCGACCATGAGCTTCGAGCCGATCATCTTCCTTGCCCTGGCGACGATGCTGGTCATCGCCGCCGGTGCGGTGGTCACCCTGCGCAATCCGGTGCATGCCGCGATGAGCCTGGTGCTGACCTTCTTCACCAGCGCGATGCTGTGGATCCTGCTGCGCGCCGAATTCCTCGGCATCACCCTGGTGCTGGTCTACGTCGGCGCGGTGATGGTGCTGTTCCTGTTCGTGGTCATGATGCTCGACATCAACGTCGCGCCGCTGCGCGAGGGCTTCGCGCGCTACCTGCCGGTCGGCATCCTGGTCGCGGCAATCATGGCCGCGGAAATGGTCGCGGTGCTCGGCAGCCGCCACTTCGGGCTCGACAAGTTCGCCGCGCCCGCGCCGGTGATCGAAGGCAGCAACACCGAGGCGCTCGGCCGGCTGCTCTACACCGATTACGTCTATCCCTTCGAGATCGCCGCGGTGATCCTGCTGGTGGCCATCATCGCCGCGATCGCGCTGACCCACCGCCGCCGCGAGGGCGTCAAGACGCAGGACCCTAGCAAGCAGACGATGGTGCGCAAGGCCGACCGCCTGCGCGTGGTGAAGATGCCGTCCGATTCCAAGGAGGGACACGGCGCATGAACGCGATTCCCCTGTCCTGGTGGCTGATCCTGGCCGGCCTGCTGTTCTGCATCAGCGTCGCCGGCATCTTCATCAACCGCAAGAACATCATCATCCTGCTGATGGCTATCGAGTTGATGCTGCTCAGCGTCAACATGAACTTCATCGCCTTCTCGCGCTACCTCGACGACATGGCGGGCCAGGTGTTCGTGTTCTTCATCCTGACCGTCGCCGCCGCCGAGGCCGCGATCGGCCTGGCCATCCTGGTGGTGGTGTTCCGCAACCGGCGCACGATCAACGTCGCCGAACTCGACACGATGCGCGGCTGACATGATCACGAAATCGCTACTGCTGACGACCGCCCTCGCGCCGCTGCTCGGAGCCATCCTTGCGGGCCTGTTCGGCCGCCAGATCGGCCGCGCCGGTGCGCACACGGTGACCATCCTCGGGGTCGCCGTCAGCGCGGGCTTGAGCGCATACGTGCTCAAGTTGATCGCGTTCGACGGCGCCGAACCGGTCAACATGACCATCTACAACTGGTTCCAGATCGGCTCGATCAAGGCCGAGGTCGGCTTCCTGGTCGACGCCCTGACCGCGACGATGATGGTGGTGGTCACCAGCGTGTCGCTGATGGTGCACATCTACACCATCGGCTACATGGAAGAGGATCCGGGCTACCAGCGCTTCTTCGGCTACATCTCGCTGTTCACCTTCTCGATGCTGATGCTCGTGATGAGCAACAACTTCATGCAGCTGTTCTTCGGCTGGGAAGCTGTGGGCCTCGTCTCCTACCTGCTGATCGGCTTCTGGTTCAAGCGCCCGACGGCGATCTTCGCCAACCTCAAGGCCTTCCTGGTCAACCGCGTGGGCGATTTCGGCTTCCTGCTCGGCATCGGCATGGTGCTGGCCTACCTCGGCAGCCTGGATTACGCCACCGTGTTCGCCGCGGCGCCGACGCTGGTCGGCCAGACCTTCAACCCTTATGGCGCGGTCGAGTGGGCGGTGCCGACGGTGATCTGCCTGCTGTTGTTCGTCGGCGCGATGGGCAAGAGCGCCCAGGTCCCGCTGCACGTCTGGCTGCCGGACTCGATGGAAGGCCCGACCCCGATCTCCGCGCTGATCCACGCGGCGACCATGGTCACCGCCGGCATCTTCATGGTGGCGCGCATGTCGCCGCTGTTCGAGCTGTCCGAAACCGCGCTCAGCGTGATCCTGGTGATCGGCTCGATCACCGCGCTGTTCATGGGCTTCATCGGCATCGTGCAGAACGACATCAAGCGCGTGGTGGCCTACTCCACCCTGTCGCAGCTCGGCTACATGACGGTCGCGCTCGGCGCCTCGGCCTACTCGGCCGCGATCTTCCACCTGATGACCCACGCCTTCTTCAAGGCGCTGCTGTTCCTCGGCGCCGGCTCGGTGATCATCGCCATGCACCACGAGCAGGACCTGCGCAAGATGGGCGGATTGCGCAAGTACATGCCGATCACCTTCATCACCGCCTGGGTCGGCACGCTGGCCCTGATGGGCTTTCCGGGCACCAGCGGCTTCTATTCCAAGGACGCGATCCTGATCGCGGTCGAGCACGCTACCCGTCCGGGCGCGACGCTCGCCTACTGGTCGCTGCTGATTGGCGTCGGCGTGACCGCCTTCTACTCCTTCCGCATGCTCTACCTCGCCTTCCACGGCAAGGAACGCTTCGGCCACGACAGTCACGGCCATGGACATGACGCGCACCACGGGCACGACGACCATGGCCACGGCGATCACAAGCCGCACGAGACCCCGTGGGTGGTGACCCTGCCGCTGGTCCTGCTGGCGATCCCGTCGCTGCTGATCGGCTTCTTCACCGCCGGCCCGATGCTGTTCGGCGACTTCTTCGGCAATGCGATCTTCCTCGCCGAAGGCCGTGCGCCGCTGGCCGAGATGGCGCACCACTTCGAGCACGGCCCGCTGGCCTTCGCGCTGCACGGCTTCATGACCTGGCCCGTGTGGATCGCGCTGTTCGGGGCAGGCCTGGCCACCTACATCTACCTGCTGAACCCGGCCATCGCCGACAAGCTGCACAAGGCCTTTGGCCCGATCCCGCGCATCCTCGAGCGCAAGTACGGCTTCGACGAGTTCAACCAGGCGGTGTTCGCGCGCGGCAGCGTGGCCCTCGGCCGCCTGTTCTGGCGTGTCTGCGACCAGGCAGTGATCGACGGCATGCTGGTCGACGGCTCGGCGGGCACGGTGTCGCGCATCGCCTACGTGGTGCGCCGCCTGCAGTCCGGCTTCCTGTTCCACTACGCCTTCATGATGATCCTCGGTCTGATCGTCATCGTCGGCGCGTTCGCGCTGCTGCAGTGAGGCGAGGCATGAAGAGCCTTGGAGGGCACGAGGGCACGAGGGCACGAGGGCACGCGAAAGCGGAGCCCGGTGAACTTGCGCGTGAATCGCGCTCCAGATCAGGTGCGATGCGGCTACACAGGAGCGCGCTTCTGCGTGCCCTCTTGCCCTCGTGCCCTCGTGCCCTCGCCAAGTGCCCTCGTGCCCTCATGGGCACCCAACAGATACCTACAAGAACCTGACGCCAATGCTTGCCGACTGGCCCCTGCTGTCCCTCCTCGTCTGGCTGCCGATCGCTGGCGCCGTCGCCGTGCTCGTCACTGGCGACCGCAATGCCGGCGCGGCCAAATGGCTCGCGCTGATCGTGGCGCTGGCCACGGCCGCGCTGTGCATCCCGTTGTGGTCGAACTTCGACACCACGACCAGCGCGATGCAGTTCGTCGAGCGCACACCGTGGATCGCGGCCTTTTCGATTGAATACCACCTCGGCATCGACGGCTTCAGCCTGCCGCTGATCGCGCTGACCTCGATCGTCACGGTGCTGGTGCTGATCGCCGGCTGGGAAGTGATCGACTACAAGCCGACCCAGTACGTCGCCGCCTTCCTCGCGCTCGCCGGCCTCATGAACGGCGTTTTCGCGGCGCAGGACGCGTTGCTGTTCTACGTGTTCTTCGAAGGCATGCTGATCCCGATGTTCATCATCATCGGCGTCTGGGGTGGCCCGCGGCGCGTTTACGCGACGATGAAGTTCTTCCTGTACACCTTCCTCGGCTCGGTGTTCATGCTGCTGGGCCTGATCTACCTGTACCTGAAGGGCCAGAGCTTCCAGCTTGCCGACATGCAGGCGATGACGCTGACGATGGGCGAGCAGACCTGGCTGTTCTTCGCCTTCCTGCTGGCCTTCGCGGTCAAGATCCCGATGTGGCCGGTGCACACCTGGTTGCCGGACGCGCACGTCGAGGCGCCGACCGGCGGTTCGATGGTGCTGGCCGCGGTGATGCTGAAGATCGGCGGCTACGGCTTCCTGCGCTTCTCGCTGCCGATCGCCCCCGACGCGAGCGCCGAATTCGCCTGGCTGATCATCGCCATGTCGCTGATCGCGGTGGTCTACATCGGCTTCGTGGCGCTTGCGCAGCAGGACATGAAGAAGCTGATCGCCTATTCCTCGATCAGCCACATGGGCTTCGTCACCCTCGGCCTGTTCATCGCTTTCGCGCTGGTCGCCAAGAGCAACTCGCCGGACACGGCGGCGCTCGGCGTGCAGGGTGCGATGGTGCAGATGATCTCGCACGGCTTCGTGTCGGCGGCGATGTTCGGCGCGGTCGGCGTGCTGTACGACCGCATGCACTCGCGCCAGATCGCCGATTACGGCGGTGTGGTCAACACCATGCCGTGGTTCGCCACTTTCATGGTCTTCTTCGCGATGGCGAACTGCGGCCTGCCGGGCACCAGCGGCTTTGTCGGCGAGTTCATGGTGATCCTGGCGACGGTCAAGACCAGCCTGGGCCTGGCCGCGCTGGCTGGCCTGACGCTGATCATCGGCGCCGCCTACACCCTGTGGCTGGTCAAGCGCGTCATCTTCGGCGATGTCGCCAATTCCCACGTCGCGGAACTGACCGACCTCAACGGCCGCGAATGGATCGTCATGGGCGTGCTTGCCTTCTTCGTGCTGCTGATCGGCCTGTGGCCGGCGCCGCTGATCGACGTGATGCAGACCAGCGTCGAGGCCCTGCTGCGCCATGTGACGACCACCAAGCTCATCGGCATTCCGGGTTGAGGGACACGCGAACATGATCAAGACCTGGACCGATTTGCTGCCGCTGCTGCCGGAGCTGTTCCTGCTCGGCATGACCAGCGTGATCCTGATTGCCGGCCTCTACATCGATGAGCGTCGCCGCGGGCTGGTGCATTTCCTGGCGACACTGACGCTGGTGTTCACCGCGATCCTCACCCTGCGCGATTTCGCGATGGGCGAGCGCGTTGCCGTAGCCGGCGGCATGTTCATCCGCGACGGGATGGGCGATGTGCTCAAGCTGTTCGTCTACCTGACGACGGCGATCGTCTTCGTCTACGCCAAGTTCTACCTGCGCACGCACAAGCTGTTCGTCGCCGAGTTCTACACCCTGGCGCTGTTCGCGGTGCTCGGCATGTGCATCCTTGTTTCCGGCGGCAACCTGCTGACGGTCTACCTCGGTCTCGAACTGATGGCGCTCAGCTGCTACGCGCTGGTCGCGATGGACCGCGAATCCCCGGTGGCCGCCGAGTCGGCGATGAAGTACTTCGTGCTTGGCGCCCTGGCTTCGGGCCTGCTGCTGTACGGCATGTCGATGCTCTATGGCATGACCGGCAGCCTGGACCTGGCGGAGATCGCCACGCGCCTGTCCTCCGGCGACCAGCCGAAGGTGGTGTTGGCCTTCGCGGTGGTGTTTATCGTGGTCGGCGTCGGCTTCAAGCTCGGCGCAGTGCCCTTCCACATGTGGGTGCCGGACGTCTACCAGGGCGCGCCGACTGCGATCACGCTGTTCCTCGCCTCGGCGCCCAAACTGGCGGGAGTCGGCATGGCTTTCCGCCTGCTGTCCGAGGGCCTGGAACCGCTGGTGCGCGACTGGTCGCAGATGCTCGGTTTCCTTGCGCTGCTGTCCATGATCGTGGGCAACCTCGCCGCCATCGCGCAGACCAACATCAAGCGCATGCTCGCCTACTCCACCATCTCGCACGTCGGCTTCGTGCTGCTCGGCATCATGAGTGGCACCGACGCCGGCATGGCGGCCGCAATGTTCTACGCGATCACCTACGCGCTGATGACCACTGGCGCCTTCGGCATGATCATCGCGCTGTCGAACGCCGGTTTCGAGTGCGACAAGATCGACGACTTCAAGGGCTTGAACCAGCGCAACCCATGGTTCGCCTTCCTGATGCTGCTGATCATGGGCTCGCTGGCCGGCTTCCCGCCGCTGGTCGGGTTCTTCTCCAAGCTCTACGTGCTGCAGGCGGCGATCAACGCCGGCTGGCTGTGGCTCGCGATCGTGGCCGTGGTCATGGCGGTGATCGGCGCCTACTACTACCTGCGCATCATCAAGGTCATGTACTTCGACGAGCCCGAGCACGAACACCTGCTGCAGGCGCCGGGGGACGTGCGCGTGGTGCTGGCGGCCAATGGCCTGCTGCAACTCGGCCTGACCTTCTTCGTCGGCACGCTGACGGCGCTCTGCGTCGCGGCCTGGCAGTAAGCGCATTGGGTGGTACGCGCGGCTGCGCCGCGCTCAGTGGTGAGTGGTGAGTGGCAAAGGCCTCTCACTGCTCCATGGCATTCGATTACGGCATGATCTGCGCTCCCTGACCGGAGCCGACTCCATGCGCCTCGCCCTGCTCTCGTTCCTGCTGTTGCCCGTCGTCGCCTTCGGCGGCCCGCTGCCGCGTACGGCGGCGCCGGCGGGTGCCAAGGTCTATTTCATTTCGCCGGAAAACGGCGCAAAGCTGAAGAGCCCGGTCACCGTGCGCTTCGGCCTGTCTGGCATGGGTGTGGCACCGGCCGGAACGGTCAAGGATGCGACTGGCCACCACCACCTGTTGATCGACGTGGACACGCTACCGCCGGCCGACATGCCGATCCCGGCGGACGACAAGCACCGCCACTTCGGCGGCGGCCAGACCGAGGTCAGCGTCGAACTGGCGCCGGGCAAGCACACCCTGCAACTGCTGCTGGGCGATGCGAATCACATCCCGCACGATCCGCCGGTGGTCAGCGAAAAATCACCATCGAGGTCGAGTGACCGGTGGCGGCTGGCGGGTGCTGGCCTCAGCCTTCGCCCAGCGCGGTCGACGGCAGCCAGCCCGGCTCGCCGGTTTCCGGGATCGCGGAAACCCCGCCGCCGAACTCGAAGGCCTCCAGCACACGCGCGCCGGTCTCCACCGTGAGCTCGCGCGCCGAGTAGCCGCGCACCGCGGCGCCAGCGTCACCATTCCCGCGGAACCACGCTTCCGGCACCCAGCCGACCCGGCCGTCCGTGGCCTGCGCCCAGCGCCAGCCGGGAAACTCGCCATCGTCCGGGCGCGCCTGGAAGCGGACCCGCTCACCCACATCCACCGCGATCGGGTCCGCGTACTGCGTGGTGTAAGCGGATCGCACCTGCCGCCACGGCAGGCCCCTGCCCTGCTCCAGGTCGAGCAGCGCGCGCTTGCGACCCAGCCCACCGGCATAACCGGTCAGGCTGCCATCGCTGCCGACCACCCGGTGACACGGAATCAGCACCGAAACCGGATTGCGGCCGATCGCCGCAGCAACCGCACGGGTTGCGCGCGGCATACCGAGATCCCGCGCCAGTGCGGCGTAGCTGGTCGTGTTGCCCGACGGAATCCGCAGCAGCGCATCCCACACGGCGCGCTGGAACGGCGTGCCGCGCGGCGCCAGCGGTGGCCGCGGAGCACCGCTGCCGCCAGTGAAGAAATCGCGCAGCCAGTGTGCCGCAGCGGCCAGAGCCGGATGGTCGGTCTCATGGACTGCGCGAGTGCCGTCCTGTGCTGGCGGCTCGTGCTGCTGGCCGCGGAACCAGAGCCCGCACAAGCCCTCCGCGGTCGCTGCCAGCCGCACGGGGCCGAGCTGCGTGTCGATGCTTGCCGAATACAGGTTCATGACTGTCTCCACAGATGCAAGGTGGCGTAACCGCGCCATGGGCGCCAGCGTTCGGCAGCGGCAAGCACCGCTCGCGGGGTCTGGTCGACGAACGCGCGGCGGATGATCAGATCGGTGTGCGGAAAGGCGTCTGGCCACGACAGGCAGCGCAGCGCGATGTACTGCGCGGTCCATTCGCCGATGCCCGGCAGTGCGCGCAAGCGCTCCAGGGTTGGCTCCACCGGGGCATCCGGGTCCAGCCGCAGCTCGCCAGCGACGAGCGCGCGCGCGAGTGCCTGGATGCTGCGCGCGCGCGTCGCCAGGATTCCGAGCGCGCTGAGTTCGCTCTCGCCGGCTGCCGCCACGCGAGCGGCATCCGGGAAGGCGTGCGTCAACCCGGCATGGACCGTCTGCACCGGCGTCCCCAGGCTCTGCGCCATGCGGCCGGCCAGCGTGGTCGCGGCGGCCACGCTGACCTGCTGGCCCAGGATCGCGCGCACCGCCTGCTCGAAACTGTCGATGGACCCGGGCAGGCGCAGGCCCGGCTCGCCTGCCGCCAACTCGCCAAGAACCGCGCTGACGCGATGCGGATCGCAGTCGAGGTCGAACTGCCGGCGCACGCCGGCAAGCAGCGGCGCCAGCGCGCGGCGCAGGTCGGGATCGACGGTCAGCAGCAACTGGGATCGCTGCGGCAGGTGGCGAACCTCGATCCAACCGAGGCTTTCGCTGCCGCCCGCAGCCATGCGCACGATGCGCCGATAGCCATCGCCCACGACCTGCTCGACGCCCGGCACCGCGCGTGCCCGCAGGAAAGCGAGGATCGCGTCCCATGCATAGGGTGGCCGGTAGTCCAGCGCCAGCGTCAGGCCCTCGCTGGCGACCGCAGGCGTATCCCGCCGCAACTGCGTGGGCGCCAGCCGATAGCGTTCGCGGAACAGCGCATTGAAGCGCCGCAAGCTGTGGAAACCCGCCGCGAGCGCCACCTCGCCCACCGGCAGCGCGGTCTCGGTCAACAGGCGCTTCGCCAGCAGCAGCCGCTGGGTCTGCAGCCACGCCACCGGCGTGACCCCGTAGTGCGCGACGAATACCCGGCGCAGATGGCGCTCGGTGACGCCAACGCGTGCGGCGACCGCGCCCAGACCGGCGTCGCCGACGCCGGCATCCAGCAGGCGCGCGGCGGCCTGCGCCAGCGCGTCCGGAGAGTCGATCAACGACACGCCGGGCGCCAGTTCGGGCCGGCAGCGCAGGCAGGGCCGGAAGCCCGCCGACTCGGCCGCCGCGGCGTGCTCGAAGAACCGGCAGGAGCTCGCTTTCGGCGTGCGCACGCGGCAGATCGGGCGGCAATAGATGCCGGTGGTGGTCACCGCGACGAAGAAGCGCCCGTCGAAACGACGGTCGCGGCTGACGAGGGCGGTGTAGGCAGCGGCGGGATCGAGTGTCATGGCGCCATCGTAGCCTCCGGACGCAATCCCGGCTCGCCGTTTTCGGACCTTTGGTTCCAGCATCCGGACCGGGAACTCGCGCTGTGCGCAAACGGTCGACAGCCAACCCGCTAGAATCCCTTGATCGGGCGGATGCCGCCCTCCCCGCATGCAAACCGCGCCAACGGCGCGATGGAGTCCGCTACGTGGTCATCGAGTTCCTGCAAAGCCTGCTGACCGGCACGCCGAAGATCCTGGCGCTGTGCGCCGCCGGACTCGCGGTGGAGTACTGGCGCCCGGCCGAGAAGAACCAGCCGGCATCGGCGATCGTGTTCAATTGCATCTGGATCGTCAATTTCGTCGTCGGCACGAACCTGGTCATGCTGCTGTTCGGTCAGCTGATCCCGATGGGCGTGGCGGCGCTTGGCGGGCCGCTGGTCAACCTGAAGTTCAGTGAGGGCATTGTCGGCGGCCTCAGCCAGTTCTTCCTGCTGCTGCTGTTGCACGACTTCGGCTACTACTGCTTCCACCGTTGCCAGCACACCTGGGCGTGGTTCTGGGCGCACCACAAGCTGCACCACACCGAGGTCCACATGAACGCGACCACCAGTTTCCGCCATCACTGGATGGAGAATGTCTATCGCATCCCGTTCATCTTCATCCCGATGGGCCTGGTCAATGTGGACGGTGCCTACACCGTGCTGGTGTGGGACCTGGCGCTGGTCTGGGCGATCTTCACCCACATGAACCTCAGGCTGTCGATGGGGCCGCTGACGCCCTTCCTCGCCGGCCCCCAGGTGCACCGTATCCACCATTCCTCGCTGCCGGAGCACCAGAACAAGAACTTCGCCGCCTTTTTCCCGATCTGGGACGTGCTGCTCGGCACCTGGCACCGGCCGCGCAAGGACGAGTTCCCGCCGTGCGGCATGACTGACGGCGAGGAAACCCGCTCGGTGTGGCAGGCGCACACCGGCGTCTTCGTGGACTGGTACAAGCTGTGGAAGAACCGCGCCGGGGCCCGGCGGCGGGCGGCGCTGGCGAAATCGGCCTGAATGGGTTAACCCCTATCAGCCCTCGCGAGCGTTTTCAAGCGCAGACTGCATCCAGCCCGCATCAGGAAACCCTGCCATGCTCCGCACTGCCCTTGCCGCCGCGATCGCCATGACTTTCTCCACCGTCCTGCCGGCCGCGCGGGCCGATTACGCACTGACCATCTACAGCTCCGCGCAACCCGGCCAGATCAACGTCGGTGCGCTGTCGGGTTATGGCGCGATCGGCCTGCCTGGCTACGCGCTGGTGCGCGACCAGCGCAAGATGGCGGTGCCCAAGGGCCGCGGCGAAGTGCGCTTCACCGACGTCGCCAAGCTGATCGACCCGACCACCGTGAGCTTCGCCTCGGTCACGGATCCTGACGGCACCCGCGTGCTCGAGCAGAACTTCCAGTTCGACCTGGTCAGCGCGGAGAAGCTGATGGACCGCTACATCGGCCAGCGCATCAGCGTCGAGCGCGCGGACGGCAGCGAGATCCAGCGCATCGACGGCACGCTGCTGGGCACCCAGGGCGCGCTGCTGCTGCAGCTCGACAGCGGCGAAGTCAGCTCGCTGTCGCGCTACGACAATGTGCGTTTCCCCTCGCTGCCCGGTGGCCTGATCACGCGCCCGACGCTGGTCTGGCTGACCGACAGCGCCCGCGGCGGCGATCACGATGCGCAGGTCGCGTACCAGACCCGCGGCATGACCTGGTGGGCGGACTACAACGTCACCCTGAACGAATCCGCGGGCGGCTGCTCGATGGACCTCGCCGCGTGGGTGACCATCGTCAACCAGTCGGGCGGCAGTTTCCCGCAGGCCAAGCTCAAACTCGTCGCCGGCGAAGTGAATCGCGCTCCCGCCGCACCGGCGCCGACGATGATGAAGCGCGACATGGTCGCGATGGCCGCGCCGCAGGAGCCAGATGGCTTCCAGGAGTCCTCGCTGTTCGAGTACCACCTGTACACCCTCGGCCGCCGCAGCGATCTGCCGGACAACTCGACCAAGCAACTGGAGCTGTTCCCGGCGGCTGTCGGAGTCGGCTGCAAGAAGCAACTGGTGTTCAGCGCTAGCCCCTACGCCTACCCGCTGTGGGGCGGCCAGCCGAACATGGACCAGGGCCTCGGTGCCACCCACAAGGGCGAGGTCGGCGCCTTCCTCGAATTCGCCAACAAGGCCGAGAACCGCATGGGCATGCCGCTGCCGGCCGGCCGTATCCGCGTCAACCAGGCCTCGAAGGATGGCTCGCTGGAATTCATCGGCGAAGACCTGATCGCGCATACCCCGCGCAACGAGACACTGCGAATCAAGCTCGGCAACTCCTTCGACGTGGTCGGGGAGCGCAAGCAGGTCGACTTCAAGCTCGACACCACCCAGAAGTTCCTCGACGAGACCTTCGAGATCGAGGTCCGCAACCACAAGCAGGTCGCCGCCGAAGTGGTGATCCGCGAGTACTTCTACCGCTGGAGCGGCTGGGAACTGCTGCAGACCACCGTCAAGGGCGACAAGCGCGACCAGCAGACCATGGACTTCACCGTGCTGATCCCGGCCGATGGCACGGCGAAGGTGCGCTACACCGTGCGCTATCGGTGGTGAGGTGGGGCGAACGGCTGGAACGGGCCGTTTCGCAAGCAGGGTCAAACGTGAAACGTAAAACGTCAACTTGCCTCGCGCGCAATTGACGTTTTACGTTTCACGTTTGACTTTGCTGCGTACGGGCCTGGGCGAAGCCCGAGGCAACGCCCTCACTCCCCGATATCTTCGTTCCAAAGCTCGGGCCCGGCCGTCATGAACTCGGCCATCAGCTGCTTGCAGCGTGGGTCGTCGACCACGGTGAGTTCGACGCCGCGGCTCTTCAGCAGCGCTTCCTCGCCCATCAAGCTGACGTTCTCGCCGGAGCACAACGGGCAAGGGGACGGCCTTAGGCGAGAATCAGATTCGGTGGCAGACAATCCCGTTGGCGCCATCGCTGCGGCAAGCGTAACGCGGTCCCACGCCAGCGTCTACTACCGGGATGCCTAATCGACGAGCATGCTCGAGAAAGTCCGTGACAGAAAACCCATGACTGAACTCGCCTTCACCTTCCCGAGCATCACTCGCATTTCTCCATACCGGATTCCCGTCAGGGTCGAAGGTTCCGGTCACGACACCGTGCGGCGTCTCTGGCGTGAATTCGATCACTGCAGTGCTGCCTCCTGGCGTAAATCGCACGACCACCCGGGTATAGGTATCAATACCGTGGAAGATTGCCTCCAGTCGCGCCACAATCCAGTCGATCAGTCGAAGCCCAGCGGCCCTTCTTGCCTGCAGCGCGCGGCGCGTATATTCGCGGACTCTCTGCTCAACGCCGAAATTTCTGGCAACGTCATACGCGGTCATGCCGGCACTTACGCACTCGGACTGCGGGCAGCCCGGCAGCCCTAGCTCTGCAGCATCAACATCAATCGACTCTTTCAGAGTTCCGCCTGTCGCAATATAGAAATCGTATAGATCTGCGAAGAAACTTGATTCGTCCGATGCCAGCGGAACGGGATAGGCGACATTCTGGTATGTGCACGCGCCACCCGCCTTCGCATCTCCCTTGAGCGAAGGGTCTTTCCCATTGGTCGCACACCCCATGCCTACTTGCTCACGCGAGATCTCAAACTTGCTGGCCCAGTTTTGTGGCAGGTTGTAGATGCCCCTGAATGAAGAAGGTGCAGCCATCGCGGCCATCTGCTCGGCCATAGCTGGCGTGCAATAGTCGCAGCGCACCCAGGTGGTCTCGGCGAGGCAAACACCAGTCGCTGCCATTGCCAGAATTGCGATCAAGGACCTCACACTTGCTCCTGTTGGGATGGACGATGAAGCAAGATACCCAAGAAAAACATGTGTCAATTGTTGACATTTGAAACTAAGGTTGATCCGAATTCATCACTTCGAGTCTACATTGTGCGTTGGTCACCCCGACTCACTCCCCGATATCCTCGTTCCAAAGCTCGGGCCGTGCCGCCATGAAATCCGCCATCAGCTGCTTGCAGCGTGGGTCGTCGACGACGGTGAGTTCGACGCCGCGGCTCTTCAGCAGCGCTTCCTCGCCCATGAAGCTGACGTTCTCGCCAACGATCACACGCGGGATGCCGTACAGCAGGATCGCGCCCGAGCACATCGGGCACGGCGAAAGCGTGGTGTACAGCGTGCACTCGCGGTAGACCTTCGCCGGCAGGCGCCCGGCGTTTTCCAGCGCATCCATCTCGCCGTGCAGCACCGTGCTGCCCTTCTGCACCCGGCGGTTGTGGCCGCGGCCGATGATCCTTCCCTGGTGCACGATGACCGAACCGATCGGGATCCCGCCTTCGGCGACTCCCTGTTCGGCTTCTTCGATGGCGGCAAGCAGGTAGGGGTCCATTTGGGGGCTCCAGTTGGTGGCAATTGGGGTGCGGACGAGGCACGACAGGCGTGCGGCGACTTTGCGGCCGATCTCGCGGTAGGTGGCGGCGATGTTCGAGGCCGGCTCGGCGATCACCGTCGGGTGGCCGGAATCGGATTCCTCGCGGATGCGGATGTCGAGCGGCAAGCGCCCGAGCAGCGCCACGCCGTATTGCTCGGCCATGCGCTCGCCGCCGCCGGTGCCGAAGATGGGTTCCTCGTGGCCGCATTTGGAGCACACGTGGGTGCTCATGTTCTCCACCACGCCGAGCACCGGCACGGCGACTTTCTCGAACATCTTCAATCCCTTGCGCGCGTCGAGCAGGGCGATGTCCTGCGGCGTGGTGACCACCACGGCGCAGGAGACCGGCACGCGCTGGCACAGGGTCAGCTGGATGTCGCCGGTGCCGGGCGGCAGGTCGATGACGAGGTAGTCCAGCCCCTGCCAGTCGGTCTCGTTGAGCAACTGCTGCAGCGCCTGGGTCACCATCGGGCCGCGCCAGATCATCGGCGTGTCTTCCTCGACCATGAAGCCGATCGACATCACCTGCAGGCCGTAGGCGGACTTCGGCACGATCACCTTGCCATCGCGGGTGTCCGGCTTGCCGCTGACGCCGAGCATGCGCGGCTGGCTGGGGCCGTAGATGTCGGCGTCGAGGATGCCGACCGTGGCGCCCTCGGCAGCCAGCGCCAGCGCCAGGTTGACCGCGGTGGTGCTCTTGCCGACGCCGCCCTTGCCGCTGGCGACCGCGATGATGTTCTTGACCTCGGGCAGCGGCGTCAGGCCCTGCTGCACCTTGTGCGCAATCACCTGCCAATGGAGGTCCACCACCGCCACATCGATGCGCGGATCGCCTTCCAGCGCGGCCTTGATCTCATTGGCGAACTGCGGCCCCCAGCCCTCGGCCGGGTACCCGAGCACGATCTCGACCGCGACACGGGCGCCGTCGACACCGACGCCACGCACCGAACCCGCGGCAACCAGGTTCTCGCCATGGTTGGGATCGACGATCTGCGCCAGCAGCGCGCGGACGTCGTCTGCACTCAATCCGGACATGCGGTGACTCCTTCAACGGAAGCCGCCGAGTATGCGGCAGCTTCCGTCTGGACGTCGTCATCCGTGGCGAGCAGCAACCGCACTCATTCGAAGCCATCCGCGAACGGGCGGTCCGAGCCGAAGCGCAGCAGGCCCATCTGCTCGCCGCTGGCGCTGCCGCCATTGGTGGGGAACACAGTGCCTGCGACGATGACGCGACCGTCCATCAGGGTCATCGCTTGGACCCGTTCGTGGCCGACGCCATTGCCTCCCAGGTCGAGCGCGGCCCGGGTCTGTCCGATGACGTTGAAACGCGGATCGAAGTTGCCGTCCGGCAGCAGGCGCAGCACGCCGAAGTCGCCGTTCAGCGGCACCGCGGTGCCGGTTTGCACCGCCGCCACCAGCCGATCCTGCCCGTCCACCGCGCAATCGGCGACGTTCGAGGTCGGAAACACGTCGATGAAGGGCTGGACGATGCGGCCGTCGGTGCTGAAGCTCGGGTCCAGCATTCCACCTGGAGTAAGGCGTGCAAACGCCATCACCGACTGGTTGCTGTTGTTGCCGTAGGTGATGCGCCCGCACAGGTGGATCCGTCCCTGCGAATCGACCGCCCCGGACTCCGCCCAGTCGTGGGTCAGTTGCAGGTTGTGCAGGTCGGCGAAGCTCACGATCGCATAGCCGTTGACGCCGAAGGTCGGGTCGATCTGCCCGGTTGACGACAAGCGCGCCGCGAACATGCCGACGTCCCCGGTGCCGATGGCAATGAAGCGGCCGTCGCCCAGCCGGACCAGTCTGGAAACGTAGGCAAAGGTGCTGCCCGGCGGCTGCAGCAGGGTATAGCCAGACGTGCCGAAACCGCCCGCGACCGAGCCGTCCTCGTTCAGCATCAGGACCAGCGCGTCGAGGTGGTCCGGATTGCCCGGATTCACTCCGACGCGGCCGCCGATCAGGATGCGGTTGTCGGGCAGGCCGATCGCCGTCTGCGCGTTTTCCTCGCCGTTGTCGATCAGCGCAAGCGTGGGTTCGACGCAACCATCGCCATCGAAGCCGGGATCCAGGTTGCCGGCCACCGCATAGCGGCAGACCAGCACCTTGGGCCGGGCCCCGCCGCCCGGGTAGCGGATGCCGTAGACGATGGGCTTGCCGTCGGCGCGCACCAGCACGCCGCTGGCCCATTGGTTCTGCGATGCGAGCGCCGCGCTCACCGGAGACGCCAGGCCGTCGCTGCTGAAGGCGGTGTCCAGCTGGCCGTCCGCCATGAACCGGGCGAGGCCGAAGCGCACCCGATTCACGCCCTGGACCAGCGCACCAATGGACGCTGCAAGGTAGATGCGCCCGCTGGGACTGACCGCGATGCCCTTGGCGGTATCGGCGAAGTCAGGGGTCTGGTCGAAGCTGGTGATCGAGACTCCGCCGGTGCCAAAGCCTGGATCGAGGATGCCTTCGAGCGGCGGGGCCGCCAGCGCGGCGACACCAGGCAGGATGGACAGACCGATAGCCGACAGCGTGTTGCGCAGGAAGGCCTGCATGGTTCGCTCCGTTGGGGGGATGTACCCGGATACGGAGTTCCGTGGCGGACTCCATCACGCCGCGGGTGCTGGCTTGATCGGCGGCGACAGCCGATAGTTCAGTTTTCGCGGATCACGCCGGGGCATCGGTGAGCGACGACATCACCCAGCGGCTGAATGCAGGAGACGACGGCATCCCGGCGGCGGTCTACGCCACCCTGCGCCGGCTGGCGCAGCAACAACTGTCGCGCCAGCGCGGGGTGGCCACGCTGAATGCCACGGCCCTGGTCAACGAAGCCTGGCTCAAGCTGGCGGGCAGCGGCTCGCAATGGCAGAGCCGCGAGCACTACCTGGCGACCATGGCCCGGGTCATGCGCCACGTGCTGATCGACGCCGTGCGCGAACGCCAGGCCGTGCGCCGCGGCGGCGACTGGGAACGCGTGACCCTGGAATCCACGGATCCCGGCGGTGGCGCGAGCGAACAGTTCGATCTCATGGTGATCGACCAGGCGCTCGCGCGGCTGCGCGAGTTCGACCCGCGCCTGGAGCAGGTATTCGAACTGCGCTTCTTCGGCGGCTGCACGATCGAGGAGACATCGGTCGCACTCGGCCTGTCGACGGCCACCGTGGAGCGGGACTTGCGCGCGGCGCGCGCCTTCGTCGCGGCGCAACTGGGCGGCGCGCCGTGAATGCGGCCGACTGGCAGGCCGTGCGCGCCTTGTTCGATGCGCTGTGCGACCTGCCCGCCACGGAGCGGCAGCGGCGGATCGAGGAAGCCGGACTCGACCCACAGCGCAGAGCCCTGCTGCAATCGATGCTGGCAGCCGATGGCGGCGCTGCGCTGCGCGACGATGCAGCCGCGCAGGCGCCCGAGGTCGTCGCCGCGCTGGCGCCGGACGAACGGCCGGGATCCTCGCCGGCCCGTGGCGGATCGAGACCCTGATCGGCGCCGGCGGCATGGGGCGGGTCTACCGCGCGCGCCGGGAAGATGGTCGCTACGAGGGCCTGGCGGCGATCAAGTTCGTCGCCGAGGCGGCCAATCCGGGCTTTTTCCTGCACGAGCGGCACGTGCTCGCGCGCCTTGCGCATCCCGGCATCGCACGACTGCTGGACGCCGGCGAGGATGCGCGCGGGCAGCCTTACCTGGTGATGGAGTACGTCGACGGCATACCGATCGATGCGCACTGCGAAGCCATTGGCGCGGATGCGCGCACACGGATCGCACTGGTCATCGCGGCCGCGCGGGCGATTGCGCACGCGCATGCCCAATGGGTGCTGCACCGGGACCTGAAGCCCGCCAACCTGCTGGTGGACAGGCAAGGCCAGGTCAAGGTGCTGGATTTTGGCGTCGCCAAGTTGCTGGACCGCACCGGCGACGACCCGCAACTCACCTCTGCGCGCTACTTCACCCTACGGCATGCGGCACCGGAACAGATCGCCGGAGAGCCGACCGGCACTGGCGTCGATCTGTTCGCACTCGCGGTGATCCTGTTCGAATTGCTGGCGGGAACTCATCCGTTCGCAGTTCTGGCCGGCGAGGGCCGCAGCTTCGCCGAGCGCGTGCTCGCGGGCGACGCCACGCCGCTGCGCCGCGCGCTGCGGAACGCGGGCGTATTGCGTGGCCTGCGCGCGCGCGACCTCGAAGCGGTGCTGGCAAAGGCCCTGGCGCGCGATCCGGCGGCGCGCTACGCGTCCGTGCAGGAATTCGCCGACGAACTCGAGCGGGTAGTCGATGACCGCGCAGTTCTGGCGCGCCCGCCGTCGACAGCCGAGCAAGTCGCGCGCCTGGCGCGTCGCCACCGCGCGGGTTTTGCGCTGGGCGCTGTGGCGCTGCTGGCACTGGTCGGCGTCAGTGGCGTGGCGCTGTGGCAGGCCGATGCGGCCGCGCGCGAGCGCGACGCGGCGCAGCGGGAGGCGGCCCGTGCTGAGCGCATTGCGGATTTCCTGACCGGATTGTTCGAAGCGGCCCAGCCGCTGCGCAACCAGGGACGCGTGCCCAGCGCGCGCGACCTGCTCGATCGCGGCCGCGAACAGCTGGCCCACGACGCCACCCTGGATCCCGCCGTACGCGGCGCCCTGCTGGCCAGCGTGGCGGACAGCTATCGCGCACTCGGCCACTATGCGGAAGCCGAGACCCTGCTGCGCGAAGCGGTCGACCAGGCGGTCGCCGGGGATCCGCGCCTGCCCGCATGGCAGTTGCAGCTGGGCCGCGTGCACAACTTCCAATCCCGCTGGACCGATGCCGAGCGCGAATTGCGTCGCGGCCTGCAGATGGCCGGTGGCGACCCGATGCTCCAGGCCGGCCTGCAGCGACAACTGGCGGTGAGCCTGTTGAACCAGGAACGCGCCACCGATGCCGAGAGCGCCGCGCGCGCGGCACTGGCACAGCTCCGCGCTTTTCCGGGCGCTCCGACCCGCGACCTGGTCGACACCGAGATGCTGCTGGCGACCATGGCCTACAGCCGCAACGACCTGCCGGCGGCGCTGTCCGCCTACGAAGGCATCGTCGCTGCGCAGCGCGCCGGCAGCGCCGCAGACCAGCAATCGCTCGTGACTTCGCTGAACAACCTGGCGGCGATCGAAATGCGCCTGGACCGGCTGGACGTCGCCGTTGCGCACTATCGCGAGGCGATCGCCCTGGCGCGCTCGCAGTTCGGCGCGCGCAACCGGGAAGTCGCCTTGCCACTGCTCGGGCTTGGCAGTGCGCTGCGTGCCCTGGGCCAGGTCGACGCGGCTCGCGAGGTGCTGGCCGAATCGCATTCGATCTACCGCGAATGGTCCGGAGCTGCGCACGCGGAAACCGCGTATGCCGCCCTGCTGCTGGGTGAGCTCGAATGGCTTCGCGGCGATGCAGCCGCGGCGCGAGTGCTCTCCGATGCCATTGGCGAGACTCTGGCCGCCGACCATCCGACGTCGGTCAAGGCCTGTCGCGCCGACCTGTTGGCACTCGCGCTCATGGACGACGCCAGCGAGGCCTCGTCGCGCCAGCGGGCAGCGGTCGCGTGTCTCTCCGCCGATGCCGTACAGCCGAATCTGCGACTGCTGGCGCGGTGGGTCGGCCTGCAACGCGGATTGGCGGAGCCAGCCAAGGCCGGCGAACTGGCTGCCGCCGCGCGCGCCCTGGTGCCACGCGACGACACCCTGCGCCAGGCGCTGGAGCGCAGCGCGCTGGACTGAAGACGGCGGCGCACTTCAGCGCCGCCGCCAAGAACTCAGTCGGCCGGTTCCACCGCGACGCGCACGCGGATTTCGGTGCCGGGCTGGCGCTCGCTGAAGGTGTGACCGATGGTGCCGTTGTAGTCGTAGGTCACGTCGTAGCCGATCAACTGGCGCTCGCGGCGATAGTCGTCGCGCACGGCGCAACGGCGCTCGTTTACGGTGCGCTCGTAGCGCGGGCCGTAGCCCTCGTAATAGCCGCCGCGATAGCGCTGGTTGTCGCGCGCAACGGAGGCGCCGAGCGCAACGCCAGCGAGGGTCGCTGCGGCGCGTCCGTCGCCATGCCCGAACTGGTTGCCGATCAGGCCGCCGATGATGCCGCCGACGATTTCAGGGGTGCCGCTGCGGTTGCGCTCGTAGCGTGCGTAGCGCGGCTGCTCCACATAGGTCACCGGCTCGTTCCAGCACACTTCGCGCGGCTCCGCATAGGAGACATCGTCATAGACCGGCTGCACGTCCACCACGCGGGCGAAGTCGTAGCCGACACTCCCCTGGTCGCGATAGCCCGCGTCGTAATAACCCTGGGCCGCTGCCACATTGGCAAGGCCCGCGAGCGCCACAGCCAGAACCGAATTGCGAGCAAGATTCACCATGACCCATTCTCCTCACGCAGGCCCGCGACGAAACGCGCGGTTGGTGAGGGCACAGCCTAAGCAGGAGGTCTGAATTGCTTCTGAATCCGGCGGGCCGCGCTGGCGTCGATTCAGCTTCGCGAGTCGAGTCGGGGTTCCCTCTCGCTGACGCATAATCCCGCCCCTGTCCTGGAAGACAAGCCGAACTCATGGAACGCCGCGACATCCTCGTCACCAACGCTCTGCCCTACGCCAACGGGCACCTTCATCTAGGCCACCTCGTTGGCTATATCCAGGCCGACATCTGGGTCCGCGCGCAGCGCCTGATGGGCCACACGGTGCACTTCGTCTGTGCCGACGACACCCACGGCACGCCGATCATGCTCGCGGCCGAAAAGGTCGGCGTCAGCCCCGAAGAATTCGTCAAGCCGATGCAGGTCTCGCACGAGCGCGACTTCGCGGCCTTCGGCGTGGCCTTCGACCACTACCACTCCACCCACAGCGAAGAAAACCGCACGATCACCGAATCGATCTACGCCGCGCTGAAGGCGCGCGGGGCGATCGGCGTGCGCGCCGTCGAGCAATTCTACGACCCGGTCAAGTCGATGTTCCTGCCGGACCGCTACGTCAAGGGCGAGTGCCCCAAGTGCGGCACCGCCGACCAGTACGGCGACAACTGCGAGAACTGCGGCGCCACCTATGCGCCGACCGACCTCAAGAACCCGTACTCGGTGGTCTCCGGCGCGCGGCCGGAGCTGCGCGCGTCGGAGCATTACTTCTTCGAACTGTCCCAGTTCCAGGACTTCCTCACCGGCTTCCTGGCCGATGAAAACGTCGCCCATCCCGGCGTGCGCGCCAAGCTGCGCGAGTGGCTGGACGCGGGCCTGAAGGCCTGGGACATCTCGCGCGATGCGCCCTACTTCGGCTTCGAGATCCCCGGCGCGCCGGGCAAGTACTTCTACGTCTGGCTGGACGCGCCGATCGGCTACCTCGCGAGCTTCCGCGCCTACTGCGACCGCACCGGGATGGACTACGACCGCTACCTGAAGCCCGGCCACGCCACCGAGATGCACCATTTCATTGGCAAGGACATCGTCAACTTCCACGGGCTGTTCTGGCCGGCGGTGCTGCACGGTTCCGGCCACCGCGTGCCGACGGCGATCCACGTCAACGGCTACCTGACGGTCAACGGCGCGAAGATGAGCAAGTCGCGCGGCACCTTCATCCAGGCGCGCACCTGGCTGGATGCCGGGCTCAATCCGGATTACCTGCGCTACTACTACGCGGGCAAGTCCAGCGGCGGCGTCGAGGACCTGGACCTCAACCTCGACGACTTCGCGCTGCGGGTCAACGCCGACCTGGTCGGCAAGTTCGTCAACATCGCCAGCCGCTGCGCGGGTTTCGTGAGCAAGTTCTTCGATGGCCGGCTGGCGCAACTCGATGCCGCCGACCTCGGCATCTACGCCGAGCACTCCGCGCGCCTGCACGCGCGCTGCCGCAGCGCCTATGACGCGCGAGACTTCGGCCTGGTGCTGCGCGAGGTGATGGCGGTGGCGGACAGCGTCAACGGCCTGATCGCCGAACGCGCGCCGTGGGTGCTGGCCAAGGACGAAGCCAAGCGCGCGGAACTGCACGCGATCTGCTCGCTCGCGCTGTCGCTGTTCCGTCTGCTCGCAGCCTGGCTGAAACCGATCGTCCCCGCGCTGGCGCAGGCCAGCGAGGACTTCCTCGGCGCCATCATCCGCGCCTTCGAGGACGTCGCCGAGCCGCTGCCCGCGGGCCACGCGATCAAGCCCTTCAGCGCGCTTGCCACCCGCGTCGATCCCAAGCACATCGAAGCCATGGTCGAAGCCTCCAAGGACACCCTCGCCGCCGCACCGGAGAAGCAGCCCGCCAAACCGGCCAAGGCTGCGCCCAGCGCACCCCCGCCCCCAGCCCCCAGCCCCGCTCCTGCTTCTCCAGCCCCCGGCGCAAATGCCGACCCCATCACCATCGACCAATTCACCGCCATCGACCTGCGCATCGCGCGGATCGCCGCGGCCGAGGCGGTGCCGGAGGCCGACAAGCTGCTGCGCCTGCAACTGGACCTCGGCGCGCTCGGCACGTGCCAGGTGTTTGCCGGGATCAAGAGCTCCTACGATCCGACCGCGCTGGTCGGTCGCCTGACCGTGATGGTCGCCAACCTGGCGCCGCGCAAGATGCGCTTCGGCATGAGTGAGGGGATGGTTCTGGCCGCCTCCGACGAGCGCGGCGGGCCGTTCCTGCTGGCGCCGGACGCCGGCGCGGAGCCGGGGATGCGGGTCAAATGAGCACGGGAGCGCCGGTGAATCGCTGCGCGATCCACCGACCAACGCTCGCTTCGGACTGCTCGATCGCATGAACCCCGACCAGATCGATGCCCCTGCTGCCGCAGACGCAGTGCACCCGCTGCGGCTACACCGGCTGCCGCCCCTACGCCGAGGCGATCGCAGGCGGCGAGGCGGAGATCAACCAGTGCCCGCCGGGCGGTGCCGCCACCATAGAGGCGCTCGCGCGCTTGACCGGCCGCGCCGCACTGCCACTGAATCCCGCCAACGGGGTGGAGAAGCCGCGCGAGGTCGCGTACATCCTCGAGGAGCATTGCATCGGCTGCACCAAGTGCCTGCCGGCGTGTCCGGTCGATGCCATCGTCGGCGCGAACAAGCGGATGCATACGGTGATCGTTTCCGAGTGCACCGGCTGCGAGTTGTGCATCGCGCCCTGCCCGGTCGACTGCATCGTGATGGTGCCGGACACTGCGCTGGACGGCGCCGCCCGCGGACCGATCGACACCACCGAGGCGGCGCACTTCCGCCGCCGCTTCGAGGCCCACGAGGCGCGCATCGAGCGCCGTCGCGACGAGCAGTCGGCAAAGATCGAAGCCAAGCGGGCCGACCTGAAGCAACAGACCGGCGCGAGCACCCTCGCCGAGGCCATCGCCCGCGCCAAGGCGCGGCGGCTGGCGGGGGATCCGGTGCGTTAAGGCCGGTGTTGGTGTGGGTTATTGGTGTTGGAACAGGCGGCTGACCGCAGCTTGCTGCCTCTCGCTCTTTCCAACACCAACACCAGCAACCAACACCGCATCTTTTCGCACTCCCGTATGTGGGCTGTTGGTATTGAAACATGCCGCTGACCGCATCCTTGCCGCCACCCGCTTTGTCCAACACCAACACCAACACCAACAACCAACACCGCTTCCAGCACTTCCATTCACACTCCCGCACCTATACTGCGCGGCTTCCTGAATACCGGTGATCCGCCATGGGCAAGCCTTCCACTCTCGATCCTTCCGATCTGTTCGACATCCGCTCGCTGCTGAGCGACGAAGAACGCATGGTGCAGGACACGGTGGCGCGCTTCACCGACGAGAAAGTGCTGCCGATCATCGGCGAGTGCTTCGACGAGCACCGATTCCCGTCCGAGCTGATCCCGGAGATTGCCTCGCTCGGGCTGCTCGGCTCCAGCCTGCCGGAGGAATACGGCTGCGCCAACATGAGCGGCGTGATGTACGGCCTGATCTGCCAGGAACTGGAGCGCGGCGACTCGGGCATCCGCAGCTTCGTTTCGGTGCAGTCCAGCCTGTGCATGTACCCGATCTACGCCTTCGGCAGCGAAGAGCAGCGCCGCAAGTACCTGCCGAGCATGGCGAAGGGCGAGCTGATCGGCTGCTTCGGCCTGACCGAGCCGCACGGCGGTTCCGATCCCGGCAACATGAAGACCCACGCGCGCCGCGACGGCGGCGACTGGGTGATCAACGGCTCCAAGATGTGGATCACCAACGGCGGCGTCGCCGGGATCGCGATCGTCTGGGCGATGACCGACGAAGGCATCCAGGGCTTCCTGATCGAGCGCGGCACGCCGGGCTTCACCACCCAGGACATCAAGCGCAAGATGAGCCTGCGCGCCTCGGTCACCAGCGCGCTGTTCTTCGATGACGTGCGCGTCCCGGACAGCCAGCGCCTGCCGAATGTGCGCGGCCTCAAGGGCCCGCTGTCCTGCCTCACCCAGGCGCGCTACGGCATCACCTGGGGCCCGATCGGCGCGGCCATCGCCTGCTACCGTGAGGCGCTGGAATACAGCAAGACCCGCATCATCTTCGGCAAGCCGATCGGCGGCACCCAGGCGGTGCAGCTCAAGCTCGCCGACATGGCACGACGGATCACCCTCGCCCAGTTGCTGTCGCTGCAGCTCGGGCGCCTGAAGGACGCCGGCACGATGCAGCCTACTCAGGTCTCGCTGGCCAAGTGGAACAATGTGCGCATGGCCATCGACATCGCCCGCGAGGCGCGCGACATCCTTGGCGGCGCCGGCATCACGGTCGAGCACTGCCCGATCCGTCACGGGCTGAACCTGGAAAGCGTGATCACCTACGAAGGCACCGAGACCGTGCACCAGCTGGTCGTCGGCCGCGAGATCACCGGGATCAACGCCTTCTGAACACGCGCCGAAACGGCGGCCGGATCACAGCAGCACCAGGTGCTCCGGCCGCGCGTTGCGCACGGCTCCCAGCAGGATGCCGCGGTCGAAGCTGACCAGCCGACCCTTGCGCGCCACCGCGAGTCCGAGCAGGTAGTGATCGGTCAGGTGGCGCGGACCGAGCAGCCGGTCGACATCGAAGTGCCGATGGTCGAGCAGACTAAGGTCGTCCTGCCAGAACTCATGGTATTGGGTCGCGGTGGCGGCGGCTAGCCGCGATATCGCCTCGCGCACTGTCCCGGGATTGGGATAGCCGGGCTGCGACACGATGCGCAGATATCCGTTCTGGGTCAGCGGGCAGGATGCCCACCCGGACTCGATGTTGCCTTCCAGCCAGTCCCAGGCCAGCCGGTGGTGCTGGTGCGCGGCGTCGAGCAGTGCGATCAGCACATTCACGTCGAGCAGCGCGCGCATCAGTCCTCGCCCAGCGCCTCGCGCAGCGCGTCGATCTGCGCATTGGTCACGGTGGCGCCGTTTGCGGGCGCCGGCGCGAAGCCGTAGCGCGGCGGCGATTGCGCAATGCCGCGTTGCCCTCCCTGCAGGCCGAGGCGTGCGAGTTCGCTCAGCACTTCGCCCGCTGTCTTCCGCTGTCGCCGCGCGAGGTCCTTGGCGGCGAGCAGGACGTCGTCATCGATGTCGAGTGTGGTGCGCATGCATCAGATGCTAACACATCAGTGCCGTTGGGCGAACGCAGGCGAGCTCAAGCACCGATGCGTGACCCGCCGCCGATCCGCGCCATCGCATAGCCCGCCATGCCATTGGCCAGCTCCTCCTCACCGACGAACACGGCGCCCATCTGCTCCTCGCGCAGCAACCGGGCCTCTTCCTCGCTGTGGGTGCGCAAGACCACGGCAATGCCCGGATTCAGCAGCCGCGCGGTCTCGACCATGCGGCGGACCTCGATCAGGTCCGGGATGGCGACGATCAGCATCGCGGCGCGCGCGACATGCGCCTGCACCAGCACCTCGGGCGTGGTCGCGTCGCCGCAGACTGCCGGCACGCCCTGCTCGCGCAAGGCTTCGACGCGCTCGCGGTTCTGGTCAGCCACCACGTAGGCGATCCCCTGTGCCCGCAGCTGGCGCGCGATGAAGCGTCCGACTCGGCCGTAGCCCACCAGCACCACCTGCCCGGTCAGCAAAGCCTCTTCGGTGCTCATCGGCAACTGCGCCAGCGGATCGTCGCTCTGCTCAAGCCGGCGCGCCACGGCCGAATGCCGGCGGACCCATCGCTGCAGCGGTTCGATGGCCGCGAACAATGCCGAGTTGGCCGCGATCGAGACCAGGGCTGCCGCCAGCACCAGGCTCTGGCCTTCCACCGGCATCAGCCCCAGCGCGACACCAAGCCCGGCGAGGATGAAGGAGAACTCGCCGATCTGCGCCAGGCTGGCGCCCACCGTCAGCGCAGTGTTCAGCGGGTAGCGGAACAGCAGGACCAGGCCAACCGCCGCGATGGTCTTGCCGAACAAGATGATCGCGACCACCAGCATCAGCTTCAGCGGCTCGGCCAGCACCACGGCCGGGTCGAACAGCATGCCGACCGAAACGAAGAACAGCACCGCGAAGGCATCGCGCAGCGGCAGGCTCTCGTCGGCAGCGCGATGGCTGAACTCGGACTCGCGCAGCATCATGCCGGCGAAGAAGGCACCCAGCGCGAACGAGACCTCGAACAGCTTGGCGGCACCGAAGGCGACCCCGACGGCCGCCGACACCACCGCCAGCGTGAACAGTTCCCGCGAGCCAGTGCGCGCCACAAACCACAGCAGCTTGGGCAACAAGCGCTTGCCGACAACCAGCATCAGCGCGATGAACGCACTGACCTTGGCCAGGGTCAGGCCGATGGTCTGCCACACATCGCCCTTGGGCAGTTCGGCGGTGCTGGAGGCCCCCGCCTCCGCGAGCAAGCCTGCCATGGCGGGAAGCAGCACCAGCACCAGCACCATGACCAGGTCCTCGACCACCAGCCAGCCGACCGCGATCTGGCCGTTGACCGACTTCAGCAGACCTTTCGATTCCAGTGCCTTGAGCAGCACCACAGTGCTGGCCACCGACAGGCACAGGCCGAACACCAGCGCGCCGCCGACGCTCCAGCCCCAGGAGATCGCAACGCCCATGCCCATCAGGGTCGCCACCAAGATCTGCACCAGCGCACCGGGCACCGCGATCCGCCGCACTGCCATCAGGTCGTCGAGCGAGAAATGCAGGCCGACGCCGAACATCAGCAGCATCACGCCGATCTCGGCGAGCTGGCCAGCGAGGCCCACGTCACCCACGAAACCGGGTGTCGCCGGCCCGATCAGGATGCCCGCCAGCAGGTAGCCCACCAGCGGTGGCATGTGCAGGCGCACCGCGATGTACCCGAAGATCATCGCCAGGCCGAAGCCGGCAGCGACGGTGGCGATCAGGCTGACGTCATGGGGCATCGCGCTCTCCGCGCCACATCGACACTAGGGCCTGCGGCGCTTGCTGGGTGTGCTCCTGCGCGGAATTCCGCGCGGCATGAAAGGAATCCGGACAACCGGACCGACGGACGAGGGTCGCACACCTTGCGTGAAGACCTGCTGCAGAGCCCGGGCCTGGCCGGTCAGCGCACGCACCGGTCGGCGCGGCCCTCACATCCCGTCAGTGATTCCAACCAGCCCCTGCTTCAGGTGCTCCAGTTCTTCCGGTGCGATACGCCGCGCCGGCACACCGGCCCAGGTCTCGCCCGCGCCCACGCGGGTGCCCGGCAGCAGCACCGAGTGCGGCAGCACCTTGGCGTGCGCGCCAACACGCACATCGCCCATCACGGTCGATTTCTGGCCGATCGTGGCGCCGGATTCGATCACCACCGGCGCGATCGCCAGGTGCCCGCCGCCGCCCCAATGGGCGAACAGGTGCACGCTGCCGCCGACCACGACGTCGTCGCCGAGGGTGATCAGGCAGGGATCGGAAATGAACTCGGTGTTGATGAAGGCGCGCGAGCCGATGCGCATCCCCATCGCGCGCAGGAAGGGCGGGCCGAAGGGCGTCAGCGTCACATACGGCAGGAAGGTGTAACGCGCGAGGTAGAACAGCCCGTTGTGCAGCGCCCACGGCACCGCGGCGATCGAGTAGTAGGCGCCGTGGTAGGGCTTCACGCGCGTCGGCAACAGCCAGTTGCACAGCGGCACCAGGATCAGCAGCGCAAAGCCCGAGACGAAGAAGCACAGGCCGAATCCCAGCCCCAACAAGGGCCAGCGGCCGGGTGCGTCGAAAGACCAGGCCCACGGCCACCACTGCGCCATCAGCCACAGCGACGGCGCCAGCGCCGCGCCGATGATCACGGCGAGGAAGGCATACAGGCAGAGGATCGCGATCAGGTGGGCCAGCGGACCAAAGCGGCGGATAAAGCGGTCGATCGCGCCCAGCGGATGTCCGCCCCTGCGGTGTGCCCCTGCATCCTCGCGCATCGCACCGATCCTGGCCCGGATGGCGCATTGACGCATCCCCACGCGTCCGCTGTAAAGCCGCGCTGCGTCAGGACTTGCGGATCGTGGCGTAGGCGGCCAGGGCGTCCTCGCGGCTGCGCTTCAGATCGACGATGGGCTTGGGATACCCGCGCACGCCGCCCACACTCCACGGCTGGTGGATCTGCTCGCCTGGCAGGTGCGCCAGTTCCGGCACCCAGCGCCTGACGTAGGCGCCCAGCGGATCGAAGCGTTCGCCCTGCGCGACCGGATTGAAGATGCGGAAGTACGGCGCAGCATCGGCGCCGCTGCCGGCGGTCCATTGCCAGCCCTGGGTGTTGTTGGCAAGGTCGGCATCCACCAGGGTGTCCCAGAACCAGCGCGCGCCGTGCAGCCAGTGGTAGCGCAGGTTCTTGGTCAGCAGCGAGGCGACGATCATGCGCACGCGGTTGTGCATCCAGCCGGTGGTCCACAGCTCGCGCATGCCGGCATCGACGATCGGGATGCCGGTACGGCCGCGCTGCCAGGCCTTGAGTTTGCGCTCCTCCGGCTCCGCCCACGGAAAATTCGCGAAAGTTGGCTGCAATGGCGCCTCCGCGGTGTGCGGGAAGGCGTACAGCAGGTGGTGACTGAAATCACGCCAGCCGATTTCGCGCAGGTAGGGCTCCGCGAGTTCGCGCTGCGCCGCGCTGGCGCGCCGCAGCAGCCGATGCGCCACCTGCCGTGGGCTGATCTCGCCGAAATGCAGGTGCGGTGACAGCCGCGAGGTGCCGGGACGGTCCGGCCGATCGCGCCCGCTGGCGTAGTTGTCGAGCGCAGCGTCGACGAAACGGTCGAGCAGTTCGTGCGCACCTTCTGCGCCCGGCGCCCAGGCGCTGTGAAAACCCGTGTCCCACTCGATCCGCGGGAGCAGGTCGAACTGCTCCAGCACGCAGCCGCAGCAGCCATGTGGTGGCAGCTCGCGCGGCGCCGGCAGTGGCTCAGGCAACGGCAAGCAGGCCTTCAGCGTGCGCCAGAACGGGGTGAACACGCGATAGGGCTCGCCGCTGCCATTGCGGATCTCCCAGGGCTCGGCGATCAGGTGCCCGGCGAAGCTCTCGGCGATGAGCCCGCGCGCACGCAGCGACTGCTTGATCGCGCTGTCGCGCTGCGTCAGCGCGGGGTCGTACAAGCGATTCCAGTAGACCGCGACCGCGCCCGACTCGGCGATCAGCCGGTCGAGTTCGGCGGCGCTGTCGCCCTGGCGCAGCACCAACGAGCTGCCGAGCACGCGCAATTCCGCGTCGAGCGTCGCCAGGCTGTGATGCAGCCACCAGCGCGTCGCCGCGCCGGGCTCCCACGGCGATTCCTCCTGCGGGGCGTGGATGTAAACCGGGACCGGCCGATATCCGGCCGCCAGCGCCGCGTGCAGTGCCGGGTTGTCGGCCAGGCGCAGGTCGCGCCGCATCCAGACCAGGGCGACGGCCATCAGACGGATCCGCTGCGCACGGTGGGGCGCACCGCGCTGAAGCCGCCGTCCAGGTGAATCACCTCGCCGGTGATCCAGCGTGCATCCGGCCCGAGCAACCACGCAGCGACGGCAGCGCCATCGGCCGAATCGCCATAATGACCCAGCGGATACTGCGCCGCGACGCTCTGCTGGCTGCGCTCGCTGACCAGCATCCGCTCGGTCATCGGAGAGCGCATCAGACCGGGCGCCACCGCATTGATACGCACGCCCAGGTGCGAGAAATCAGCCGCGATCGAGCGCACCAGCGCCTCGATGGCGCCCTTGGCGGTGGCGATGGCCGCGTGATTGCTGACCCCGAGGCCCGCCACCACGGAACTGAACAGGACAATGGAGCCCGGCCGGTTTCCGGCCGCCGCGAGCGCCTTGGTGTAGGCCTGCACGGTGAAGAATGCTGTGTCGACATTGGCCGCCATGCAGTTGCGGAAGGCCTCGGCGGTGACTCGCCCGAGCGGCGCAATCAGCGTACTGCCGGCGCAGTTGACCACTGCATCGGGCACCCGGCCGGTGCGGTCCACCGCCAGCGCGAAGGCCGCCTCGGCGCCGCCGGGCGTGGAAACATCCGTCTGAATCAGCACGTCGTGCTCGCCCGGGTCCAGGCGCGAGGTGTCGCGGCTGACCAGCACCAGGCGCCAGCCCTGCTCACGCAAGCGGTGCGCCAGCGCGCGGGCCACGCCACCGCTGGCGCCGGTCAGGAATGCGGTCTTCATCGATTGCGGGTGGCTCATGCGAGGCTGTCGGGATTTGGGGGCGCGCAACGATCAGTCAGTCGCGGTGGCGGTGCCGTCAATGGCGGTCCTTGACCATGCGCAGGCGTTTCTCGCGGAAACCGACTGCGCGCAGGAAGCGATGCGTGTCGCTGCGCTGTTCGGCGCTGGTCAGCTCCAGCCGGGTCACACCGCGGCTGGCGAACCAGCGTTCCGCCCCGGCAACCAGCCGCTTGCCGATGCCCAGCCCGCGCTGGTCCTCGTCGACCGCCAGCGCGGTGATCCGGCCGAGCGGCCGCTCGTGCTGGAGCATCGGTGTCAGCATGCCGACGATGACGCCGGCGACCACGTAGTTCACGGTGGCCACCAGCACCAGGTGATTCGCGCTGTCCGCCAGCAGTGGCCGCAGGCGCTCTTCCAGCGCCGCCGGGTCCACCGGATAGCCCATGCCACCCAGCAGCCGCGCCAGCGCTTCGCAGTCGCTCAAGGTGGCGCTGCGCAGTTGCACAGCATCTTGCGCAGTCATAGCCAGCCCGTCTTCTTCAATCGCAGGTAGAGCGCAAGGCACATCGCCACGGGGGTGCTGACGGCTGCGTGATATCCGTACGCCCAGCTCAGTTCGGGCATGTTCTCGAAGTTCATGCCGTAGATCGCGCCCACGGTGGTCGGGATCGCCAGGATCGCCGCCCAGCCGGCCAGCCGCTTGGTCACTTCGTTCTGTCCCACCGAGACCATCGCCAGGTTGACCTGCAAGGCCGCGGAGATCATCTCGCCGAGCGTGCTGGTGGCCTCGCTCATGCGCACCGCATGGTCGAACACGTCGCGGAAATACACCCGCACTTCCTCGTGGATCAGGCCGGGGAAGAAGCGCTGCAACTGGTTCAGGATGTCGTGCATCGGCGTCACCGCCAGGCGCAACGTGACCAGTTCGCGCTTTAGCACCGCGTACAGGCCGAAGCTGGGTCCGAAGCCCAGCATCTCCGGCGTCTGCTCGCAGGAGGCGCGCGCGCGGGCATAACTCAACGAGGCGCCGTGGCGCACCGTGATCAGGAAGCGCTTGCCGACGAAGATGTGGGTCTCGCCGAACTGCACCTTGCCATCGACGAACTGCGAGGTGTGCACCACGATGAACAGGGTGTCGTCATAGACCTCGATCTTCGGCCGCTGGTGCGCGTGCTGCGCGTCCTCGATGGCCAGGTCGTGCAGGCCGAACTCTTCCTGGATCTTCAGCAGCAGCGATTCGTCCGGTTCATGCAGGCCCAGCCACATGAAAGTATCCGGCTCGGCCAGCACATCGCTGATCTGGTCCAGCGTCGTGTCGTACAGGCGCTTGCCGGTATTGGCATAGGCCACGCAGTTGACGACCGGACTACCGGGCGAAGACGGCCCCGAGGTCGCAGTCGACAGCGGACGCGCATCGGCGGAAACGGGCACAGCCATGCGCACCTCGATCAGTTCACGGGCGCGGCGGATGATGCGCCTGTGCCGCCGGGCGATTCAACGCGCGGGGACGCGCCCCTGGCAGCGCCGGGCCAACACATGGCGCATGGCCAGCACCGTCGGACCGAGCAGCAGCAGCCACTCGATATTGCCCTGATCGAAGCTGCGGAAGACCTTGAGAAAGGCGCCGAGCGCGATGCCGGCCAGCGCGATCCATGCGCTGAGCAGGGCCAGGCGGGCAATGCCACCGGCGAGGTGGTCCCGCGTGGCCAGCAGCCACCAGCCCGGCAGGCTCAGCCACCACAGCGGCGAGGCCAGCAGCAGGTTCTGGTTGCGCCATGCGGCGGCGTGGTCGGTGCCCAGCCACAGACCCGCGATCAGCCAGCCGCAGGTACCAAGCACCAATGCCAGCGTGCCGCCGGTCAGCGCCAGCGGCCAGCGTGCCGCGCCGCCGCGCTCCGCAAGGCGCGCGAACAGCACCAGCAGGCCGGCCAGCCCCAGGCCCGCGGCCGCGAAGCCGGCACGCCAGTCCGGTGCCTCCAGGGCCTGCGGCTCGGCGCTGGCGCCTGCGGGCAGCACTTCGGTGTCAGCCACCAGCGGCTGGCCGTCGGCCAATTTCAGCTCGGCCACATGGCGCATCAGCTCAGCCGGGATGAAAGCCTCTTCCCACATCGACAGCGGCCGATCCACCGGCTGCCCGAGCAGCAGGTCGGTGCCGAAGTACATCCACCAGACATCGCGCGCCAACGCCCGGGTGTAGCGGCGCCAGCTCCAACCGCGCGAGCGGTGCGAGGTCGCGCGTTCCAGCGCGCCGTCCAGCGCCAGGTCGAGTGCATCGCGCACCTTGGTCGAACAGTTGATCGTGTAGTAGTCGTAGCGGTAATCGCGATGCTCCGGGAGCACATGCAGCTCCAGATGCGCGGCCAGCTTCGCCACAGCCTCGGGCGCCAGGTTCAGGCGCTGCACCCAGACGCGACGGCCATCGGCCAGGTAGCCGGCGATGTCGGCCTCGCCGTCCAGCGCGACTGCCTGGTACAGCATCTTCCCGCGCAGGAAACGCAGCAGGAAATCCTCCTGCGCGAAGTCGAAATAGCCGAAGTTGTAGCTGATGCTGCGCCCGCCCACCGGGTCGCGCAGCAGGATCGCGTTGTGGCCGAAGCGCTGCCAGTAGAGCTCACCCGGTTCGACCGTCACCAGGCTGACCTCGGGCAGCGCCGGCGCCACCACTTCCTGCGCGCGCGCCGGCGCCAGCCAGACGCAGCACAGCGCCAGCAGCAGACGCAGGACCGCGGTCACGCTGCGACCGGCCGCACGCGCAGCAGGTGCAGGCGGCGCGCGTCGGCCTTGGCCACCTCGAAACGGAATCCGCCGAGGTCCACTGCCTCGCCGCGCTCGGGCAGGTGCCCGAATGCCTGGGTCACAAGACCGCCGACGGTATCCGCCGCATCGGTGTCGAAGTCCACGTGGAAATGGGCGTTGAAATCTTCCACCGGGGTCAGCGCCTGCACCGTCCACGAGCCATCCGGCTGGGTCGTGATGTGCACCTCGGGCTTGTCCTCGGCATCGTGCTCGTCGTCGATCTCGCCGACGATTTCCTCGAGCACATCCTCGATGGTGATCAGACCGGCCACCCCGCCGTATTCGTCCACCACCACCGCCATGTGGGTGCGGTTGAGGCGGAAGTCCTTCAGCAGGACGTTGAGCTTCTTGGTCTCGGGGATCAACGTCATCGGCCGCAGCACGCGGCGCAGCTCGAAATCCGCCTCGCCGCTGGCGTAGTGGCGCAGCAAGTCCTTGGCGAGCAGCAGGCCGAGCACCTCGTCCTTGTCCTCGCCGTGCACCGGGTAGCGCGAATGGCCGGACTTGGTGACGATCCTCAGCACGTCGTTCAACGACGCGTCGATCGGCACCCAGACCATCTGCGCGCGCGGCACCATGACGTCCGCAACCTGCTTGTCGGACACGCTGAGCGCGCCTTCAAGCATCGCCAGCGTATCGCCATCGACCAGGCCGTTCTCGCGGGCGTGGCGCAGTTCTTCGATCAGTTCTTCGCGGTTCCGCGGCTCGCCCGAAAAGGCCTGACCCAATCGCTCCAGCCAGGAGCGCTGGTGCGCGGAACCGCTGCTACTAGGGGAATCCTCGTTCATCCACAACGACAACGGAGCCCATGGGGGCGGAGCGCACAGTGTAGCGGATGGATGGCGACGGGGCGATGACGCGGCGCTTCCGCCTGGGTTCTGAGTTGTGGGTTGTGGGTTGTGGGTTGTGGGTTGTGGGCAGCAGGATCAAGAGCGGCAAGTCCGGAACCCGGTTCTTGCCGCCCACAACCTACAACTCACAACCCACAACCGCGGCAGCCGCTCAGTTGCCGTAATTCACTCCGTTCACCCTTGCCCGCAGCAGGTCGATCTGGATCTCGCCGCTGCTGGCCGAGGTGCGGGTGCGCGAGCGGATGTTGCCCACTTGCGGCGACATCCACAGGTCCATGTTGACCGTCTGGGTGATGCCGAAGGTGACGGTAACGATGTCGCGCTTGAACTTGCAGGCGTTGAAGTTGCCCGCTGGCGGGTCTTCGGCGTCGTCCGCCTCGCGCTTGATGGTCTCGGTGTATTGGGTGGTGTAGTTGAGCCCGGAACCGCTGGAGGTGCCCACGTAGTTGTGGGTGTAGGTCTGGTTGACCGCTGGTACGCGGATGAACTTCGCGGGCGGGTTGTAGACCGTGGTGATCGCGACCGCGCCGTTCTGGAAGCCTTCGGTGGCGATGGTGCGGATCTCGTCGGCGTCGATCTGCTGGTAGCTGCGGCCGGTGATCACGTTCTGCGGATCGTACTGCTCGACGATGATCACGTTCTGGCCCTGGAAGGTGCCGGGGCCGATCACCCGCTCGGTGCTGTCGGGGTTGCCGTTGTTGAAGCGGAAGGTGCGGAAGTCGCCGGCGTTCAGACCCGGGTCGCAACTGGTCAGCGCGGCGCCGCCACCGCCGCCGGTGCTGGTCGCACACACGGTCTTGGGCACGTCGGCGCCGACATAGACCAGGCGCGTGATCGCCTTGCTCTGGGTCACGCCGTCCAGGGTGTAGTTGAAGGTGGCGTTCTCGCCGTCGCTGAAGCTCAGCGAGAAATTGCCGACCAACGGCACCGGGAAGGTGGTCGCCGGCCCGTTGATCAGGTTGAAGGCGGTGCCGCTGGCGGGACGGTTGAGGTCGCCGGTGTAGCTTCCGTTGGCTTGCCGCGTGGCCAGGCCAGTTACCCACATCGGCTTGCCATCGCTCCCGTAGGTGTACCAGGCGATGAAGATCAGATCGCCCTGGTGGACCACCGAAAGGCCCCAGCCGGACTCGCTCTCGCGCCACCAGACGTCGGTGTAGTTGGTCGCCGAGGCACGCGAGGCGGTGGTGAAGGTGCAGGTCGGCGGGGTGGCGACGAACGCGGCCTTCTCCAGCCGACGGGTCTGGGTGATGCCGTCCACGGTGTAGGCGAAATCGAGCTTGCCATCGGTGCCGAGCGACAGGCGCGCCTCGCCGCGCGGATTGGTCGCGATGTTCGACTGCGCGTTGTTGATCTGGTTGAAGGGCACGCCGTTGAAGCTGTTCAGCGGGCCGATGTAACGACCATCCGCCTGGCGCGTGGCCGCGGCGACCAGCCACAGCACTTTGCCGTCGCTGCCGTATACGTACCAGGCGACGAACAGGATGCTGCCCTGGTGCACCACATTGACGCCGTGGCCGGCCTGGGATTGGTCGTACCAGAGGGCTGTCAGGTTGACCGGGTCCGGCGTCACCTGAGCCTGCGCGCCGGACGTCCACCACAGCGCAGCTCCCGCCAGCATGGCCCGCATCCAGTTGCGCATGGGTTCACCCTTTTTCGATGATCGTTTCCCGACCATACCGTTCATCGCCACGAAGCTCTACGTACTTTTGGCTGATCCCTCGCCGCGCAGGCTGGGTAGAATGCAAAGCTTTGCAGTCGCCCGAGGCCCACACCATGAGCTACGCCAACCTGCTGGTCAGCGACCAGGACGCGGTGCGCACCATCAGCGTCAACCGTCCCGACAAGCTCAACGCGCTGAACCACGCCACCATTGGCCAGTTGCAGCAGGCCTTCGACGCCGCGCGCGCGGACGCGTCAGTGCGGGTCATCGTGCTCACCGGCTCGGGTGCCAAGGCCTTCGTCGCCGGTGCCGACATCACCGAGTTCGCCAGCGCCACGCCAGTGCAAGCGCGCGATTTCTCCGAGGCCGGCCAGCGCATGATGCGCAGCATCGAAACCCTCGGGAAACCGGTGATCGCGCGGGTTAACGGATTCGCGCTGGGCGGCGGCATGGAGCTGGCGATGTGCTGCCATCTGCGCATCGCGGCGGACACGGCGAAGCTCGGCACGCCGGAGATCAATCTCGGCATCCTGCCTGGCTTCGGCGGCACCCAGCGCCTGACCCGGCTCACCAGCCGCGCGGCGGCCCTGGAACTGTGCCTGCTCGGCGCCCCGATCAGCGCGCAGCGTGCGCTGGAACTGGGCATCGTCAATCGCGTGGTGGCGGCCGCGGATCTGGATGCCGAAGTAGCGAAGATCGCCGCGCAACTGGCCCGTTCGGCGCCGCATGCGCTGCGCGCGATCCTCGATGCGGTGATCCTCGGCGGCGACATGGCGCTCGACCAGGGCCTGTCCTATGAAACCCATCTGTTTGCGGTGACCGCGTCCACCCAGGACATGCGCGAAGGCACCGCCGCCTTCCTCGAAAAGCGCCCGGCGCAGTTCAAGGGCCACTGAGATGGCCGGTGCGCCGCTGATCGCCACCCAGGCGCTGACGCGGCGCTTCGACACGCGCGTCGCGGTGGACGCGCTGAGCTTCGAGCTGCAGCCAGGGCGCGTGCTCGCGCTGCTGGGGCCGAATGGCGCCGGCAAGACCACCACCATGCGCATGCTCAGCGGCCTGCTGGCGCCGAGCAGCGGCAGCGCCCAGGTCTGCGGCCACCCGCTCGGCCAGCGCGACGAGGACAACGACGCGATCCGCGCATGCTGCGGCGTGATGCCCGAGGCGCCCGGTTTCTACGAACGCCTGACCGCGCTGCAGAACCTGCGCTTCTTCGGCGGCCTGCAGGGGCTGGACGATGCCGCGGTCGACCAGCGCTGCGCGGAGGAGTTGCGGCGCTTCCACCTGCAGGACCGCGCGGGCGACCTGGTCGGCACTTACTCCAAGGGCATGAAGCAGCGCCTGGCGCTGGCACGAGCGCTGCTGCACCGGCCGGCGCTGCTGTTCCTCGACGAGCCCACCGCGGGCCTGGATCCGAAGGCCACCCAGGAGCTGCACGCGCTGATCCGCGAACTGCGCGACGGCGGCAGCGGCATCGTGCTCAGCACGCACACACTGGAGGAGGCCGAGGCGCTGGCGGACGACGTGCTGGTACTCGATACCCGCGCGATCTACCACGGCCCGCCGCAGCGCCTCGGCGGCGATGCGAGACCGGAGTTGCTGGTGCGCAGCCGCGCCGCGCTGCCAACGGGACTGGCGCTGCCGCCGGGCTGCACTTTGCTGCAACAGGGCGAGGGGCGCGCGCTGCTAGCCGTCGACGATCCCGATGGGCAGGTCCCGGCGCTGGTCGCTGCACTGGTCGCGGCCGGCGTCGAACTGCTCGAAGTGCGCCCGCAGACCCGCGGATTGCGCGAACGCTACCTCGATTTGCTGGCGCGCCGATGATGAAGACCCTGTCCGCCCTGCGCTGGATGCTCTGGCGCGAATTCCTCGACCAGCGCCAGAACCGCATGCTCTGGCCGGTGTACCTGATCATGCCGCTGGTGGGCGCGGCGCTGCCCGCGATCATCGCGCTGGCCACCGCCTCCGCGCTGGCTGGCAAGGCGCCGATCGACCCGCAGATGCAGTCGATGCTGAACGCGGCGACCCTGCTGGCCACCGCCCAGGGTATCGACGTCGCCCAGGCCGCAGCGGTGTTTTCGTTGCGGCTCGCTGCCGGCTACTTCCTGCTGATGCCGGTGGCGATCGTCTCGATCGCCGGCGCCTACGCAATCGTCGGCGAAAAGCAGCAGCGCACGCTGGAGCCGGTCCTCGCCACGCCGATGGCGACCCGCCAGTTCCTGCTGGCGAAAATGCTCGCGGTGACGGCGCCGGCCGTGATCGCCTCGTGGATCGCCGCGCTGATCGGCGCGATCGCCTCGGTCGCCAGTTTTTGGTGGGCGAACGGTGTACTGGTGTGGCCGGATGCCTACTACTGGATCGGCGTGTTCGTGCTCGCGCCCGAGATCGGTGCGATGACGGCGCTGGTGTGCCTGCGCGTGTCCGCACGCATGCAGGACCCGCAGGCGGCCAACCAGGTGACCGCGCTGATCCTGATACCGGTGCTGCTGATCCTGTTCTCCTTGATCGGGCCGGCACTCGTGATGCACCTGGGTGCCTTGATCGGCGCCTGCGTGGCTTTCCTCGCCATCGACCTGGCGTTGTTCATCTGGGTGCGGCGCGGCTTCAATCGCGAGGAGATCCTCTGCCGCTGGCGCTGAACCCGTGGCGGTTGCGGACCGGATCTGCCGTGCTGGCAATGGCCCTGATCGACGCGATCGAGCGCCTGCCGCAGATGCGGAAGGCGCTCGACTTGCAATCGCGCTGATTATTCGAAGCCGTTGCGGAAGATGCCGTCGAAGGCGATCTCCCAGATCCCGCGTCCATGCGTGGCGATGCGCAAGGCGCCGCGCCCACCCGCCGCCAAAGGCGCCTGGAAAGCCATGTCGAACACCGGCACGCGCGGCAGGCCGCTGCCGAAAGGTGCCCAGCTGGCACCCGAATTCGTGCTGCGGTACACCCCGATGTCGGTGCCGAGGTAGAGTGTGGAAGAGCTCGCCGGATCGATCGCGAAGGCGTTCGCCGGGATGTTCGGCACGCCGGTCGCAGAAGCGCTGAAAGTGGGCGCGCCCGCGAGCAGGTTGCTGGTCTTGTAGACCGTCTGGCCGGCTCCCGGGAATCCCGACAGCACCACGTAGGCGATGTTGGCATTGGCGCGGTCGATGACGATGCGCGAAATGTATACATCCGGGATCACGCTTCCGGCACCGACCGGATCGATGGGGGTCAAGGTGGTCGACGCGCCGGTGGCGCGGAACAGTCCGCCATTGCGCAGGCCGACCAGCCGCAGGCCGTCGTCGGTGGGCCCGATGCCGATCGCGCTGATCGCCTGTCCGGCGCTGATCGGTTCCTGGCTGACCTTGACCACCGAGGTGCCGCTGTTGCTGGAACGGTAGAGCACGTCGGAGCCGAAATAGAGCGTGTTCGGCGTGCCCGGCCCGAGCGCCATCGGCGCGTAGAACAGGATCGCCGACGCTGAGCAGGTCATTCCGTTTGCGGTCACGCCGCCAAAGCCGCAGCCAAATGCGCTCCAGCTCTGCGCCTGCGCGCCCGCCAGCGTGGTCACGCGCGCGTAGGCCATCTGCGAGGTGTTGTTGAAATAGGTGTGGTACATGGTCACCGAGGCGGTGCCGGTGGCGTTCTGGTCGATCAGCGTGAAGCCACCATCGCCGCCGTCGGTGCGGAACCAGCTGCCGTCCGGATTGCGCAACTGGGTGCCGTTGTCCTGGGTGCCGCCGATCATCAGCTCGGGATGGGTCGGGTGGGTCGCGAGGCTCTGGAACTGGGTGGCGCTGAAGGTGGCGTTGTTCAGCACATTCCAGCTGGCGCCACTGTCGTTGGAGCGGTAGATGCCTCCGTCGGTGCCGAGGTAGATCACCGAGGGCGTGCCGGGCGCGACCGTGATCGCGTGTGAATCCACATGCAGGCCGTTGCTGGAGATCGTGAACGCGGTGCCGCTGGTGGTACTGAATGCGAAGGGAACCGCCGGCGCACCGGCGAGGTAGACCCGGGTGGGATCGTTGGGCGCCACGGCGACAGCGATGTCGTAGAAGCACTGCGGCGTGCAGAAATTGTTGTCGATCTGGACCGGCCAGTTGGCCCCGCCACCATCGGTGTTGGTCAGCAGCGTGCCGCCGGCGTTGCCGGTGGCGACATAGACGGTTGGAAGCGGCGCACCGATCGAACGCTGGATCGCGACTTCGGAATTCACGTCGTTGGTGCTGGCCGAATTGAAGCTCACCCTCTGCGTGAAGGTGGGTGTGGCGCCGAGTGCGTCGGTGCTGACGTGGATGCCGGCGAGCGCGTTGCTGGTGATGACCACCGCGGCGACCAGGAAGTTGGGATTCTGCGGATCGATGGCGATGTCGCGGACCGCGAAGTTGTTGTTGCCGGCAAGCCCGGTCAGGCGCTCGAACACCGGGTTTGAGGTATTCGCGGTGGTCGACCGGAACACGCCGCGCGAAGGCAGAGTCGGATTGGTATTCGCGCCGATGCCGCCGACGCCCGAACCGGTGGACACGAAGATGGTCCCCGGCTGGGTGGGATGCACCTGGATCTCGCTGATCGAGCGTCCGGTGAACAGATCGTTGTTGCCGGCGTCCTTGTTGAATGGTCCGTTGACGACCGGATTGGCCGATGAGGCGTTGTCGATGCGGTACAGACCGACGCCGAAGTAACTGTCGAGCGAGAAATTCGGCTCGCCGGTGCCGACGTACAGGGTGTCCGGCGAGGAAGGCGCGAGTGCCAGCGACCCGATCGCGAGGCTGAGTGCGCCGTCCATCAGCGGCGTCCAGGTGCCGCCGCCGTTGGTGCTGCGGTAGAGGCCGCCGCTCGCGGTACCCACGTAGACGATGTCGGCGTTGCTCGGGTGAACGGCAATGGAAATCACGCGCCCGGAGACCGCGGTGGTGGTCCCTACGGTCTGGCCGTTCGGGATAGGCGCCGGGCCGAGCGGTGTCCACGCGGTGGTGCTGGTGTCCGGCGAACGCGTCCGCTCAGCAGCAGTCAACTCGGCGATCGCCTGCTCGCGCCACAGCGGTGAATAGTTGCGTTCGGATTGCACGTCGATACCGCGCATCAGCGCGATCTGCTCGGCGCGCGCCAGCATGAAGGCTTCCTTGTCGATGGCCTTTCCCGCAACCAGCGGGCCCGGCAGGTCGGGCTCGGAATCCCAGTCCCACAAGGCCGTCCACGCGGCCAGCGAACCGCTGGCGGCGAGCGCCACTACCCACAGCAGACCACGCAGTTTCATGACCAGGCCCTACCTTGGACCGAGCGCCGATTGTACGTCTTCGGCGTGGCAGGCAGGTGTGCTGGCGGCCCTGGCGGCGATTCTTTCGGGCTGCGAAGGTCGACAGGCGTTCGCGCACTGCGGCCAGCCCGTCGCGCCAGCGGTCCGCAGCATTCGCGGCAGCGTCCAGCGCGCACGCCAGGCAAGCCAGGCGTGCGTGCGGAAGACGCGCCCGCAGCAGGGCGGCCAGCAGCGCAGCCCAGGCGAGCGGCTGCGCTTTCAGCAACCAAGGCAAGGGCCAGGCAAGCGCCAGCCCTGGTGGCAACAGCGCGCTCAGTTGACCCGCGAATTGGCCACCGGGTAGTCGCCGTTCGCTCCGCTGAACACTTCGAGCGGGGTGGCCGGCGCGGTCGACCGACGAATCAGGAACTTCGATTGCCCGGGCATCGCGCTGGGCCGCCACACGGCGTGGTCGTCGAGGCCGTCGCCATCGTAGTCGCCGGTCAACAGGAAATCGGTCGCAGCGGCGCCGAACACCACCGTGGGCTGGACCGTACCGGTGATCGCCTCGCGCGTGAACCAGTTGATCTCACCGGCTACGCCGCGTGCAACCGTGATGTCGCCGCGCGAATTTCCTGCGTGGTTGCCGACGATGATGGCGTCGGACGGAAGGCCGAGGGTTGTGTCGAGGAAATTGAAGCCGCTGTTGCCGTCGTACTGGCGGAAACGGCCAGCGCCGCCGCTGGCCGTCTGTACCGAGACGTCGGCAACGTGGTCGCCGTTGAGGTCGATGCCGGCGGCCGGGAAAGCGGTCGATTCTCCTGCCACCAGCGTGCGCAACTGTCCGTTCGAGGACAGGCGGATCTGGAAAAGGGAGGGGGTACCCTCCGGAGGAACACTGCGGAAAACCGTGGCGTCGCCGACACCATCGCCGTCGTAGTCGCCGCCGTGCCGCGGGTTGTCGCCGATCATCCCGTGCGGAATCTCGAGCGGGACATCGAGCGGACGCGAGGAACGCCGCACCAGGAAGCTGCCGGTGCTCGGGCGCCAAACCGTCGCGTCGGTGATGCCGTCGCCGTCGAAGTCCATGTTCGTGAACACGTCGGACGCAATGCCGTGGGTGAAGTTCTGCGAAGTGTTGCCGCCGGCACCGTTGTTCAGCAGCACATTCCAGCTCATCGCGCCGCCGGCACCGCCACCGGTATTGCGCACGGTGACATAGTCGCTGCGACCATCGCCGTCGTAGTCGAACTGGGCCTTCCTGCAATTGCCCGGAACCGGGGAAGCGCTTGCCATCGGGCCGCTGAAACCCGACTCGAAACCGGACGCGAACATCACCGGCGCGGCCTCCAGCGTGAGGGTGGCCGAGTTGATAGTGCCGACATCGCCGTTGGCGGCGTCGACGATGCGCAGGGTCCAGGTGCCGCCCGCCTGCGCCGGGTTCAACCCACCGAAGGCCAGGTCCAGTCGGGTGGAGCAACCGCCGGCATCCGACACCGATGGCGCCCCGGCGGTGCTGGTGCGATACGCCCCCTGGGGCACATCCTGCGAGGTCGAGAGCGGCGCAATTGTCGACCACAGATCGACGCCGAGCTGGTCGTCGAAGACGTAGTTGCCGGACAGGTTGGCGCCCGCTCCGGGATTGGTCGAGCGCTTGTAACCGGCGCGCGAGAACAGCACCAGTTGGCCGCTGAGGCCGGGCGAGAACAGCGTGACGCGCAGGTCGCCGACGAAGGAGTGCGTGAGGTTCATGCTGACCCGGACGTGACCTACCGGCCCCTGGAAGCCGGCGGTGTTGAAACTCACGAACCTGCCGTTCGGATCGTTGTCGGGAATGGCACCGACATTGGTGCCGAGGTAGTCCACGGCCCCGGCGGATCCCGCCGCCAGCAGCCCCAAACCGAGTAAACCTGCCAACCTGACCGTCTTCATGACCGCATGCTCCGTCGAGTCCAACCGGGCCCGCAGCCCCTGCCCTGGATGGGCGTGGCGCGGGGATTCCTTCGTGGGAACGGAATTGCCGTGGAATCCGGACATGCGCGGCTTCAATCGCGAGGAAATCCTCTGCCGCTGGCGCTGAACCCGCGGTAGTTGCGGACTAGATATACACTGTGCATACTGTGCATATACGACATGCACAGTGATGCTGCTTGAGCGCGCAACTCCTCCTGTCGGCCAGCGATCCGCGGCCGATGTACCAGCAGATCGTCGACCAGATCACCGCCCGGGTGATGGCGGGCGACTGGCTGCCGGGCCAGGCGCTGCCCTCGATCCGCGAACTGGCCGCCGCCAGCGGCGTCAGTGTCATCACGGTCAAGCGCGCCTACGAGGACCTGGAGCGCGCCGGCCTGATCGCAACCCGACAGGGCAAGGGGTCGGTGGTCGCCGAACGGCCCGACCGCGCCCGCGCACTGCTCGATGAAACGCTCGATCGCCACCTGCGCGAGGTCGTCATCCACGCGGCACGCCTGGGCCTGTCGCGCGAAGAACTGCACCACCGCCTCGACAGCACGCTCGACGCCGCCGCTGCCATCCCCGCCCCCACTCAAGGAAACCCGACATGACGGCCGCCTTTGCCGTGTCCGGACTATGCAAGCGCTACGCCCACTTCGCGCTGCAGGACCTCTCGCTCAGTCTGGCCGAGGGCGAGGTCATGGGCCTGGTTGGCGTCAATGGCGCCGGCAAGTCCACCCTGCTCCGCCTGCTGACCGGCCTCGCCGCCCCGGACGCCGGCACCATCGACGTGCTCGGCCACCGATTGCCGCAGGAGCAGGTGGCCGCCAAGCGCGCCATCGGCTTTGCTGCCGAAGACATGCGCCTGTACCGCGGCCAGAGCCTGGACTGGCACATCGCGCTGGTGCGCCGGATCTACCCGGAGTGGGATGAGGCCTACGCCGCCAACCTGATCCGCCGCTTCGACCTGCGCCCGCAGCAGGCCGTCGGCGGCTATTCGCACGGCCAGCGGGTCAAGGCGCTGCTGCTGCTGTGCCTGGCGCGCCGGCCGCGCCTGCTGCTGCTCGACGAGCCCACCACCGGACTCGATCCGGTCGCGCGCGCCGAGGTGCTGGAGGCGCTGGCGGACGTGCTGCGCGACGAACGCCGCAGCGTGCTGTTCTCCTCGCACAATACCCACGATGTCGAGCAACTGGCCGACCACATCGCCTTCCTGCACGATGGCCGCCTGGTGGCGCACGCCGACAAGGAGAGCTTCCTCGACAACTGGCGCCGTGTTCTTTGTCTTGGCGAGCTGCCGCCGGCCGTGGCGAACTGGACGGAGGTGGCCCAGGTGCGCCAGGCCGGCAGCCAGGTCGAGGTCAAGGTGCGCGCCTGGCGCGAGGATCTGCCGCAACGGCTGGGTGCTGCTGGCCTGAGCGTGCAGCGCATCGACCCGATGGCGCTGGAAGACATTTTCGTGACCGCCGTTCGCGCTGGAGGTGCCGTATGAACCTTGCCCTGAACCTGCCCCTGATCCGCCTGCTGGTCGTCAAGGACTGGCAGCTGTTCCAGAAGCCGCTGGCGGCGCACGTGCTCGCCGGTCTGTTCGCGCTCGGGCTGCTCGGGCTGGCCCGGCCGTGGGCCTTCTACCTCGGCTCGCTGCTGCTGATCGTCGTGCTGGTCGCCGGATCCTGCTTTGCGGTCTCCACCTCGCTGCTGGAGGAACGCAAGCAGCAGACCCTGGCCTTCGTCATGAGCCTGCCGGTGTCGCCGCTGGACTTCACCATCGCCAAGCTCGCCGGCGGCCTGCTGACCTTCGGCGTGCCCTATGCGGTACTCCTGCTCGGCACCCTGGTCGTGATCCTGACCACGCCGCTGCCGGATGGCCTGGTGGTGTACTCGCTGCTGATCTACGGCCACGTGCTGCTCGCCTACTGCATTTCGCTGGCGGTCGCGATGCAGGTGCAGTCGGAGGGCTGGAACATCTTCGCGATGATCGGCAGCAACCTGCTGGTCAACCCACTGATCATGCTGCTGGGGCAGATCGACGCGATCTCGGTGCCCGCACGCAGTGAGGACATCGTGTGGAGTCTGCCGGCGGTGGGCATCCTGTCGGCGCAGCTCGTGCTGAGCCTTGTCACCCTCGGCTTCACTGCCTGGTGGCACGGGCGCAAGGCGGCTTTCTACTGAGGGCACGAGGGCACGAGGGCACGAGGGCACGAGGGCACGAGGGCACGAGGGCACGAGGGCACGAGGGCACGAGGGCACGAGGGCACGAGGGCACGAGGGCACGAGGGCACGAGGGCACGAGGGCACGAAAAGGCTCGCAATCTTCCTGACCGTTGCAAGTAACTGATTGTGCTGCTTTTCCGACCTCTCTCGCAGTGAAAAAAGGCCGGACCTGGGGTGAGGTCTTGGCTTGCCCTCGTGCCCTCGTGCCCTCGTGCCAACGTGCCAACGTGCCCTCCGCTCCTGGCGAGCCGTTGCGCCCTCGCGATTCAGCACAACCAACAAGGGTCGCACCAATGAACACCACTACAACGGACTCGCCCGACGAGTCCGCAGCATCACGCGTCCACGCGCTCGACCACCTGCGCGCGCTGGCGATGCTGGCCGGGGTGCTGTTCCATGCCGCGCTGGCCTACAGCCCGCTGCTGCATCCCTGGTGGCCGGCGGCGGATCGCCAGCATTCGCCGCTGGTGGATGCGCTGGTCTGGCTGCTGCACCTGGTGCGCATGCCGCTGTTCTTCCTCGTCGCCGGCTATTTCGCGGCATCCGTCGCCGCGCGTCGTGGCATGGGCGGACTGGCGCGCCAGCGCGCGCGGCGCATCCTGCTGCCATTCCTGGTGGCCTGGCCGCTGGTGCACTTCACGATTGCCGCGGCGACCGGATGGGCACTCGCCAACGCGGAGCATCCGCCACCGCTGCTGCTGATGCTGCGCGAATGGCAAGCGATGCCGGACCCGCCGGCGATGCCGCCGAGCACCGGCCACCTCTGGTTCCTGTATTACCTGCTGCTGTTCGGCGTGCTGCACTGGGCCGGGCGGGCGCTGGAACTCGGCGGCTTGCTCGGTCGCTGGATGGCCTGGGGCATCTTGCCGGTCGCGCTCAGCCTGCCGTGGCTGCTGTGGCCGGGCTTCGCCCTGACCCAGGCGCCACATCCGGCGCCGGAGGGCCTGCTGCCGCAGTTCTGGGCGATCGGCGTCTACGGACCCTTCTACGCGCTCGGCGTGGCGCTGCACGGGCGCCTCGGCACGCTGGATGGTCTGCGCCGCTGGCTGTTTCCGGCTGCGGCGGCCTGCCTGGTCGCCTACCTGGCCTTCTGGCTGCGGATCGACGCCGGCCTGAGCTACGCCCATGCCGACGGGCTGACAGCCCTGCTCGAGTCCGTGATCGCCGGCTGGGGCACGCTCGCCTGCCTGGTACTCGGCCTGCGCACGCTGGCGGCGCCGCGCGTCTGGCTGAGTTACCTCGCGCGCAGCGCCTACTGGACGTACCTCTTGCACCTGCCGCTGCTGTTCGCCATCCAGTACCTGCTGATGGACCTGAGCTGGCCGTGGCCGGCGAAGTTCGTCTGCGCGGTGGCGGCGACGCTGGCGCTGTGTCTTTCGAGCTACGAATTGCTGGTGCGGCGCACGGCCCTGCGCCGCTGGGTGGGCTGAGCGGGACGTCGACCCGCCGGTCCGCATGCGTCAGGGCACCCACCGTCATGGCGCCGCGGCACGCGTTCCCATACACTGACGACACCACCGGAGAGCGGGGAGCGTGACATGCTGCGCAGTCGTGGCTGGTGCGGACTTGCCTTGACCCTCCTGCTTCCCGCAGCGGCGGGTGCTGCCCCGCTGACCACCGCGCTGACCTACCAGGGCCAGTTGCGCTTCAACGGCGCCTTGCTGAGCGGCAGCTACGACCTCCAGTTCTGCCTGTTCGCCGCGGCCAGCGGTGGCGGCACGCTGGGCTGCGCCGCGGTGCAGGACAATGTGAGCGTCAGCGAGGGCCGCTTCACGGTGAAGCTGGATTTCGGCGACGCCTACGACGGCGAGCAGAAGTTCGTCGAGATCGGCGTACGCGACGGCGCCAGTGCCGGTGCCTTCACCCTGCTGACGCCGCGCCAGGAACTCACCGCCGCGCCCTATGCACTGCGCGCTGTCGCTGTTGCGCGCCCGTCGCTGCGCGGCTACTACCAGACTTCCGCGACATTCGCCGGCAATGCTGCCCTGACCGCCTGCGCAGCGGGCTACCACATGGCCACGCTGGCGGAAATCTTCGACACGACCTCGCTGCGCTATGCCGAGGAAGTTCCCGGTGCGGTGCAGGGCGCGGACTCGGGAGACGGCCCGCCCTATTCGATCACGGGGTGGATTCGCACGGGCATGGGCTCCGCAAACAACAACCAGGTCGGTGCTGGCAACTGCTCGCTCTGGACCAGCAGCAACAACGCGAATTTCGGGACCACTGTGGGGTTGAACCCAGATTGGGAGGGCGCCGTGAGCAATATCAGCCCCTGGGATGGCATCGCGACCACCTGCAACCTGCTCCGCCGGGTCTGGTGCGTCGAGGACCTGCCCGCACCCTGAGGAGGCCGCGATGAAGCTCCCCGCCGCTGGTTGCGCCCTGCTCCTGGCGCTGGTCGCAAGCACCCCGCTCGCCGCGGGCGAGGCTGCGCGGGGCAAGCAGGAGCGAGTCCCGGAAGGCACCGGCTACACCATGGACTGGTTCACGGTGGACGCCGGCGGCGGCAGTTCGTCCGGCGGCGGCTTCAGTGTCGAGGGCACCTTCGGCCAGCCGGACGCGGGCGATGCGAGCGGCAGCGGCTTCGCACTGCGCGGCGGTTTCTGGCCGGGCGAACTGCCGGATCCCCTGTTCCGCAACGGCTTCGAGTAGTCCGCGCACACGCGGCTGAGGCGCGCCCGCCCCGGGACTGCGTCCAGGGTGCTCGCGTGTAGACTCGATCCCGACAGAAATGGGGACTGGACGCATGGCAGCGATGGTAAGAGTGGGCCTGTCAGGCCGGGTGGCGACGGTGACGATGGATCGCCCCGCCGTGCACAACGCCTTCAATGCCGAGCTGATCGCGGAACTGACCGCAGCGCTGGCCCGCGCCGGTGCCGATCCGGAAGTCCGCGCGGTGGTGCTGGCAGCCGAGGGCGCGTCGTTTTCCGCGGGCGCGGACCTGGGCTGGATGCGCGCGATGGCGGGTTTCGGCGAGGCCGAAAACCTGGCTGATGCGCTCAAGCTGGCGGAACTCATGCGCACCCTGGCCTACCTGCCCAAGCCGACCATCGCCCGCGTGCAGGGCTCGGCCTTCGGCGGCGGCGTCGGGCTGATCGCCTGCTGCGACATCGCGCTGGCTGCCGAAGACGCGCGCTTTGGCCTGACCGAGAGCAAGCTCGGCCTGGTGCCGGCGGTGATCTCGCCCTATGTGGTCGCCGCGATCGGCGCGCGCCACGCGCGCCGCTGGTTCCAGTCCGGCGCCCTGTTCGACGCGCGCAAGGCGCTGGCGCTGGGCCTGGTGCACGAAGTGGTGCCCGCGGCGGAGCTCGATGCGCTGGTCGAGCGCGAGCTCGATGCCCTGCTCAAGGCCGGCCCCACCGCGATGCTGGTCGCCAAGCGCCTGGTCGAAGGCATCTTCGGCCGCGACGAGGCGGCGCAGAAGAAACTCGACGAGCAGACCGCCGCCCTGATCGCGCGGCTGCGCGTCTCGCTGGAGGGCCAGGAGGGACTCAGCGCCTTCCTCGAAAAACGCCCACCGAACTGGATCTGATTGGAGCGGGAGAAAGGAAAAGGGAAAATGGAAAAGGGAAGAGCACGCACCGGGGAATCGGGCAGGATCCCGGTCCCCTGGCTTGCCCCGCCCCGCTTCTCCTTTTTCCATTTTCCCTTTTCCTTTTTCTACCTCCCTACCCCAACCGTTTCTCCTAGCCGATGGGCCTCGCCGCATGTTCAGCAAGATCCTGATTGCCAACCGCGGTGAGATCGCCTGCCGCATCCAGCGCACCTGCCGGCGGCTGGGAATTGCCACGGTGGCGGTGTATTCGGATGCGGATGCGCGCGCGCAGCATGTGCGGCTGGCGGACGAGGGGCGCTGGATCGGCGGCGCGCGGCCGGCGGATTCCTACCTGCGCGGCGACCGCATCATCGAGGCGGCGCTCGCCACCGGCGCGCAGGCGATCCACCCCGGCTTCGGCTTCCTCAGCGAGAACGCGGACTTCGCCGAAGCGGTGGCGCAGGCGGGCCTCAAGTTCATCGGCCCGAGCGCCGAGTCGATGCGCCGGATGGGCAGCAAGGCCGGCGCCAAGATCCTGATGCAGGCAGCCGGGGTCCCGGTGGTGCCGGGCTATACCGGTGAAGACCAGGACGCCGCGCTGCTGGCGCGCGAGGCCGGGCGGATCGGTTTCCCGTTGATGATCAAGGCGGCCCACGGCGGCGGCGGCAAGGGCATGCGCGTGGTGCGCGGCGCGGACGAGTTCGCCGCCGCGCTGGAATCCTGCCAGCGTGAGGCGCGCGGCGCCTTCGGGCGCGACCGCGTGCTGCTGGAGCGCTACGTCGAGCGCCCGCGGCATATCGAGATCCAGATCTTCGGCGACCATCACGGCGAGGTGATCCATCTCAACGAGCGCGAGTGCTCGGCGCAGCGGCGCTACCAGAAGGTGATCGAGGAATCGCCCTCGCCCTTCGTCACGCCCGAATTGCGCGCGGCGATGGGCGCCGCCGCGGTGCAGGCGGGCCAGGCGATCGGCTACGCGAATGCCGGCACCGTCGAGTTCATCGTCGGCCCGGCCGGCGATTTCTACTTCATGGAGATCAACACCCGCCTGCAGGTGGAGCATCCGGTCACCGAGATGGTCACCGGCCTCGACCTGGTCGAACTGCAGCTCGCCATCGCCGCCGGCGGCAAGCTGGCGGAGTTGGTGCCGCAGCGCCCGGTGCCCACCCGCGGCCACGCCATCGAGGTGCGCCTGTACGCCGAGGACCCGGAGCAGAACTTCCTGCCGGGCAGCGGCAAGCTGGAGGTGCTGCGCCTGCCGGCCACCAATGCCCAGGTGCGGCTGGATTCGGGCGTCATCGAAGGCGACAGCGTCACCGTGCACTACGACCCGATGATCGCCAAGCTGATCGTGCACGAGGCCGACCGCGCCGAGGCACTGGCCCTGCTGCGGCGCGCGCTGGCGGACACCGTGGTGGTCGGCCCGAAGAGCAATGTCGAGTTCCTCGAACGCCTGGTGCGGCATCCGGCGGTGGTCGAGGCCAGCATCGACACCGGCTACCTCGACAAGCACCTCGCAGAAGTGATGCCGCAGGCACGCGAGCTGCCGCAGGACGTGCTGGTGGCGGTGACCCTGCGCGCGCTGCTCGACGAAGAAGCCGCGGCCCAGGCGCACGCGCGCACCGGCAGCGACCCGCATTCGCCGTGGGCAGTGGCCGACGGCTGGCGCCACGGCCATCCGGGCAAGCGCTTGAAGCACCTGGTTTACCGCGAAACGCTGATCGAGGTGGCCGCGCATGGCCACGACGGCAACTACACCATCGACATCGGCGCCAGTCACTTGGGCGTGCGCGGCGCTTGCGCCGGCGCCGAATCGGTCGACTTCCTGCTCGACGGCCGCGCGGTGCGCCTGCGCGTGCTGCCGCTGCCGAACGGCTACCTGGCGCACGATGGCGAGCGCCGCTACGTGCTCAACCTGCGCCATCCCTTCGCCTTCGAGGGCAAGGCCAAGGCCAGCGGCGACAGCGTGCGCGCGCCGATGCCCGGCCGCATCGTCGCCGTGCGCGTCGACGCCGATGCGCCGGTCAGCGAGGGCCAGGAAGTGATCGTGATGGAGGCGATGAAGATGGAACTCACGCTGCGCGCACCGCGCGCCGGCGTGGTCGCCGAGATCCGCGCAGGCGTCGGCGAGTTCGTCGAGGCCGACAGCGTGCTGGTGCGGCTGGCTGCGGAGGGCAAGACGTGAACTCGAGGATCTGGCTGCTGGCACTGGCGGCGCGCTGACCGGCGCCTGCGACACCGTCGAGTTCCAGTCGCCGCCCGCCGAGCCGCTGGCCGCGTGCGATCCGGCGCTGGTCGGCGACTGGCGCGTCGAGGACCTGCGCGAGGAGCCGGAAGCCAGCGGACGCCAGTACCTGCGGGTCACCGCCGGCTGCGAGCGCTGGCTCTCGCTGTCGCTCGAGCCGGACGACACGGGCGCGGAAAAGGCCGACATCGACGACCTGGAAGACGACCTCGAACTCGGCTTCGCGCGCACCGCAAGCCAGGCCTGGATCGCGGCGAAAGACCGCCCCAAACCGGGCGAGGACGCGCCGCAGGACAAGCCGAACGGCTACACCCTGATCGCCTGGGACGCCGCCGACGATGGCTCGGTCGTGCTGCGCCAGGTGGACCTGCGCAAGGTCTCGCACCTGATCGTCGACGACCAGGTGCCGGGCTGGATCGAAAAGCGCGACCGCGCCGCCGACGGCCGCCGCGACATCTCATCCGGCTTCTGGGTCTATGTCTTCGGCAGCGCCGACGAGGTGCGCGCGCTGCTGGAGGCCCACGATTTGCTCGACGCACCGTGGATGCGCCTCAAGCCAGTCGACGACGCCGGCCACGCGGAGATCGACCGCTGGCTGGCGGATGCGCCTTCTGGCGATCCCGCCAAGGGCTTCGAGAAGGTCGGTGCGGATGGGGAGTGATCTTCACCGACACTTTCGAACGCTGCCAAAGATTCATTTGTCCGCAAAGGACGCAAAGGACGCAAAGAAGAGCGGGATGGGTGTGGGATCAGTTGCATAGACCCACTGGCGGACCGAGTTGCCAAGCCCTGTTTGTTTTCAATCGCTTTCCTTTGCGTCCTTTGCGTCCTTTGCGGACCAAATGCCGTTCTCGGAATTGACGGACCCTCCATGCGCCACCTGATCGCCCTCGCCTTTTTCATCCTCGCGGCCCCGGCCAGCGCCGAAACGCTGTCCGATCTGCCGCCGCCGCTGCCGCAGAGCTACGTTTCCGACCGCCACAACCTGCTGGCGGCCGACACGCGCGCGGAGCTGGACCGGCTGGCGGCGGCGCTGGACCGCAGCGACCGTGGCCAGCTCGGCGTGGCCGTGATCCGCACCACTGGCGGCGCCGACCACCGGCGCTTCGCCACCGATCTGTTCAACCGCTGGGGCGTGGGCGACCGCCGCCGCAATGACGGCCTGTTGCTCCTGCTGGCGATGGACGACCGCGCTGCCGAGATCATCCTCGGCGACGGCATCGACAACAGCGCCAACCGCGCCCATGCCGAACGCGTGATGCAGCAGCAGATGGTGCCGCGCTTCCGCAAGGGCAATTACGACCAGGCGATGGTCGCCGGCGCCAGCGGCATGCTCGCCGCGGCCTATGCGCTCGACCTGTCGCGGCCGGCCGAACTACCCCCGGCCAGCGACCTGCCGGCGACCTTCGCCGGCTTCGCCGAGGCGCCGATTGCCGCCGACCAGACCGCCGCGCAGGCGGCCGCGAGCGATCCCACTGCGCTGGCATCCGCGACCTTCGAGGCCGAGACCCCACGTCCCGCGCCCGCGGCGGCGCCCATCGCCGCCGCCGAGCCCGCAAGTCCAAGGGAATTCGACACCGAAACCGCAGTGGGCCTTGGCATCCTCGGCACGCTCGCGGCAGCCGTGATGTGGCTGCTGAACAAGTTCGTGCGCATGCTCTGGTGGGTGACCGGGCTTGGTCGTCGCAAGTGCTCGCGCTGCAATGTGCAGATGACCCAACTGGACGAGAGCGCCGACGATCTGCACCTGTCGCCCGGCGAGCAGGCCGAGGAAAAGCTGCGCAGCGTCGACTACCGCGTGTTCCTGTGCCCGGCCTGCGGCCAGGTGGACAAGCTCTCGCGCCGCGCCTGGTTCACCCGCTACAGCGATTGCACCGCGTGCAAGTCGCGCGCGCTGTCGTCGGTATCCAAAACGATCACCTCCGCGACCCGTTACAGCACCGGCCTGGCCGAGGTCACCAGCACCTGCCAGCACTGCCACGATGTGCGCGTGGAGCGCCGCGTGCTCCCGGTACTGCCGCCGCCCAGCAGTTCGTCCAGTTCCGGCGGCAGCTTCGGCGGCGGCCGCAGCAGCGGGGGCGGCGCCAGCGGCCGCTGGTGATTGGCACTTTCGGGCCGGTTAAACGCGGAGACGCTGAGGGCGCGGAGAATGCATCAAGCGTGTCCTAAGCGCTTTTCTCTGCGTCTCGGTGTTCAACGGACAAGGGGTAGCCCGGCGGTATGCGCGCAGCGCGTTCCCCGGGTACTTGCGGCAAGCACCCGGTGAGCCGCTTCGCGGCACATCGGGCTACGCTCTCGGCGCTGCGCGAAGACGCAGAGAAAGCCCCCATTTCCGAACGCTCTTCTCCGCGTTCCTCTGCGCCCTTTGCGTCTCTGCGTTGAACGGGTCTATCCCCGCCGACGCGCGCTCGCCTCGATGTACGGTCCATGCGTCGCGCGGTGCAGGTAGCGCCCGTGCCCGCGCTCGGCGCGCAGATCGCCTTCGACCCAGGACAAACGTCCGCGGGCGAAGGTGTGGGTGGCGATGCCGGTGACGGTGCGGCCCTCGAAGACGTTGAAATCGATGTTCTGGTGGTGGGTCTTCGCCGAGATCGTGCGCGAGCCGTTGCCGTCCCAGACCACCACGTCGGCATCCGCGCCGACCCGCATCGCGCCCTTGCGCGGGAACAGCCCGAAGATCTGCGCGGCGTTGGTCGAGGTGATCCGGACGAACTCGCTCGGGGTCAGGCGGCCGCTGCCGACACCGTAGTGCCAGAGCACGCTCATGCGGTCCTCGATGCCGGCGCAGCCGTTCGGGATCCTGGTGAAGTCGTCCTTGCCGGCGGCTTTCTGCGGCGCACAGAAGCAGCAATGGTCGGTGGCGGTGGTGTGCAAGTGCCCTGCCTGCAGCCCAGCCCAGAGCGCGTCCTGGTGGTGCTTCGGGCGGAACGGCGGGCTCATCACGTGGCCCGCAGCGAAGGTGAAATCGGGATTGCGATAGACCGAGTCGTCGATCAGCAGATGCCCCGCCAGCACCTCACCAAACACCCGCTGGCCCTCGTTGCGGGCACGCGCGATGGCTTCCAGCGCCTGCTCGGCCGAGACGTGCACGACGTACAACGGCGTGCCGAGCACCTCGGCGATGCGGATGGCGCGGTTGGCGGCCTCGCCTTCCACCGCGGGCGGACGCGACAGCGGATGCCCTTCCGGCCCGGTGATGCCCCGCGCCAGCAACTGCTTCTGCAGGCGGAACACCAGCTCGCCATTCTCCGCGTGCACCGTCGGCAGCGCGCCGAGCTCCATGCAGCGGCTGAAGCTCGACACCAGCGCCTCGTCGTCGCACATGATGGCGTTCTTGTAAGCCATGAAGTGCTTGAAGCTGGCCACACCGTGCTCCTGCGCCAGCGTGCCCATGTCGCGGTGCACCGACTCATCCCACCAGGTGATCGCGACATGGAAGCCGTAGTCCGCCGAGGCCTTCTCCGCCCAGCCGCGCCAGGTCTGGTAGGCCTCCATCAGCGACTGCTGCGGATTGGGAATGACGAAATCGATGATGCTGGTGGTGCCGCCGGCCAGGCCCGCGGCGGTGCCGGTGTAGAAATCGTCGCTCGCCACCGTGCCCATGAAGGGCAGCTGCATGTGGGTGTGCGGATCGATCCCGCCCGGCATCACCAGCCGATCCCCGGCATCGATCACCGTCGCACCCGCCGGCGCTTCCAGCCCCTCGCCGATCGCCGCGATCTTGCCGTCCGCCAGCAGCACATCCGCGCGCCAGCTGGTTTCCGAATCGACCACGGTACCACCGCGGATCAGTGTGCTCATCTGGTTTCTCCTTCGATGCGGGCCATCAGGACACGCGCTGCCCACAACCCAGAACCCACAACCCACAACCGGCGCCCGGCCCTTCGGAGTTCATGCAGCACCCGAACCCGGCAAACCACCCCGCCGGCCCTACGCTCCCGGCAGCTTGTGCACGCTGGTCGGCGAGTCGCGCAGTTCGCGGCGCAGGATCTTGCCGACATTGGTCTTGGGCAGTTCGGTGCGGAACTCGATGATCTTGGGCTGTTTGTAGCCGGTGAGCTGGGCGCGGCAGTGGGCCTTGACGTCCTCGACGGTGAGGTTGGGATCCTTCTTGACGATCACCAGCTTGACCGCCTCGCCGGACTTGTCGTCCGGGATGCCGACGGCAGCCACTTCGAGCACGCCGGGGTGGGTGGCGACGACGTCCTCGATCTCGTTCGGGTACACGTTGAAGCCCGAGACCAGGATCATGTCCTTCTTGCGGTCGACGATGTAGAAGTAGCCCTTCTCGTCCATCTTGCCGATGTCGCCGGTGCGCAGCCAGCCGTCGGGCGTGATGGTCTTGGCGGTCTCTTCCGGACGCTGCCAGTAGCCCTTCATCACCTGCGGGCCGCGGATGCAGATCTCGCCGACCTCGCCCTGCGCCAGCAGCTTGCCGTCGTCGTCCTGGATCGACAGTTCCGTGCTCGGCGCGGGCACGCCGATGGAGCCCGTGTAGACCTTGGTGTCCGGGCGGTTGACCGTCGCCACCGGCGAGGACTCGGTCATGCCATAGCCTTCGAACAGCGCGCACTTGGTGACTTGCTGCCACTTCTCCGCCACCGCGCGCTGCACCGCCATGCCGCCGCCCATCGACAGCTTCAGCGTGCTGAAGTCCAGCTCGCCAAAGCCCGGGGTGTTGAGCAATCCGTTGAACAGGGTGTTGACGCCGGTGATGATGGTGAAGCGGTACTTGCCGATTTCCTTGACGAAGCCGGCCATGTCGCGCGGGTTGGTGATCAGCACATTGAGCCCGCCGACGTTCATGAACACCAGGCAGTTACAGGTCAGCGCGAAGATGTGATACAGCGGCAGCGCGGTGATGATGATCTCCTCGCCCTCCTTCACATTCGGACCGAACCAGTGCTTCACCTGCAGCATGTTCGCGATCATGTTGCGGTGGGTCAGCATCGCGCCCTTGGACACGCCGGTGGTGCCGCCGGTGTACTGCAGGAAGGCGATGTCCTCGGGGCCGATCTGGGTGGCCGGGATCTGCTGCCCCTTGCCCTGCGCCAGCGCGTCGTTGAACTTGATCGCCTGCGGCAGGTTGAACGGCGGCACCGCCTTCTTGCGGTACTTGACCACGAAGTTGACGATCAGGGACTTCGGGAAGCCGAGCATGTCGCCCACCGCAGTGGTGATGACGTGCTTGACCGGAGTCTCCTTGATCACCTCTTCCAGCGTGGTCGCGAAGTTCTCCAGCACCAGGATCGCCTTGGCGCCCGAGTCGTTGAGCTGGTGCTTCAGTTCGCGCGCGGTGTACATCGGGTTGGTGTTCACCACCGTCAGCCCTGCGCGCAGGATGCCCATCAGCGCCACCGGGTACTGCAGGACGTTCGGCAGCATGATCGCCACGCGGTCGCCCTTGGCCAGGCCCAGCTTGTTGCGCAAAAAGGCGCCGAACTGGGTCGAAAGGCGGTCCAGGTCGCCGTAGCTCAGCACCTTGTCCATGTTGACGAAGGCGGGACGGTGGCGGTATCGGTCGAAGGCCAGCTTCATCACATCGGCCACCGACGGGAACTCGTTGGTGTCGATGGTGGGCGGCGTTCCGTCCGGATACTGGGCCAGCCACGGCATGGCCTGTGCAGTGCTCATCGTCTCCCCTCCTCGGATGATCGAATTCCGCAGCCGGGACGCGCGCCCGGCGCTGATTTGGTCGAAAATAACCGCATTACAGGGGGAAGTCATGCGAAGCGCCGTGAAATCGAACTGGCTGATCCTTTGCGGCCTGCTCGCCGCCCTGCTGCTGGCGGGATGCAGTCGCGACCCCAGCGAACAGGCGCTGCGCGACACCATCGAAGCGCTCGAGATCGCCGGCGAGGAGCGTAAGGTCGGCGACTTCATGGACCATGTCGCCGAGGACTTTGCCGGCAACGCAGCCGAATACGACCGGCCCGGCCTGCAGAACTTGCTGCGCTTGGTGGCGCTTCAGCACCAGCGCATCAGCGTGGTCACCAGCGGGATGCAGATCGAAATGCACGGCGACCGCGCCCTGGTGCGCATGCGCATCCTGGTGACCGGCGGCGGCGGCCTGATCCCGGATTCCGGGCAGCTGTTCGACACCGAGAGCGGCTGGCGCTTCGTCGACGGCGAGTGGCAGCTCGGCAGCGCGAGTTGGAAGCCGGCGCAGTGAGTCGCGTGGCGCACCATCCTCACTGAATTCTTGTCCGCAAAGGACGCAAAGGACGCGAAGAATGCAGGAACCTGAGTGCTGCAGGGCACCTCCATGCCATTGCGACACAGGCAGATTTCTCTGCTCTTCTTTGCGTCCTTTGCGTCCTTTGCGGACAAAAAAGCTCTTTCAAACCAGCCCGACGCGCCTCACGGCAGCACGCGATATCCGTGCTGCCATTCCACGCGTAGCCGCCCGGCCTGGGTGCGCACTTCGAAGGTGCGCGCGCCGCGGGCGATCTGGTCGTACTCCTGGCGCTCCACGCGGTAGCTCAGGGTGGCACCATCGCGCTTCCAGTCGGGCACCTTGACCCGGTAGGTGGTGCGGTTCTTGTGTCGTGAGGTCCAATGGGAAAGCACCTGCACCTGTTGCACTCCCACCGGCGACGGGTCTTCGTGGCCGTTCCACCAGCCGAGCACGCCACGGCTGCCGATGGTGCAGCAGAGCAATCCCGCCACCGCCAGCAGGATCCAGTGATCGTGCGAGCGCGAGTAGCCGCGCAGCACGAAGGCCGCGGTCCAGGCGAACATCGCGAAGCTGAGCGCAGCGGCCGGCAGCACCAGCCGCCACAGATCCCATTCGCGCACGGGCGGGTAGGCCAAGCCCAGCAGGAAACACGCGCCATAGCCGATGACCACGCTCCACAGCGCGGCCTTGGCCGCGGTCTGCCGCGGGATCGGCGCATTGCTGGCGGCCGGAAGCGCGCTGCCGACAGCCGCCAACGCAGCCACCTCGACCTCGCCCGGCATGGTGTGCTTGCCAGGGTCGAACCCGGTCCAGTCCAGTTGCAGCCAGCCGGGCCGGTGGCGCAACTCGGTGAAGCCGGCACTCATCAGGCCGTGGATCTTCCCGCGCAACTCGCCCTGCTTGAGCTGCATGCCCAAGCGCGTGTCGATCTCGCCGCGCAGGTACCAGGCGTCATCGAAGGGGCGGTTGCCGGTCTGGAACTCGCGCGCGATCCCGAGCGACTTGCAGAATCGGTCGAACCAGTTCTCGCGATTGATCTGCAGGTCGATCTTCGAAGCGGTGGCCACGCGCAGCGACAGCAGCGACGGCTGCGAGTTCTTGCCGCTGGTGCGCGGGCGAAACTTCAACTGGTGCGCCACACCACCCAGCGTGCGCGCTTCCCATTCGCCCGGCAATCCGGCCTGCGCCTTCTGCGCCTGGCCCAGCGCCGACTTCCGGAGCAGGAAGAACAGCCCGGCGATGACCGCCGTTCCGAGCAGGACGATCAGAACCAGGATCGGTGCGTTCATGCAGCCACCTGCTCCGGTGCGCTCCCGCCCGGGCAACTCATGCCTGCAACTCGCGGGCAATCGCGCGGATCCTCAGCGCAGCCGTCAGCAGGCTGCCAACGGCGATGATCCACAGCGCCGCCGACAGGCTGTGCCACGAGCCGTACTGCACGCCTTCCCACGCAACCGCGAGGCAGCCCAAGGTGAGTACGAACATCCGTTGCGGCTTGGCCTGCGGCCCACGGAAGTCCTGCTTGAGTCCCAGGCTGCCGCCCAGCACGCGGATGTACGCAGTCAGCGCCGCCACCAGCGCGGCAAACCAGCCGAGTTCGGGCAGGCCCACCCCATAGCCAGCACCGATCAGGAACAGGCTGTCGGCCACCCGGTCCGGCACCTCGTTGTACAGCGCGCCCACCGGCGTGCCCTTGCCGCCCTCCACCGCGACCATCCCGTCGATCAGGTTGCACAGCAGGCGCAACTGGATGCAGATCGCCGCGAACACCATCGCCACCGGCCAGTCGGGCCGCAGCAGCAGCAGGCCGCCGACCAGCGCGAAGCCGATCGACGCCAACGAGATCTGGTTCGGCGTGACCTCGGTGGCCGCCAGCCGCCGCGCAATCCAGTGCGCCCAGGCGGTGTTGCGGCTGGTCAGCGGGCGGCGGGCATCGGTCGCGGACGGTTCGCTCATGGGCGCAAGGCGTGGCCAGGGTGTCGGAAGTCTATCGCCGCAGCGCTATGCTGCGCGCCGCCCGCCACGGGCAGCCGCAGGAGCAGTGCCATGAACACGCGCATCGAATCCCAGGTGATGTTTCGAAATCACGCGTAAGCGTCGCAAGGGTTACCCCTCCGAAACCAAGGTCAAGCGCGGCTATCGCGTCGTCAACGGCGACAAGGTGCTGGCCGAGAAATTGGGCCGCAACGACCCCTGCCCCTGCGGCTCCGGGAGGCTGTTTCAAACGCTGCTGCCTGTCGACCGGCAGCTTTCGACGGCGCCTTGAGGCAGGACTACTCGCGGTGAGCATGGGAGCGCCGACGTACGCGTCGGCGCTCTACCACCCTGGCAAGCATGCTCCCCGTCCGGCGTCAGATTCCCGCGATCTGTGGTCTGGGAACGCCGGCGCACTGAGCGACGCCGTGCGCGCTCGCGCGCACCATCACCGCCTGACGCACCACCGGCGCGATGCCGTGTTGCTTTGGCACGACGGGCCATTGCAGCGGCGCCATGTGGCTTCGCACGGCCGCAACAGGGTGACGAGGCGCCAGAATGCGGCGACCCATTGACGCTGAGCGCGCGCCGACGACTGCGATCCGCGAGCGAGCAGATTTCGTCTGTTGACGGGTGCGCCGGCACTGGCGTGAAGACAGAATCCGTCGGTCGCCGAGTACCCTATTACCCTCGCGCGGGTGAAAATTGCCCATTGACGGATGCATTTCGCCCGATCGCGGTCGGTGGCGATCCATTTTCGGGTAGTGCACACCCCGTGAGCAGGCTGCGCTCATGCGCGAGCGGATCAGATGCGTGCACGAGTGAGATGATTTTTGCCCTCCTGCGGGTGG